>JAYRNU010000036.1:0-14438 GCA_041912015.1 Thiobacillus sp. | reverse complement strand
GAAGTGCATTGCTTGCTGCTAATATGTAAACAAGAGTTGCCGCTCTTAAAAGCTGTTTGAATCGCGATGAATTCACGAGAAGGGTGACCGTTATGAACACGATAATGCCGCGCTGGGAATGGCGCTCGTTCGGTCGGCACTTCGGCGAGGCGGAGTCGCGGCTGGCTGCACTGACGCCGGAGGGGGTACAGGAGAGCGACGAGATCTATCTGCTGTCCGGCGCCGGCGACAATGTGAAAGTCCGCGCAGACTTGATGGACATCAAGGTGCTGCGGGAGGTCAACGCCGACGGCCTCGAGCAGTGGACGCCGGTCATGAAAGCCGGGTTTCCGCTGGCTGCGGCCGAGGTGGCCAAGGTATTCGAGTCGCTGCGGCTCCCAGTGCCTGCGCTGTCCCGCGCGAGCTACACGCTCGATGCGTTCATCGAGGCATTCGCCCAGCCGGGCGGCGCGATACGCCGGGTGGATGTGCACAAGCGGCGGGTCCGCTATACGATCGGCGGCTGCACGGGGGAACTCTCCGAAGTGGTGGCGAACGGCAAGTCCACCCGCACGATTGCGGTCGAATCGACAGATGCGCAAGCCGTGATTCGCGCCGTGCGCGAACTCGGCCTGGGCGGGTACACCAACACCAGCTATCCCCGCGGGCTGGCAGCCCTGATCGACGACATACCGGAACGGTATGCCGTCATCGATGCCGGTACCAATTCGATCAAGTTCCACATCGGCGAGCGCGACCGCGATGGGCGCTGGCGCACCCTCGTCGACCGTGCGGAGCTGACGCGCCTCGGAGAAGGGCTCGCGGAGCAGGGCGCGATCATCGACGCCGCGCTCGAGCGAACCGTGGCCGCGATCGCGGGCATGGCCGACGAGGCGAAGCGGCACGGCGTGCGTGCGGTCGCCGCGGTGGGCACGGCCGGCCTGCGAATCGCCTCGAACGGCAACGCGGTCGTCGCCGCAATTGAGAGGCGCAGCGGCGTGAACATCGAAGTGATTTCCGGCGAGGAGGAGAGCCGGCTGGCCTATCTGGCTGCCAAATCCGGCCTCGGCCTGAAGACGGGCTCACTCGTCGTGTTCGACACCGGCGGTGGGAGTTCGCAGTTCACCTTCGGGCACGACTCGGTCGTCGACGAGCGCTTCAGCGTCGATGTCGGTGCCGTGCGCTACACCGAGCGCTACAAGCTGGACGGCGCCGTGTCGCCCGCCACGCTGCGCGAGGCCATGGCGGCGATTTCGGCCGACCTGTCGCGAATCGAAGGACGACCGGTTCCCGACAAGCTGGTGGCGATGGGCGGCGTGGTGACCAACATGACTTCGGTCAGGTTTCAGCTCGCTGCCTACGATCCCGCGGTGGTTCAGGGCGCGACCCTCGACCGCGCCGAGATCGATCGGCAGATCGAGCTCTATCGGTCGCGCGATGCGGATGCTCGCCGCGCCATCGTCGGCCTGCAGCCGAAGCGGGCGGAAGTCATCCTCGCCGGTGCCTGCATCGTCCGCACGGTGATGGCGTTGCTCGGCAAGGAGAGCCTCACGGTGAGCGATCGCGGCCTGCGCCACGGTGTGCTGGCCGAGCGCTTCGACGCTTGAGGCGCATGGGCTCTTTCGAACGGAAGTTGTTGGAACTGATTGATTCTTACATTGAAGAAAAGGCAGGACACAAACCATGAGCACCCCAACAAGCACAAAGACCGCGAAGACCACGAAGACCGCGAAGACCACCAGGGTACCTGCAGCCAAGAGGGTCCTGAAGCCCCGGCCGGCCAAGCCGGCGAGCGGACCGCGCCCGCTCTCAGCCGAGGAGATGGCGAAGGCTTTCGAATTGAGCAAGGGCTCGACCAGCATCGAATTGAAGCTATCCATTCCCGCAGCGGGGCACCGTGCGACGATCAAGAAGCTGCGGCTCGACCCGGTCGAGGCACAGCCGCGGCAGGCGTTCTTCTTCGATACCCCTAATCTGGACCTGTTCAAGGCCGGCGTCGTGGTTCGGGCACGGCGTATCCAGGGCGGGCGCGGCGACACTGTCGTCAAGCTGCGCCCGGTCGATCCCAACCAGATCGATCCCGAACTGCGGCGCTCGGCGAGCTTCAAGATCGAACTGGATGCAATGCCGGGCGGATTCGTCTGCTCGGCGTCGTTCAAGGGTGCGTGCACCGGCAAGGAGGTGCTCGACATGACCGCGGGCAAGGTGCCGCTCAGTTCGCTGTTCTCGAAGGGGCAGCGCGCGTTCTACAAGGCGCACGCGCCGGCGGGTCTCGAATTGGATTCCCTGGTCACATTGGGCCCCGTCTTCCTGCTCAAGGCCACGCACAAGCCGAAGGACTACGGTAGCGATGTCATCGTGGAAATGTGGCTCTATCCAGACGGCTCGCGCATCCTCGAGATCTCCACCAAGTGTCTTCCGGAGGAGACTTTTCAGGCCATCGCCGAGTTCAAGGCCTATCTGGGCAGGTGCGGCATCGAACTCAGCGGCGCCCAGGAACCGAAAACCAGGGCTGCCCTCGAGTATTTTCAGGCCCACCTCGGTGAGTAGGATCGATGCATTCGCGGACCGGAAAGCGTGACGGCCTGCCGGGGCCCGGATGTGTCGGGTCTGGCCGCCGCGCAGTTTGAGTCGCACGCAGCTTTGGAGTCCGCGGCGCTGTGGCGAGCATAAAGCTAGTCGAACATTTCCTGGAAGACAACCTGCTCGGCGTTCGCTTTGCGGCGAATGTTTTCTTAGCGTCGATCATCGTCTGGGTCGGAATTCGATCTTTCTCGGGCGCGAACCCGGTCTGGGCGATCGCATCGATGATCGCATCGAGCGAGCCGGCCATGAAAAAGGGCTTCAAGTTTTTCCGCGGCCGCCTGATCAACACTTTGGTCGGGTGCGCTGTCGGGCTGCTTTTCGTGTCGATTGGCGAGCCGACCCCGTGGCGGTTGCCTTTCGCACTCGCGGTCACGGTGCTGCTCTCCAGCTATTTCGTGCGCATCCAGGTCATGTGGCGCCAGGCGCCGATCACAGCCGCGATTGTCATCGCCGTAAGCACGTCGGCCCATTCCAAGATCGTCGGCGTGGAGGAAGCGCTATATCGCGTGGCCGAGGTGATTTTCGGCGCTGTCGTCGGCCTGGGGGTGAGCTGGCTCATGTCGAAGACCTGGCCCATGCGCGAACCCGAAACCGCGCCTGATGGGGCCGTCGACAAGACCTGAAGTGCGTGTGGGGTGGGGCACGAGGGTTGCCGGAGACGTTGTGCAAGCCACCGTTTCGGGAATGCTTCCGGAACGCGCACGGCGTGACGCAGGCGTGCCTACGTAATGAACTGTCGTCATGGATTCGGCACAATCTTGACCCTCTGCTGACTGACGCAGCCATGGTCCAGCCACCGACGCAAGGTCGGCACCGCGCCCGGCCGCCGGCTGTTTCCTAGAACAATATCCCCAGCAGCTTTTTCAGCAGGTCTTCCAGCGGCATCATGGTGAGCAGCAGCGGCACGATCGGCACGATTACCGCGGCCGTGAGCCGGATGATGGCGTCCTTCGAGACAGGCGTGACGTTCATGGTCCGCACCACCTCGTAACTGTTGCCCAGGTCGGCGAGGGACTGGATGTCGCCGCTGCCCAAGAGCGGCTCATCGGCCGGCGCGCCGCCGCGTAGCCATTTGTCGTCGAACGCGCGCACGTAACGATTGGCCAGTGCGCCATATTCGCGCAGGCCCACCCGCTTGGCATTTGCAAGCTGGGGGGAGAACACCAGCAGCGGCCCGAGCACCACGCACAGCAGCCAGACGACCATCAGAGCGATCTCGACCTTGAACTCAGGCAGGGCCGATCCGAGGTAGAAAATGCGGTTGGCGATATTTCCGGCAACGAGTGCGCCATGCGCCGTCAGCAATGGCATGAATGCAAAGGCTGTGCTGGCGAGAAATCCCAGACCACCGTTGCGGTCCGGATGCGTGGGGATGAGGTTCAATTCGATGCGTGACACCTGCCACAGGAAGCGTACCCAGACAAGCAGGCGGAAATACCAGCGCAGCAGCAGGAACTGGAAAATCGGTACGCTCAGGTAGGCATACCACATTCCCGCAAGCGAGAAACGGAACCCCGCCGAGGAAGGCGTCGCATACCAGGTGGGTGCATCGAGCGTCATGAAATGGCGCCAGACGATCAGGACGCCGACGCCATATACGATAGCGAGCAGAAGCACCTCGGCGAGCGTCGAATTGCGCAGCCGGAATGCAGAGCGGACGGCGGCATCGAAACGTGGCATGGCGTGCTCGGGAATCAGATTGCGTTCCAGGAACTGCTTCAGCAGCAAGCGCAAGCGCCGGTGCACCACCAGTTCGGCGCCGACCATCAGCGGGATCGCCACCAGGAAGCGGATATGAACTTCCGCGTCCATCAGGAAAGGGACTGCCACGCTGCTGCCCAGCAGATGCCCCTCCAGCGCCGAGAGCAGCAGCAGCGGCAGCCAGGCCAGCAGCGCGATGACGATGATGCGCTGGCGCGCCAGCTCCAGCGCATCGTCGGACAGATGCGCCCGGAGAAAGAGCTGGAAAAGCGGTCCGCCATGGACGAGCGAGAAGTCCGGCGGGTTCCGGAGCAGGCTGTCGCTGGGCTCGGATGGAGAACTGTTCATTTCATGATCCTTCGAGGGCGAACCTTATCTGAAACCGGCGGCAATGGTGATCATTGGACGAGGGCCGTTCAGGCCTCGTGCGGCACGGTCGGGCTGCGCGCCATGCCGTTCCCGCAGCCGCGCGCGGTCTGCGGCAGGAAAGGAGGGCGCGCCGATCAAAACCCTTCCCCCCAGCGATACTGCCAGGCGGCGCCGATGGCGTCGAAGTCGGTCCCGGTGCGGATGGAGAGTCCGGTGCTGGCGTAGAGCTTGATCGAATGGTGACGGTTCACAGGCAGGGCGAGGGTCACCCCCGCGCGCGAAGTCTTTTGCAGGTCGTTACCTTCCACCCCATCGATGGTGGTGCGCCCGCCGGTGAAATAGGTGCCGGTCAATGCGGCCCAGATCCCGGAAGGGAAGGTATAGACGAGATGCCCCTGCAGCGAATAGATCGGATCCTGCTCGAGCTGTTGGCCACCGAAGAAGTCCTCGTTGTCACTGAAAATCGTCGCTGCCGTTGCAAGTTCCAGCGCCAGGGGCCCCCAAGCCTTCGAGATGCCGAGTTCGGGCTTGACGAACCAGCGATTGCTGCCGATGTTGACCAGCTTGTCGGGATCGTATCGGCCGGTAGGCAACCCCACCTGAACGCTTCCGCCGACAATGAGATCCTGCTGATAGGCTGCAAACTCCTTCACCGAGAGCGCAGGCGCCCCGATGAAGTTCATGGACAGACGCAGCAGCGGGGCGCCGAATCCGGAAGTTTCGCGCTCCACAGGCTGACCCGCGTATTCCGCATCTCCGGAGAGCCAGGCATAAGGCACGATCACATCGAACTTTCCGGATTGGCCCCACAGGTCGAGGGTTCGGGCGTAGGCGAAAATCGTTGTGTGGGTCTCGAGGTTCGCATTCGTCAGGGGCACCGTCGGTTCGACCGACAGGCCGCCTTCGGCGTAAGCGTAGCCCGCGATCAGGAAATTCATCCCGATCGGTGCATTCGTGTACGCCCTGGGCTCGATGGTCTGTGCCTGCGCGCTGCGTGCCCCAAGCGCGAGAACAAACATCACGAGCCCGGTCTTACTGATTGTCATGGCGCGAAATTCTGGTACGCATCGGTTGATCAATGGCGTGGCCATGGCCACAGTTTCTGGTCTTTGCCAGAATGCCTGTCGGGAAGAACGTCATTATGATTGATGGAGGCGAGCAGTTGCCCGCTCAGGAAGCCGAAACCGGAGCGGATTTCAGCTTCGACTACAGTATATTCAAGCTGACCCGCAGCACCCAGAGCGGAAACGGCAGCGGCGCCCGGAACATGACCGGTGCTCGGCGCCAGCGCCAAGCCGAGCCAGGCCATGCAGCGCGGGAAGATGCATGGTGCGGTCGTCAAGGTGGAGATCATGATCGCGGCCGCCATCCTTGTCGCATGGCGGTTGTTGAGGCGCCATGCCGCTGCACGACAAAATGCGTTGACGCCCGTCTCGACCAGCCTGTTCGGCATGGTGTGGAATTCCATGACGACGCCTGCCGAGACGCCCCCGGCGACGAACAGCATGGCAAGAGACAGCAGAACGCTGTCCATGGAAGCCGTGGCAAAGGAGCGGTCCTCGTGGGCGCCCGTGCGATCGCGAAGCACCCCGCGAACGACAGGAATGCAATGCCTGAACAGGGGGACGGAAGTATTGCGAGCGTGACAGACTTCAGGTCGCGGGCAAGCCAGGCCCCGGCACCCTGCGGGTCGGCAGGTATGGCGATCCGGAGCAGCACCCGGCTGATGAGGAACAACACCGAATAACGATGCCGGCGACGGCCGAGGCACGAGGCGTTTTCAGACGATCGTCGATCAAGTAGCTAATCGTCGGCTCCACTGTCAATCCGACGTGCAAGGAATTTCAGGGTTCAGCACGATGGCTCGGCGCACGCCGCGCAGGCGGTCGCTAGAACGTCAGCCCGACCGAGCCGATGAAAACCTGGTCGTCCGCGCCGGGATTGAACCAGTAGCCGCCTAAGCTGAACCGGTTCCAGCTCAGCTGGGCGAATGGACCGCGCTGGATATCGCGTTCGTCGCCGAAGACCCGGGTGCGTTGCGCCGCGGCCCCGATGCGCAGCCAGTCCGTCGCCGCGAACCCCAGCTCGATCCAGGCGTAGGTATAGGGATCGTTGCCATCGTCGACGTATTCGCCTTCGAGATAGAAATCGAGGCGCTGGTAGGCAAGGCTCAGTTCGACGCCCGGGACAACCGCCTGCAGCGGCCCCCAGACGCCGCCCAGCAGGGGCGTGACCTCCCACTCGAGCGACTCGCCGCCGGAGAAATTCCAGCCGGCGAAGGCCGAGCGCGCGCCGACGGCTTCGTAGCTGTAGCGGGCCTCCAGATGCAGTGGCCCACGGTCTGCCGTGGCGATCGCCGACGTATAGTTGTTGTCGCGATCCTTCACCACGGTGGGGTAGGCGGTCAGCGCAAACGCCCAGGCCGGCGGCGTGACGGGTTCCGGCTCGCCGGCCTGGGTGCTGGCGGCGAGCGACGCGAAACACAGGCCGATCGATATGCGTGCGCCTCGCATCATCCACCCAGCGCAATGACGACGATCACCACCACCATGCCGAGTCCGGCCATCATGGCGCCTGTTTTCCAGCTGCCATAGCCGGCGTAACGGCCGAGGGCGAGCCCGCCGAGGAACAGCATCGCCACGGCGACCGTACGCGACACGAACAGCGCGAAGCGGGCGTCCTCGAAGAAGATGAAGGGCAGTGCGACCGGAAAGGTCGATACGACCACGATCAGGAAGATGCCGAGCGCGGCAAGGAAATCGTCGCGCTGCAATCGGGGACGTGCTGGCAGGTCGGTCAAGGCGGCGACTCGACTACGGATCGCCTCGACTTCGGCCGTTTCGACCAGCTTCGCCATGTCGGGGGGGAGGGCGTCCGCAACGAGTCTGCGTCCGGCCGCCGCATTCGGCGCGGCCTGCACCGAGCGGGCCAGCGTCAGCGAGCGTCCGCGCTCGGTAATCGTGCGAACCAGGTACATGACCGCGTCGACGATGCCCCAGGCCAGGTTGCACCCCAGTGCGGCGGCCAGCATGGTTCGGATCTCGTCTCGCCCGGATGTGGCCATGGACACGACGCCGACGAAGGTCAGCGCCATGAACAGGCCGAAGAGCAATTCCGATACCCGGTCCACGGGGCTGAGCAGCGGCGCGCGCGCCGCCTGCTCGGAATGCTGCGATGTGCGCATGGCGATTCCTAGGATGCGGAAGACGAAACCTGGTGCGCCTCGAATGCAGCGGCCGCCTGGTCAACGGTGAAGAACATCCGATCGTGTCCCAGGCGATGTGCCAGGGGCGAGCGCTGAACGAGTTCCATGGTCTCGGGGTTCAATGCCGCGAGCCAGAGTTCGATCCCGTCGGCGCGGAGACGCTCCTCGGCCTCGGTCAGCATCTTCAGCGCGGTGAATTCCAGACCCGGAATCGCCGAACAGTCGAGCACGATTACGCGCGGGGAAACGGCCTTCATCAGGACCTCAAGCTTGTTGCCGACGTTCGCGGCATTGCCGAAGAACATGCGGCCCTCGGGGCGCGCAATCAGCAGCCCCGGAATCGCCTCGTCATCCGGATGTTCCGGCGAGCGCGGGCGAAACACCCGCGTGCCGGGCTTGCGCCCGATCTCGTGAACAGGCGGGTTGTTCGCCATGCTCATCAGGCCCAGCAGCGACAGCACGATCGCGACCAGGATGCCCTTGAGCGTTCCCAGCATCATGACGCCAAGGCAGGCGACCAGGGCCCAGCGAAATTCCATCGTGCGCACGCGGCGGATCGCCGCCATCTCGGCCGGATCCACCAGCCCGATCGAATAGGCGATGACCACCGCGGCCAGCGTCGCGTGCGGCATCAACGCGAGCACCGGCGCGAGGAACATCAGCGTGGCCAAAGCGACTGCGGCGACCACGAGCGAGGTGGCCTGCGTTTGCGAACCGGCCTTGAGGCTGACCGCCGTCTGCGAGGTGCCGCCGCCGGCCGGCATCGATCCGATGAAGGCGCCGGCCGCATTGGCGGCGCCGATCGCCAGCAGCTCACGGTTCGCGTCGATGGGCGGATCGGTACGGCGGACGAATGCCCGTGCGGCGGCGATCGACTCGGTGAACGAGATCAGGGCGATGCCGGCGGCGGCGGGCCACATGGCCTCGAGCAGCCCGGGTTGCGGCAGAACGGGCATCGGCAACCCGCCCTGGATCGCGCCCACGACACTGACGCCGATGCCTTCGAGCCCGGCGAGTGCCGAAGCGGCTATGCCCGCGGCCACCGCCAGCAATGGCGCCGGCGACTTCGGCAGAAAACGCTTCGAAAAATAGATGACGGCGAAGGTGCCGAGCGCGACCGCGAGCGTGATCCATGAGAGCTCCGGCAAGTGCCTGAATATCGAGGCCACGTCGCGGAAGAATCCCGCCTTGTGGATGTGGATCCCGAGGAGCTTGGGGACCTGGTCGGCGACAATCACGAAGCCGACCCCGGCCTTGAATCCGGTCAGCACCGGTTCGGAAATGAAGTTGGCCAGGAATCCGAATCGAAGGACGCGCGCGGCCAGGAGCATCAGGCCGACGAGCAGGGACAGGGTGGCTGCAGCGGTGAGCGGATCGAGGCCCGGGTTGTCGCGCAGCGCCTCGCCGATCGCCGTCGCACAGAGGATCGCGATCGGCGTGGTGGTGCTGACCGAGAGAAGTCGTGAACTGCCGAGCACGGCGTAGATGGCCATCGGCACCATGGCCGCGAACAGGCCCGCCTGCACCGGCAACTGCGCGATGGTCGCGTAGGCGAGCGCCTTGGGGACGACGACGGCCGCCGTCGTGAGGCCGGGGACCAGGTCGGCAGTGAAGCGGCTGCGCTGGGTGGCGGCTGCGTCCATTCTTGATTCTCCGTTCGCGTCAGCCTCGTACTTTACGTCAAGTCTTGTCCTTCATGAATCCAAGGGTGTGTCGGGCAATGCGGCGTTCTTCGCTGGTCGGCACGACCCAGGCCGAGATGGCGCGTTCCGACGCAGGGAAGCAGGATCCGCCAGGCTGGCTGGCGTCGCCATTGAGCGCGTCCGCCTCGGTGCAGGTCACTTCGATCTGATCGCCCGTCCGGACGACCTTGAACGGGTCGGCGCTCATGACATCGAGCGCCTGCGAACGGACGGCGCCGTCTGGCGAGGTGCCAGCCCATGTTCAGGCCGGCCGCGCGCCCGGGATCTGAAAACCTGCCCGATCCCGTGCATGCGTCCGTGCGCGCCTGCAGCCAGCGTCTTGCCGAACGCTCGTGCTGTGATAGCCTGAAAAGCGTTCTCGCCCTTGTTCCGATCTCGATGAGCGACCCAGTCTCCGCGCCGCAAACACCTGAGCGGGGCCGCATTGCGCGTCCGCAACTGAGCGCGGACCAGGCCGGCTGGCAGCGCTGGCTGCCCGGCCTGCAGACCCTGCGCCGCTACGAGATGAGCTGGCTGCGCCAGGACACCATGGCCGGACTGGTGCTGACGGCGATGCTGGTGCCGGTCGGCATCGCCTATTCCGTGGCATCGGGCCTGCCCGGGATCTATGGCCTCTACGCCACCATCGTTCCACTGCTGGTCTATGCGCTGTTCGGCCCCAGCCGCATCCTGGTGCTGGGCCCCGACTCCGCGCTGGCCGCCGTGATTCTTGCCGTCATCGTGCAGCAGTCAGGTGGCGATCCCGTCCGGGCGGTCGCGCTGGCCGGCATGATGGCCGTCGTTTCCGGCCTTGTCTGCATCCTGCTCGGCCTCGCGCGCATGGGCTTCGTCACCGAACTCTTGTCCAAGCCGATCCGCCATGGCTACATGAACGGCATCGCGCTGACGGTGCTGATCAGCCAGTTGCCCAAGCTGTTCGGCTTCAAGATCGAGAGCGTCGGTCCGCTCATGGACCTCTGGTCCATCGCCACGTCGGTGCTGGGCGGCAAGGCCAATTGGGCCACCTTCCTGGTCGGTGCCGGCACCCTGGTGATCATCTTCGCCCTCAAGCCCTACAAGCGATTGCCGGGCATCCTGATCGCGGTGGTCGCGGCAACCTTCGCCGTCGGCGCCCTGGATCTGGCTGCGACGGCCGACGTGTCGGTGCTGGGCTCGCTCCCGCAGGGCCTGCCTGCCTTTGTCATCCCCATGATCTCCTACGATGACATCGTTCCCGTTCTGACGGGCGGGCTTGCGGTCGCCATGGTCTCGTTCGCCGACACCAGCGTGCTCTCCAGGTCCTATGCGGCGCGCATGCGGACGTATGTGAATCCCAACCAGGAGATGATCGGGCTGGGCGCGGCCAACCTGGCCGCCGGTTTCTTCCAGGGCTTTCCGATCAGCAGCAGTTCCTCGCGCACGCCGGTGGCCGAGGCGGCGGGCTCGAAGACCCAGCTGACCGGCGTGATCGGCGCGGTTGCGGTCGCGCTGCTGCTGATGCTGGCGCCGGATTTGCTCGAGAACCTGCCTTCAAGCGCGCTGGCCGCGGTGGTCATCGCCGCGGCCATCGGCCTGTTCGAGATTGCCGACCTGCGCCGCATCCGGCGCATCCAGCGCTGGGAGTTCTGGCTTTCCGTCGGCTGCACCGCAGGGGTGGCGGTGCTCGGTGCGATTCCCGGCATCGGCCTGGCAATCCTGGCCGCGATCATCGAATTCCTGTGGGACGGCTGGCGCCCGCACTCTGCGGTGCTGGGCCGCGCCGAGGGCGTCAAGGGATACCACGACATCGAGCGCTATCCGCAGGCCCGGCAGGTTCCGGGCCTGGTGCTGTTCCGCTGGGACGCACCGCTGTTCTTCGCCAATGCCGAGCTGTTTCATGAACGCGTCTTGGACGCGGTGGCGGCCTCGCCGACGCCGGTGAGCTGGCTGGTGGTCGCCGCCGAGCCCGTCACCAGTGTGGACGTCACGTCGGCCGACATGCTGGCCGAACTTGACAGGACGCTGAGCGCGGCCGGCATCGAACTCTGTTTTGCCGAGATGAAGGACCCGGTCAAGGACAAGCTCAAGCGATTCGAGCTCTATGCGCAATTTGGCGAACGAAACTTCTTTCCGACCGTGGGCGCCGCGGTGAGCAGCTATCTCGCCAGCCACCCGGTGGAGTGGGAGGACTGGGAGGACCGTCGGCACTGAGCCGCCGGTCGCCCGGCACCGGCATCAGCCCGCGGCAAACGTCCTGGCGAGGATCGCCTGCGCCTCGTCCTGGATGCGTTTCAAATGCCCAGCACCGCGGAAGCTCTCCGCGTAAAGCTTGTAAACGTCTTCGGTGCCGGATGGACGCGCGGCGAACCAGCCCTGTGCGGTGACCACCTTGAGCCCGCTGATGGCAGCACTGTTGCCGGGCGCGTGGGTCAGCATCGCGGTGATCGCGTCGCCGGCCAGTTCGGTCGCGCTGACGTCGCCGGGGGACAGCTTCTGCAGCACCGCCTTCTGCGCCGCATCCGCAGGGGCATCGATGCGCGCATACACCGGGGCGCCGAGCTCGCGAGTGAGCCCGGCATAGTACTCGGCCGGGTCGCTGCCGGTCACCGCCATGATTTCGGCCGCCAGCAGATCCATGATGATGCCGTCCTTGTCGGTGGTCCAGACCGTACCGTCGCGCCTGAGGAACGAGGCCCCCGCGCTTTCCTCGCCGCCGAAGCCGAGCGAGCCGTCGTGGAGCCCGTCGACGAACCACTTGAAGCCGACCGGCACTTCGACCAGCCTGCGGCCGATCCTGGCGGCGACGCGGTCGATCATGCTGCTGCTGACCACGGTCTTGCCAATGCCCGCGTCCGCGCGCCAGCCCGGGCGATGGGTGAACAGGTAGTCGATGGCGGCGGCCAGGTAATGGTTGGGATTCATCAGGCCGGCACGGGTCACGATGCCATGGCGATCATGGTCCGTGTCGTTGCCGAACGCGATGTCGAAGCGGTCCTTCAGGGCGATCAGCTTGGCCATGGCGTAGGGCGACGAGCAGTCCATGCGGATCTTGCCGTCCCAGTCCAGGCTCATGAAGCTGAAGGTCGGGTCCACGGTCTTGTTGACGATCTCGATCTCGACGCCGTAGCGCTCGACGATCGGCGTCCAGTAGGCCACGCCGGCGCCGCCGAGCGGGTCGACGCCAATTTTCAGCCGGGCGCCGCGGATCGCCTCCATGTCGACGACCGACGCCAGATCGTCGACATAGCTGCCGACGTAGTCGTAATTTTTCGCCGCCTTGCGGGCCGCCTCGCCGTTCGTGCGCTTCACCCCCTTGAGGCCGTCGGCCAGCAACGCGTTGGCACGGTCTTCGATCCAGCGCGTGATGTCGGTATCGGCCGGTCCGCCGTGCGGCGGGTTGTATTTGAAGCCCCCGTCCTCGGGCGGGTTGTGCGAGGGCGTGATGACGATGCCGTCGGCGAGGCCCTCGCTGCGTCCGCGGTTGTACGTCAGGATGGCATGCGACAGGGCGGGGGTCGGAGTGTAGCCGTCGTCCTGGTCGACACGGACCTCGACGCCGTCGGCGGCCAGCACTTCGAGCGCGGAGACGAAGGCGGGGTCGGACAATGCATGGGTGTCCTTGCCGAGGAAGAGCGGGCCGCTGATGCCGTGGCCGGCGCGGTACTCGCAGATCGCCTGGGTGATCGCCAGCACGTGGTGCTCGTTGAAGGTGGCCTTGAGCGAGGAGCCGCGGTGGCCGCTGGTACCGAAGGCGACGCGCTGCGACCGTTCGGCGGGGTCCGGCTTGAGCGCATAGTAGGCGTCGCGCAGCCTGCCGATGTCGGCGAGGCGGTCCTTGGGAGCCGGCTGGCCTGCGAGGGGATGGATGCTCATTTCTTTCCTGTGTGATCAAGTGTTATCGGACGTATTTTGCAATGCCGGCTCGAGAATGACCATCGAATGTACCTGGCCCCTGCCATCCGGCTGCCGCCCGGGGTCGGTGCTGCGAGCGGCGCATGACCGTGGTTTACCCGCCTGCACGCTTCTTGTAGTATCGGGGCGCCCGCGCAGCGGCGTCGTGGACGACAGCTGCAGGCAAACGGAATCGGGCCAGGTTCGCGCAGCGTATGGCGAGAACAATAAGAAGGGAGATTCAGTGCACAACCAGCCGCATCCACTGACAGCCAGCCGCAGCGGCACATCGGTCCTGCTCGCGGCATTCATGCTTCTGTTCACGGCATGCTCCAGGGAGGCGCCGCCGCCCGCGCCGCAGCCTGCCGAAGTCAGCGTGCTCAGGATCGAGCCGCGCGACACGCCGGTCACCGCCGAGTTCATTGCGCAGACCGAGAGCCCGCAGGAAGTCAGCATCGTGGCGCGGGTCAACGGCTTCCTCGACAAGCAGCTCTACACCGAAGGCGCGATCGTCAAGGCGGGCCAGGTTCTGTTCCAGATGGATCGCAAACCATTCATCGCCCAGCTCGATTCCGCCCAGGCCGCGCTGGACAAGACCAACGCCGCACACGACACGGCCGTGGCCAATCTCAAACGGGTCAAGCCGCTTGCCGAACTGAACGCCCTGTCCCAGAAGGACCTCGACGATGCGACCGGCCAGGCCGATTCGACGGCAGCGTCGGTCGCCCAGGCGCAGGCCAATGTCGATAGCGCGCGATTGAACCTGTCCTATACGACGATCGCCTCGCCCCTGCGCGGGATCGCGGCGGCGGCGCAGCAGAAGGAGGGGGCTTACCTGAGCCCGCAGAACAGTCTGCTGACCACGGTCTCCTCGCTCGATCCGATGTGGGTGAACTTCAGCATGTCGGAAAACGAGTTCACGCATTATCGCAGCCAGATTGCTCAGGGCCTGCTAATTCCGCCCAAGGACAATCGTTACGATGTCGAACTGATCCAGGTCGACAATACCCCGCTGCCACAAAAGGGCCGCATCACCTTCGTCAACG
>JAYRNU010000035.1:0-2536 GCA_041912015.1 Thiobacillus sp. | reverse complement strand
GGGGCCGCTGGCTGGCCCGGTGGTCGCCGCGGCGGTCATGCTCGACCCTGGCCGGCCCATCGACGGCCTGCGCGATTCCAAGAAGCTCTCCGCCGCCAGGCGGGAACACTTGGCCGACCTGATCCGCGATCGTGCTGCCGCCTGGTGCGTGGCCGAAGCCAGCGTCGCGGAAATCGACCGGTTGAACATCCTGTACGCCACGATGCTGGCGATGCAGCGTGCCGTGGCCGGGCTCGGTCGCGCACCCGACGAAGTATGGGTCGATGGCAATCGTTGCCCGTCCTGGGAATGGCCCTCGCGGGCGGTGGTCAAGGGCGATGACCAGGTGGCATCGATTGCCGCTGCGTCGATCCTGGCCAAGACGGTGCGCGACCAGTTCATGTGCCGCTTGCACGAGGAATTCCCGCAGTACGGTTTTGCCCGGCACATGGGCTATGGAACGGCAACGCACCTGGCAGCCCTGCAGGCGCATGGCGCCTGCCCGCAGCATCGCCGCAGCTTCGCCCCGGTTAAACGCGTGCTCGCTCAATCCACTCTATTCTGAAAGGAAAAATCATGATCCTGTCCTTGTTCCTGCACGTGCTGGGTGTCGTCGTCTGGGTCGGCGGCATGTTCTTCGCCTACATGGCGCTGCGTCCTGCCGCAGCGAGCCTGCTCGAGCCGCCGCAGCGGCTGACCCTGTGGTCGGGCGTGTTCGGGAAATTCTTCCCCTGGGTTTGGATCTCGGTGGTGTTGATCCTGCTGAGCGGGCTGCACATGCTGATGGCGTTCGGCGGATCTGCCGCCCCGCACTACGCATTGACGATGCTGGTACTGGGCGTGATCATGATGCTGATTTTCGGACACGTGTACTTCGGACCGACGAAAAGGCTCGAACGCGCGGTCAGCGAACAGGACTGGAAAGCAGGCGGGGCAGCCCTGGCACAGATACGCCGTTTGATCGGCATCAACCTCAGCCTCGGGCTCGTGACGATCGCGGTCGTCTTCCTGGGACGGGCGTTCGCCTGATCAGGGCTCGTCCTGGGCCGGGTCGGCCAGCAATTGCCGCACGGTCTCGCGGATCGTCGCGGGTCGTGCCTCGCACTGCAGTTCGGCATGGAATTGTCCTTCGCGATACAGATAGATCGTTGGCAGGTGAAAGATGCCGTAGCAGCGTGCCACGCCGGTGGATTCGCTGACGTCGACTTCGTAGAGCGCATCGGCGACCCCGGCAAGCGCGTCGGGAAGCAGCCGTTTCCAGGCGCGGCACGCGCTGCAGCTCGGCGTACTGAACAGCACCGCGGCATTGCCCGGCGTGGCGGCGATGCGTGGGTGGAAATTTCCCTCGGTCAGGGATGAAAACCCGGCCGGGTCCGATGGCTCGGGACTGCTAGAATCGCGTTTTCTGTTCCGGCTCGCTTCCATGCTTTTTCTAGAACTGTTCGGCTATCTGCTGCTCATCCTCGTGGCGGCGGAAATCTTTGTCAACGCGCTCGAACACCTGGGCGAGAAGCTCAACATATCGGAAGGCGTGACCGGCTCGCTGTTCGCCGCGGTCGGCACCGCGATGCCCGAGACGCTGGTGCCGCTGCTGGCGATCTTTGCCGGAACCGGCGACAGCGCCGTCAACCAGGAAATCGGCGTCGGTGCGATTCTCGGTGCGCCGCTGATGCTGTCGACGCTGTCCCTGTCGCTGATGAGCGTGGCGGTGCTGCGGCGGCGTGGCATCGCGGGCCACCTGACCCCTGAGAAGACCGGCCTCAAGCGCGATCTGGACTTTTTCCTGATGGCGTTCCTGCTGGCCTTCGTCGCCATGTTCGTGCCGCACGGCGAAGGCTGGGTGCGTGCTGCGCTGGCCTTCGTCATGGTGCTGATCTACTTCGTCTACGTGATGCTGACGTTGCGCGCCTCGGCCAAGCTGGTCGAGGACGGCCATGCCACCGAGGCCGGCGCACCCATGCTGCTGACCCGGCTGGGTTTGCCGCAGAACCTGTTCTTCATCATTGTGCAGCTGGCGCTTGGGCTGGCGCTGCTCGTCGCCGGCGCCAAGGGCTTCATCCACGGCGTCGAAGCGGCCGCCCCCGTCATTGGCATCTCCGCGCTGCTGCTGTCGCTGATGATCATCCCGATCGCGACCGAGCTGCCCGAGAAAGTCAATTCGATCCTCTGGATCCGCAAGCACAAGGACACCCTGGCGTTCGGCAATATCACCGGCGCGATGGTGTTTCAGGGCACGCTGCTGCCCGCCATCGGCGTGTCGCTGACGCCGTGGGCGCCGCACAAGGAGGTCCTGCTCGGGGTGGCGATCACGCTGGTCGCGGCCTTCTGGCTGCGCTGGGCGGCTCTCAACGGTGGCCTGCGCGTGTGGCACCTGTTCATCAACGGCGCCTTGTACGTGACCTATCTGACGGCTGTCCTCGTTTGAGCGCCGCCTATCAGGCGGATGGATTGCGGCGAAACGGCCCCTCCAGTTCATCCATGTAATGCGCGATGGCATCGGTCTCGCGTTCGAGGAAACGGTCGACGGCGTCTCGGAACTCGGGGTGCTCGAGCCAGT
>JAYRNU010000034.1:0-7306 GCA_041912015.1 Thiobacillus sp. | reverse complement strand
TCGCCTGCACCTCGGAGGATATCAACAACCTGTCGCATGCGCTGATGCTCAAGGGCGCGCGCGACGCCGTGCTGCTGCCTGCGCTGGAAAGGCTGATCGCGCGCCTGACCGACCTTGCCCATGAGCTGGCCGATCTGCCCATGTTGTCGCGCACGCACGGCCAGCCGGCATCACCCACCACCGTTGGCAAGGAGATCGCCAACGTCGTCTATCGTCTGCGTCGCGCCTGGGATGCCGTCGGCACAGTCGAGATGATGGGCAAGATCAATGGCGCGGTCGGCAACTACAATGCGCACCTTTCGGCCTATCCCGAACTCGACTGGGAGGATTTCGCGCGCGAGTTCGTCCTGCACCTCGGGCTGAGCTTCAATCCCTACACGATCCAGATCGAACCGCACGATGCCATGGCCGAACTCTACGATGCGATCGCGCGTACCAATACGATCCTGATCGATCTGAACCGCGACGTCTGGGGCTACATCGCGCAGGGTTACTTCAGGCAGAAGACCAAAGCCGGCGAGGTCGGGTCCTCGACCATGCCGCACAAGGTCAATCCGATCGACTTCGAGAACAGCGAGGGCAACCTCGGCATTGCCAATGCGGTGTTGCGCCACCTGGCCGAAAAGCTGCCGGTCTCGCGCTGGCAGCGCGACCTCACCGATTCCACGGTGCTGCGCAACATGGGCGTTGGCTTCGGCTACAGCCTGCTGGCCTACGAGTCCTGCCTGCGCGGCCTCGGCAAACTCGAAGCCAACCCGGCCGCGCTGGCAGCCGATCTCGACGCCAACTGGGAGGTGCAGGCCGAACCGATCCAGACCGTGATGCGCCGCTACGGCGTCGCCAACCCCTACGAACAGCTCAAGGAACTGACGCGCGGCAAGGGTGGGATGTCGCGCGAGACCCTGCACGGCTTCATCGACGGCCTGACGATCCCGGACGCCGCGAAGGCCCGCTTGAAATCGCTGACGCCGGCGTCATATACCGGGCTGGCGGCCGAGCTCGCAAGGCAGATCTAGCCCGGCCATTTCAGGCAGGCCGTTCAGGCCTGCGCGTCCAAACGGAGGCACCATGTCCGAACATGCGCTCGACGTCGGGCTTGCCGACTTCGATCAACACGTCATCGAAGAATCAAGGCATCGCCCCGTGATCGTCGACTTCTGGGCGCCCTGGTGCGGCCCCTGCAAGTCGCTCAAGCCCATCCTGGAAAAGCTCGCCGACGAATACGGCGGCAAATTCCTGCTCGCCAAGATCAATTCCGATGACAACCAGGCGCTCGCCGCCCGCTATGGCGTACGCGGCATTCCTAGCGTCAAGGCGTTCGTCGACGGTGCACCGGTCGATGAATTTTCCGGTGCATTGCCGGAAGGCGAGGTGCGCACGTTTCTCGACCGGCTGATCCCGAGTCCGGCCGATGAAATGCGCCGACAGGCGGCAGACCTTCGCATCGCCGGGGATGTGACGGGTGCGCTGCAACGGCTGGCCGAGGCGTCGAAAGCGGACCCGGTCCACCTCGGCGTGCGGCTCGATGCGGCGGACATCATGCTCGACCTCGGCGAAGCGGACGAAGCCCGCCGCCTGCTCGAGAGCGTGCCGGACGCCGCCGATCCCCGTGTGTCGCAGATGAAGGCACGCCTGCAGTTCATGGGCAGCGCTGCCGAGGACGAGACGGCACTGAGCGCACGCGTGGCGGAAAACGAAGACGATCTGGAAGCGCGGCTGAAGCTGGCCAATCTCCAGGTGGCGGCCGGGCAATACGAGGCCGGGATGGACCAGCTGCTGGAAATCATCCGCCGCGACCGCAGCTTCGGGGATGACATCGGCCGCACCACGCTGCTTTCGGTATTCAATCTTCTGGGCGGCGGCGAGCTGGTGAACCGCTATCGCCGCAAACTGGCAAGCGCGCTGAACTGAGCCTGGCTACTCGATGGCCTGGTAACGCACTTCGACGATTTCGAGCTCGCGCCGTCCATCAGGTGTTTGCACGCTGACGGTGTCGCCTTCGCGCGCCTTCAGCAGGGCGCGCGCCATCGGTGAAATCCAGGCGATGCGGCCGCGACCGGCATCGGCCTCGTCGATGCCGACGATGGCGTAGGTCGATTCGCCGCCGTTTTCGTCCGACACGGTGACGGTGGCGCCGAAGAAAACCTGGTCGGTTTGATCGCGCGCGGCAGGGTCGACGACTTCGGCATGTTCGAGGCGCTTCGACAGGAAGCGGATGCGACGGTCGACCTCGCGCAGCCGTTTCTTGCCGTAGATGTAGTCGCCATTCTCCGAGCGGTCGCCGTTGCTGGCCGCCCAGGAAATGGTCTCGACAAGCCTGGGCCGGTCGACCCGCCACAGCTGGTTGAATTCGGCCTCGAGACGCGCGTAGCCGGCAGGCGTCATGTAGTTCTTCGACCCGGCGGGCAGCGCCGGCGCAGCGATGTCCGTCTCGTCGTCGGTCGCGTCGGATTCCTTGACGAATGCCTTGTTCATCGGCCCAGCAGATACGCCACGAGCGAAAGCAGCAGCGAGGTGAGGATGACGCTGGTGAAGGGGAAGTAGAATACGCCGCGCTTGCGCCGGATCTGGATGTCGCCGGGCAGCCGGCCCAGCCCGATCCGGTTGAGCCAGGGCGTCAGCAGTCCCAATACCAGCAACGCCATAACGAGTGTGACCAGCCATTTCATCATGCGGGGATTCTAGCCGATGCCTCAAAAGGAAACGCCAACTATCTGCGGCATGCCTGCCGGGGAAACGCGTCGAGCGCACGATCTGCCGCCGCAATTCGAGCGCACCCGCATCCTGCTCGATCCAGGCGAGCAGACGAGGCTTGCAAATGCCCACGTGCTGGTGGCCGGTCTCGGCGGCGTCGGCTCGTATTGTGCCGAGGCGCTGGCACGCGCCGGGGTGGGGCGGCTGACCCTGATCGATCACGATGTCGTTGCGCTCTCCAACGTCAACCGGCAATTGCCGGCCTTGCTGTCCACCGTGGGGCAGCCGAAGGCCGATCTCATGGCGGCACGGATCCGCGACATCAATCCAGCGTGCGACCTGACTACGATCCGTGAATTCCTGATTCCAGAGACCGTTGCGGATATCGTGCCGGCCGATGTCGACTATGTCATCGACTGCATCGATTCGCTGAATTGCAAGGTCGCGCTGGTCGCCAGCAGCGTCGAGCGCGGGCTCAGGGTGGCCTCCAGCATGGGGGCCGGCAACAAGCTCGATCCCAGCCGCATCAGGATTGCCGACATCTCGAAAACCAGCATGTGCCCGCTTGCATCGGTGATGCGCAAGCGGCTCCGCAAGCGCGGCATTTCCAGGGGCGTGCTCACCGTGTTCTCGGACGAGGCGGGCCGTGCCCCGCTGCCGCCGCAACCGGTCGAAGGTCGTGGCCGTGACCGTGCGGTGAACGGCACCATCAGCTACATGCCGCCGCTGTTCGGGCTGATGCTGGCGGGCGCGGTGATACAGCAGTTGATCACCGACGCCTGACCGCTTGGCGTGAGGCACCGGTGGGAGCGCAGGCCGGTGCCTGGCCAGGTCGTTACTTCTGCTCGGCTGCCTCGATCTGCTTGCGCTGCGCCTCTGCCGCATCGTCGACCACGCCCTGGACTGCGCGGGCCTTTTCCACCGACTGAATCTGCGTTTCGAACGCCGGGTTGGGCGTGCGCTCCGTTTCAGGCTGCGGCGGCGGGGACGGATCGCATGCGGTCAGCAGCAGGGCGAGCGGAATCAGGCAACGTTTCATCATTCGTTCTCCAGTAAGCCGGTAGGCAGGCCATCGATGCTGACCCGGTTTTTTTCGCGCCAGTAGTCGAGCAGGCCCACGCTGCCTTTTTTTTCGGCCCAGCGCGCCAGGGTGTCGCGCTCGCCCTCGAACGAATACATCGGCACGGCATAGCCGCAGGAGGTCTGCACGGACTCGATCTCCAGCACGATGATCTGGCGTTCACCTGGTAGGGTGGGGAAGCGGGGACGCCATTCGCCCCATTCGGCATCCTGCCGGCGGACTGTCCGGCCGCGTCCGTACAGCCGCAGGATCAGCGGATCGGCGTCGAAGCTGCACCACATCATCGTCATGCGGCCATCGTGCCGCAAGTGGGCGGCGGTTTCATTGCCGCTGCCGGTGAGGTCGAGATAGGCCACGCGATGGGCGTCGATCACGCGCAGGCTGTCCATCCCCTTGGGCGACAGATTGAAGCGACTGTCGGCAGTGCCGGAGGCGGTGAAGAACATTTTCTGGGCAGCGATGAAGTCGCGGTGCGCGACTTCGAGCGCGGGATAGAAGCGCGCCATCAGTTGACCTGCTTCTTGAGGAATTCGGTCAGGATGCGCAGGCGCGTAATGCTGTCGTTCATTTCCAGCAGATTCTGACGGATGCCGAGCTTCAGGGGGAGGACTTCGGACAGGCGGTAGCCGACCCACACGGCATTGCCGAAATCGTGCGGGGGCGGGAAATGGGTATCGCCGTATTCGTCGACGATGTGGCGCAGGATTTCGACCGCGAGTTCGAGGTCGTCCGGAACGGTGATGGCCGATTCGTCGCTGACGGCATCGACCTGGCCGACGAGCAGGCCGTTCGGCTCAGCATGGGTGCTGCGGATGACGAAGCGCTCCAGTGCCCGGGTGTCGACATGCAGGATGCCGGGCTGCAGCATGTCCCAGTCGGTAATGTGCACGCGGGTGCCGACGGAATGGGGAATGGCAGGCGTGCCGGTTTCGGCGCCTTCGCGGATGGCGCAGATCCCGAACGCGGCATGCTCGGCAATGGCCTGCTTGATCATTTCGAGGTAGCGCTGCTCGAAGATCCTGAGCGCCAGCCGACCGCCGGGAAATACCACGGTATTGAGCGGGAACAGCGGCAGCGTCGTGCTCACCTGTCTTCGCCCCAGGGCGTCATCAAGCCATGCCGGATGCCCAGCTGGTCGAGCAGGCGCGCGACGATGAAATCGACGACGGCCTCGATGCTCTGCGGCTGATGATAGAAACCCGGGTTGGCGGGCAGGATGACCGCCCCCATTCTCGACAGCTTCAGCATGTTTTCCAGATGCAGCGTCGAAAACGGCGTTTCGCGTGGCACCAGGATGAGCTTTCTCTGCTCCTTCAGCATGACGTCTGCGGCACGCTCGATCAGGTTGTCGGACAGGCCATGGGCGATGGCGGCAAGCGTCCCCATCGAGCACGGGCAGACCACCATTGCATCGGCCGGGTTGGAACCGGACGCCACGGGTGCATTCCAGTCCTCGCGGCCGAACACGCGCAACTGCCCGGGTCGTGTCTGCATGCCGCTGGACAACTGTCTTTCGAGATCGATCGCGCGCGCGGGCAGCGTGATGCCGAGTTCCTGCTTGGCGACGATGTGCGCCGCCTGCGAAACCAGCAGATAGACGCGCAGGTCGGCGGCCAGCAGGCATTCGAGCAGACGCAGGCCGTACGCCATGCCGGACGCGCCGGACAGCGCAAGGGTTACGGTATTCAGGATGGGCTGCATGGCGTCGATTGTCGCCTGAGCGGCGCGGGGGCGGCAAGCAGGCGTCCGACGATGACGCCGTTGACCGCGCCAAACAGCAGGGCGGCGGCGGCGAATACCGGCAGCAGCTTGACGATCGCGACGCCTGGCAACAGCCAGGCCCCTGCGAGGGCGAGTTGTCCGCCGATGTGGCCGAATGCTGCCAGGACCGACAGGCTGACCGGACCGAAGTGGCGGCTGGGCAGATGGCGAGCCAGCGCCAGGACCGCCAGGCTGGCCATCGCCCCGGCTGTCGACAGCCAGAAACCCGGCGCGAACAGGCCGCCCAGCAGCAGGCCGCCGGCCAGCACGCGCAGGCCCGATACCCAGGCTGCGGCACGCCAGCCGTATTGCAGCAATACCATCAGCACGACGATATTGGCGAGCCCGGGCTTGACGCCGGGTAGCGGGCTCGGCAACGCGGCCTCGGCGAGCGTCAGGCCGATCGCCAGCGCGGCCAGCCGCGCAATGCGGCGGTCGTCCGGCGTGACGGGCAATTCAATAGCCGAGTGTGTCATACGGAGAATGGCTGCCGCGGATTTCGAGGCTGACCTGATTGGGCAGGCACAACGCGGCCTGCCCGGACCGCGTCAGCCAGCCCTGCCTGACGCAGAGCTGGCGCGGCGACGGATCGTGGGCGACGCGGGCGCGGCCCGGCTCGATTTCGATTTGCGTGGCGCCGAGCGGCCCGCTGACGGAAACGGTTCGGGTGCGCGTCAGGGACACGGTTTCGACGACTCGACCGGCAGCGCGGATGACGGCCGTGTCGCCGCGGTCCCCGCCCCAGGCATAGACCGACAGGGCGACGACGAAGCCTGCGCCCGCAAGCAGGATCCCGGCGTCGCCTGCGCGGATCGGCATCAGGACAGCTCGCGGTGGCGCACCAGCACCTGCTCGCGTTCGCGGAAGGCGGCTGCCAGCGTCTCGGCGAAGTAGACGCTGCGATGCTGGCCGCCGGTGCAGCCGATGGCCACGGTCAGATAGGCGCGATGGTCGCGGATGAAGCATGGCAGCCAGTTTTCGACAAAGCCGCGGATGTCGGCCAAAAGCGCCATGGCATTGGGGCTGGCCTCGAGGAAGTCCCTGACCGGCTGCTCGCGTCCGGTCAGCGGCCGCAGCTCGGCAACGTAATGCGGGTTGGGCAGGCAGCGCACGTCGAACACCAGGTCGGCATCGAGCGGGATGCCGTGCTTGAAGCCGAATGATTCGAACAGCAGCGTGATGCGCGAACGGTCCTGGCCGATCAGATCCTTGATCCACAGCCGCAGGGCCGAGACCGACAGATCGCTGGTGTCGATGCGATGCGCCAGCGGCGCGATTTCGGCGAGCATCTCACGCTCGATCTGGATGGCCTCCTGCAGCGATACCGAGTCGCTGGAGAGCGGATGCCGGCGCCGCGTCTCGGAAAAGCGCTGGACCAGTGTCAGCGTCTTGGCCTCGAGAAAGAACACCCGCAGGTCGGCACCCTGGTCGCGCAGCGATTCGGCAATCTTCGGCAGCTGTGCAAAATGGCCGCTGCTGCGCGCATCGATGGCAATCGCGATGCGCGTGTGGCCCTCCCCGGTCAGATAGTCGACCAGAGACTGCAGCATGGCCACCGGCAGGTTGTCGACGCAGTAATAGCCCGCGTCTTCGAGTACCTCCACGGCGATGCTCTTGCCCGAACCGGACAGGCCGGAGACGAGAACGATCTGCATTCAGCTTTCCTCGTCGATCGCCGCCTGCTGGCGCCGGATGAACTGCTCGACCGGATTGATGCCCCGGCTCTTGAGGATGTGATTGCGCACGGCGACCTCGACCAGCACGGCCAGG
>JAYRNU010000033.1:0-54231 GCA_041912015.1 Thiobacillus sp. | reverse complement strand
TGGCCGACCGGGTGATCCGGCTGTCCGATGGGCGGATCGCCGACATCCACCAGAACGCCACCAAGAAGCCGGCGTGCGAACTGGCCTGGTGAAGCATGTCGCCGCCCGATCCGCTTCCTGCGAGTTTCTGGCAGCCAGCGCTGGAGGACTTGCAGGCGCAGCTGGGCAGTTCGCCTGAAGGCCTGAGCGAGGCCGAAGCCGACACGCGGCGCCGCACCTTCGGCCCCAACCGGCTGCGCCCGCATGCCGAACGGGCATGGGTGCTGCAGCTCCTGGCGCACTTCAGGAATCCGCTGGTGCTGGTGCTGCTGGCGGCCAGCGCGATCGCCGGGATGCTCGGCGACATCAAGAGCTTCGTCGTCATCAGCGTCATCGTGCTGATGAGCGTGACCCTGGATTTCTTCCAGGAGTTTCGTGCGGGCCGTGCCGTCGAGAAGCTGCGGCATTCGGTGGCCTTGCGTGCCAAGGTGGTCCGTGGCGGTCAGGCGCGCGAGATCCCCGTCTCCGAACTGGTGCCCGGCGACGTGGTCCTGCTTGCGGCAGGCGACCTGGCGCCGGCGGACGGGCGCGTGCTGGACGCGCGCGACCTGTTCGTCAACCAGGCCCTGCTGACCGGGGAATCCTACCCGGTGGAAAAGCATGCGCAGGATGCGCTTCCCGACGCCGACATGGCCAGCGCGACGAACGCGCTGTTCCTCGGCACCTCGGTCATCAGCGGGTCGGGGCGCATGCTGATCGTCCGCACCGGTTCCGCGACGGCGCTGGGGGAGATTGCCGACACCCTGGTGCAACGCCCGCAGGCCACCGCCTTCGAGCGCGGCACCCAGGCCTTCGGCGCGCTCATCCTGCGCCTCACCGTGATCCTCGTGCTGGCGGTGCTGCTGATCAACGCGGCGTTCCACCGCCCGCTGTTCGAGTCCTTCCTGTTCGCCGTGGCGCTGGCGGTGGGCCTGACACCGGAACTGCTGCCGATGGTGCTGTCGGTCACGCTGTCGCAGGGCGCGATGCGGCTGGCGCGGCGCCGCGTCATCGTCAAGCGGCTCTCGGCGGTGCAGGAACTCGGCGGCATCGACGTACTGTGCACCGACAAGACCGGCACCCTGACCGAGGGCCGCATCCGGCTGGAGCGCCATGTCGACGCCCGCGGCCGCGACAGCGAGCGCGTGCTGGAACTCGCCTACCTCAACAGCCAGTTCGAGACCGGCATCAGGAGTCCGCTCGACGAGGCGATCCTGGCGCACACCCACATCGACGTCAGTGCGTGGCGCAAGGTCGACGAGGTGCCGTTCGACTTCGAGCGGCGGCGGGTCTCGGTGCTGCTGGAGCGCGCGGAGGGCCGCAGCCTGTTCGTCAAAGGCTCGCCCGAGGACGTGCTGCGGCTGTGCACCCGGTATGAAGACGCGGGAGCGCTGCCTCCCCTGGACGCCGTCGCGGGCGAACGCATACTGGCGCTGTTCAAGGAACTGAGCCGCGACGGCTTCCGCGTGCTCGGCATCGCCTGGCGCCAGACCCCACAACATCAGGACCACGCCGTGGTCACCGACGAGAGCGAACTGGTGTTCTGCGGATTCGCCGCCTTTCTCGATCCGCCGAAAGCCAGCGCGGCGCCTGCGCTCGCCGCGGTGGCCGCCGGCGGCGTGGCGGTGAAGATCGTCAGCGGCGACAACGAACTCGTCGCCCGCTACATCTGCGACAGGCTGGGCGTGCCCATCGGCGGCGTGCTCAACGGCAGCGACATCCATGACATGAGCGATCCCGCGCTGCACGCGCGGGTGGAGCAGGCGACCCTGTTCTGCCGCGTCACGCCGACGCAGAAGACGCGCATCCTCAACGCGTTGCGGGCGCGCGGCCACGTGGTGGGCTTTCTCGGCGACGGCATCAACGACGCGCCGGCTCTGCATGCGGCGAACGTCGGCATTTCGGTCGACAGCGCGGTCGACGTCGCCAAGGAGGCGGCGGACCTGGTGCTGCTGGAACACGACCTGAACGTGCTGCAGGAGGGCGTGCGCGAAGGCCGGCGCACCTTCGGCAACGTCACCAAGTACATCATGATGGGCACCAGCTCCAACTTCGGCAACATGTTCAGCATGGCCGGCGGCACGCTGTTCCTGCCTTTCCTGCCGATGCTGCCGATCCAGATCCTGCTCAACAACTTCCTCTACGACCTGTCGGAGATCGCGATCCCGCTCGACCGGGTCGACGAGGACACGCTGGCCCGTCCGCGGGTGTGGGACATGCAGTTCATCCGCAATTTCATGCTGGCGCTCGGCCCGGTGAGTTCGGTGTTCGACTTCCTGACCTTCTATGTGATGTTGACAGTGTTTCATGCGAACGAGGCTCTGTTCCACACCGGCTGGTTCATCGAATCCATCGCCACCCAGGTGCTGGTCATCTTCATCATCCGCACGCGTGGCAGCCCGCTCGCCAGCCGGCCGAATGTCTGGCTGGTGGCGCTGTCGCTCGCGGTGGTGGCGGTGGCGGCGCTGCTGCCGTGGCTGCCGTTCGCCGGCGAGCTGGGCTTCGTCGCGCCGCCGCCCGCTTTCTATGCGGCGCTGGCCGGCATCGTCGCCGCCTATCTCGCGGCCATGTTCTGGGCCAAGCAGATGTTCTACCGGCGCTGGGAACGGCGCAGCGGGAAGACGCGATGAAGGCGCTCGACCGCAAGCTGTTCCGCGATCTCTGGCACCTGCGCGGCCAGGTGCTGGCGATTGCCGCGGTCATCATGGGCGGCGTCGCCACCATGGTGATGTCGCTTTCGACCTACGATTCGCTGGTCACCACGCGCGACCGTTTTTATGGCGAATACCGCCTGGCCGACGTCTTCGCCAGCCTCAAGCGCGCCCCCGAGCCGGTGGCGGAACGGCTCGCCGCGATTCCCGGGGTCGAGCGACTCGAAACGCGCGTGAAGGCAGGCATCAAGCTGGAGGTGGCGGGATTTTCCGATCCCATCACCGGCCAGATTCTGTCCCTGCCGGATGTCGGCGAGGCGCAGCTCAACCGGCTGTACTTCAAGCGTGGCCGAACGGTTCAGCCCTGGAGCACGGACGAGGTGGTGCTGTCCGACACCTTCGCCGATGCGCACCACCTGCAGCCGGGTGACACGCTCGCCGCCATCATCCACGGCAAGCGCAAAAAGCTCACCGTGGTCGGCGTCGCGGTGTCGCCGGAATACGTCTACCAGATCGCGCCCGGTTCCATGTTCCCAGACTTCAAGCGCTATGGCGTGCTGTGGATGGGGCGCAATGCGCTCGCCACCGCCTACGACATGAAGGGGGCCTTCAACCAGGTCAGCCTGACGCTGGCGCGCGACGCCAACGAGCAGGACGTGATCGACCGCGTCGATGCGGTTCTGGCGGACTCCGGCGGCACCGGCGCCTACGGACGCAAAGACCAGTTCTCCAACCGCTTTCTGAGCGAGGAACTGAAGCAGCTGAAGACCATGGCCACCGTTTTTCCCGCCATCTTCCTCGGCGTCGCCGCCTTCCTGCTCAACGTGGTGCTGAGCCGGCTGATCGCCCTGCAGCGCGAGCAGATCGCCATCCTCAAGGCGTTCGGCTACCGCTATGCGGCGATCGGTGCGCACTACGTCAAGATGGTGCTGCTGATGGCGCTGCTCGGCGTGGCGGCCGGGGTGGCGCTCGGTACCTGGTTCGGCCAGGGGCTGTCGCATGTCTACAGCGAGACGACCTTCCGCTTTCCCTATCTGGACTATCGTCTGCAGCCGGGAACGGTGCTGATCGCGCTGGCGGTGTCGGCGCTGGCGGCGGTCAGCGGCACCCTGGTGTCCGTCATGCGCGCGGTGCGGCTGCCGCCGGCCGAGGGCATGCGCCCGGAGATGCCGGCGCGCTACCGCACCAGCCTGGTCGAGCGCCTCGGCCTGCAGCGCTGGCTCGCCGCACCGTCGCGGATGATCCTGCGCCACATCGGGCGGCGGCCGCTGAAGTCGCTGCTGACCGTGCTCGGCATCGCCTGCGCCTGCGGGCTGATGATGGTGGGCAACTACCAGAAGGGCGCGATCGACTTCATGGTCGACGTGCAGTTCCGCCAGGCCTCGCGCGAGGATCTGGCGCTTGCCTTCATCGATCCGACTTCCGGCCGCGCCCTGCACGAACTCGCCGCGCTGCCCGGGGTCGACTTCGTCGAAGGCTATCGCGACGTGCCGGCGATCCTGCGCTTCGGCCAGTACCGTCACCGCGCCGCGCTGTTCGGCATCCAGCCGGAGGGGCACCTGCACCGCTCGCTCGACAGCCGGCTGAAGCCGGTGGCGGTGCCGCCGGGCGGCGTGGTGCTGACGGATTATCTGGCGAACGACATCCTGCACGTGAAGCCGGGCGACATGCTGACGGTGGAGGTGCTGGAAGGCAGCCGCCCGGTGCGGCAGGTGCCGGTGCTCGGCATCACCCGGCAGTATCTGGGCGTGTCGGCCTACATGCAGAAGGACTCGGTGAATGCCCTGATGCGCGAGGGCAATACGGTGACCGGCGCCTATCTGGCGGTGGAGCCGGGCAGCGAGGCGGAACTGTACGCCAGGCTGCACGACCGTCCGCGCGTGCTCGGCATGGTCGCCAACAAGACGGCGGTCCAGAGCTTCTACGCCACCATCGGCGAGTTCATCCTGTTCTACAACCTGGTGGCCACCGTGCTGGCCGGCGCCATCGGCTTCGGCGTGGTCTACAACAGCGCGCGCATCGCCTTGTCGGAGCGCGGGCGCGAGCTCGCCAGCCTGCGCGTGCTGGGCTTCACCCGCGGCGAGATCGCCTATATCCTGCTGGGAGAACTGGCACTGCTGACGCTGGCGGCGATTCCGGTCGGTTTCCTGGTCGGCGTCGGCCTGGTCGGCATCCTGGTGGTGGCCTTCCAGAGCGAACTCTACCGGCTGCCGCTGATCCTGACGCCGGAAAACTATGCCATGGGCGCGAGCGTCGTCGTCGTCTCCGCACTGTTGTCAGGCCTGCTGCTGTGGCATCGCCTCGGCCGGCTGGATCTGGTGGCAGTTCTGAAAACACGCGAATAGGACCTGACAACCACCATGCGGCTGCGTGCAAGAATCGGAATGCTGGCAACCGCCGCCATCGTGGCGGCGGGCCTGGTTTACGGCTTCATGCCGCGCGCCGTGCCGGTCGATGTCGCCGAGGTGACGCGCGGCCCGCTCACGGTGACGGTGGAGGAGGAGGGCAAGACCCGGGTGCGCGAGCGCTACCTGGTGTCGGCACCGGTGGCCGGCTTCGCGCGGCGCATCGATCTCAAGGCCGGCGATGCCGTGGCCGCCGGACAGGTGCTGGCAGTGATCGAGCCGGCGCGTTCGGTGGCGCTCGATCCGCGCACGCGCGCCCAGGCCCAGGCGCAGGTGAGCGCCGCGCAGGCCGCGCTGGCGGCGACGCAGGAAGATGCGCGCGCCGCCGCGGCCGCGACGCAACTGGCTCAGCAGGAGCGCGTCCGGGCCGAATCCCTGCGGCAGTCGAACTTCGTGTCCGCCCAGGCCCTAGATACGGCCCGCACCGCCGAAACCCGCGCGCGCGCCGCGGAACAGGCCGCGCAATACGCGGTCAGGGTGGCCCGATTCGATCTGGAGACGGCGGCTGCCGCCGCCGCCAGTAACGCCCGCCTGCAGCGCGGGGGCGCGGCCGATGTGTTGCAGGTGCGTTCGCCGGTGGCTGCGCGCGTGCTCGGGTTGCAGCACGAAAGCGAAGGCCCGGTGGTGGCGGGCCAGCTCCTGCTCGAGCTCGGCAATCCTGAAAGCCTGGAAGCCGAGGTGGAGGTGCTGTCCACCGATGCGGTGAGGATCGCAACCGGCTCGAAGGTGGTCCTGGATCGCTGGGGGGGCGACCGCCCTATCGAGGGCAGGGTGCGCGTGGTCGAACCTGGCGGCTTCACGAAAATCTCCGCGCTGGGCGTCGAGGAGCAGCGGGTGCGCGTCATCGTCGATTTCACCTCGCCGCGCGAGGCGTGGGCGCGGCTCGGCGATGGCTATCGCGTGGAAGCGCGCTTCGTGCTGTGGGAGGGCAAGGACGTGCAGCAACTGCCGACCAGCGCGCTGTTCCGCCACGGCAAGGGCTGGGCGGCATTCCGGCTGGATGGCAGTCGCGCCCGCCTGACGCCGGTCGAAATCGGCCAGCGGGCCGGGCTGGCCAGCCAGGTGTTGTCCGGACTCAAGGCCGGCGACCGGGTGGTGGCGCATCCGGACGAAACGATCCGCGACGGCGTGCGCGTGAAACCGCGGGAATAGTCAGGACGGCGGCTGTCCCGCCTGCCTCAGGATGTCGATCACCTCGGTGTCGTCGACCTGCGGAAAATCCGCGTAGAACTGCCCCACCGCCTGGAAGAACATCGGCGTGTCCAGACACACCACTTCGTCCGCATAGGCGCGGATCTTCTCCAGCGTATCGGCCGGCGCCACCGGGACCGCACAGATCAGGCGCGCCGGCTTCTGCGCGCGCAGTGCGTGCAGCGCGGAAATCATCGTCGCGCCGGTGGCCAGCCCGTCGTCGACCACGATCACGATGCGCCCGGTTGGGTCGATCGGCGGCCGCAGCGGCGTGTACTGCGCGCGGCGTTTCCTGATGGTGTCGAGCTGCGCCTGTTTTTCCTGCGCGAGATAGGCCGACGTGCCGCCGGCCGACTCGGCGTAGTCGGCGATATATGTCCAGCCCGACTCGTCGATCGAACCGATCGCGAACTCGGGATTGAACGGCGCACGCAGCTTGCGCACCAGCACTACGTCGAGCTCGCCCCCGAGCGCCTGCGCCAGACGTTTTCCCATCGGCACCGCGCCGCGCGGGATCGCAAGAATCAGCGGGTTTTTTTCTTTCCACGCCTGCAGCGCGTCTGCGAGACGATCAGCGGCCTGGTTGCGGTTGGCAAATATCATGTTCGCTACTCCGTTTACTCGCATTTCCATATTAGGCATACCGGCGAACCCCGTCATCAGACCGCACCCCATCGCTTGCAGAAGGTTGGCCGACCCGGCATGGCGCAACGGTCCACGGCATCGGTTACACTCGGCGCGCGGCACCCGGCGTTTCCGGCGCACTGACCAGCCAGCGCCGATCGAACCCGCCGCTCATCGAAAGCACTGACCCAGACCCTTCATCTCATGAATTCACCTGAAACAAGACCTTGTCCCTTCTGCGAGCTCGATCCGCTGCGCATCATCGCCGAGGATGCGCTGACCGTCGCCTACCGTGATGGCTTCCCGGTATCGCTCGGCCATACCGTCATCATCCCGCGCCGTCACGTGCCCACTTTGTTCGATGCGACGGAAGCCGAGCAGGCCGCGCTGCTCGCGATGCTCGCGCAGGCGCGGACCATACTGGACAAGCATCACCAGCCCGATGGCTACAACATCGGCATCAACCAGGGCTCAGCCGCCGGCCAGACCGTGCCGCACCTGCACATCCATCTGATCCCGCGCTATCGCGGCGACAAGGAAGACCCGCGCGGCGGGGTGCGCTGGGTGCTGCCCGACAAGGCGAAGTACTGGGCCTGACGCGCTTCGGACGCAGCGCCGCCGGTGCCAGTCGGGCATGGCGGGGATGAGGGGTGTGCTCAAAGAACGTCCGGTTTGACGACCCGAAACCGGGTCAGCCGCCGAGGCGGTGGCCATCCCTTTCGAACCCGATGCGGAACGTCGAAGGGCCCGAGCGGGCCGCGTCACGCCAGGATGCCTCACGGACGGGTGCATTCATGGCTGCGCCGTCGCGTCAACCAGCTTGTCGCCCTGAGACACCGCACGATAGAAATTGCCGCCGCAGCAGCGCCAGTTGACATTGCCGACCGGCGTCGACGTGCGTCCGGCGGGCAGCGTCTCGACCACGGTTCCGAGGGGTCGCCGGTTTCCTGGATCCGGATCCGGAAATCGACATCCGGACGGCTGAAGACGGGGTGGCCGGTCGTGGTCCCGCCGATGTCGCCCTGCCGACGACGAGGGCCGACCACGCGTGCGCCATCATCAGGGGAAACGCGTTCGCGATCAGGTCACTGCCGGGCGCAACAGGACCGGGGGATTCACGCGCGAAATCGAGCATGGCCTCGATGCTGTCAGGCGCCGCCACGCTGACATGGCAGTTGTGCGACGCGTTGCAGAGGCCCAGCGTCTTGCCGTCGCAGGAAAAATGCTTGTCGACGATATCGCCCTGCCGTTTGGCCAGCAGCTCGTTGGGCCGCCTGACCAGCAGGATGTTCGAGGAATCGAGCGGGACCTTCTGCCCCAGGTCGAGCACCTTCGCGACGGCGTTCTGCGTGTGCGCGCTGAACTGCTTCAGGACGCCAATCATCCCGCGAGCGTTGCAGGGCCGGCACGGGTCGGGTCGAGCGTCTGCGCCCGCATCTGCACGGCAACGATTGCCGTCAGTACGAGCGTCGCGAACGCGATGCCTGCTGCAGGCATCCTGAAATTCATCCCGGCCATCATGGCCGGCCGTTGGAATAGTCGATCGACGAAAGCCACCACGCGATCAGCGGCTGCCTATCCTCTTTGCGCCGAGGCCCACGACACCTCATCCGGGACCCACTCCCCCCCACACCGATCCAGACGATGAACAACGCCGTTCCCCCGCAACGCTGGCGCGAGCGACCCGCACTCCCCGGCATCCTGCGCAAGGGGCGCGCCACTCCATGCATACGGTTTGAACGAAAGCGATGCGGCCATTATGATGGCTTGCAATTCCGGACATTCACGTCGAGTGGCAGCGCACGTCGCATTTGCAATCCTGAACCCACGGACCGCCACAACCGGCTGATTAGGACCAGTGCCTTGAAAAAGCAGGACAAATCGGATCTTCTTGCACGGGTTGCACGCGCCATAAGCGGACCCGGTTCCGTTCGAGTCGGTCCCATCCGTTCCATCCCGGACATCCTTGCCGAGTGGGGCGTCGATCCTCAGCGTGCCTTTGCGGAAGCCGATGTCGATCTGCGGTTGTTCGGGGATGCGGAAAGCCGTATCCCGATCGAGGCGATCGGGCGCCTGCTCGAAACCTGCGTCGCGCGTACCGGCTGCCATCATTTCGGGCTGCTGATCGGTCAGCGATTCGACCTGAAGAAATTTGGCTTGCTTGGCGAACTGCTGCGCAATTCAGCTACGGTAGGCGAGGCAATCCGGAGCCTGCTTTTGCACCTCTATCTCTACGACAGGGGCGCGGCGCCGGTGCTGCTCGCTCCCGATGCGTCGCGGGTCATGCTCGGATATTCGGTCTATCGTCACGGCACCCAGGCGATCGACCAGATCCAGAGTACCGCCGTCGCAGTGGGCTACCGCATCCTGGCTGAACTGTGCGGCCCCGGCTGGAAGCCATTGCGCGTCCAGTTTTCGCATCGCCGCCCGAGCGATGCCACCCCCTTTCGCAGGTTTTTCCTTTCGAAGGTCAGCTTCGACGCGGAAGTCTCGGGGATCGAATTCGCTTCCTTCTGGCTCGACAGACCGATCGACGGTGCCGACGCAACACGCTGTGAGCTCGTCGTCAGGGCGATTCGGGATGCGCAGGCCAATCGACCGACGAGCTTTGTCGACCAGGTGGAACGCGTGCTGCCGCAAATGCTGCTGAGCGGCACGGTATCGGTCGACGCGGTCGCGCGACTGTTCGCGATTCATGAGCGGACGCTTCGGCGGCGTCTGGAAAAGGAAGGCAAAAGCCTGCAGCAACTCATCAACCAGACGCGATTCGAGCTGGCAAAACAGCTTCTTCAGAACACGGCGCTTTCCGTATCGAAGATTGCCACCGCGCTGCGGTATGACGACCCGAATGCCTTCACGCGGGCATTCCACAACTGGGCGACTCTCAGTCCGTCGCAATGGCGTGCCCGGCAGTTGTCCCGCGCGGACAACCGAGGTCCGCTTGCTCCGAAACCGAACCGGTAGGCAGATGTCCGAAAATGCAAGGTCGGGCGGTGCGCTTTGATGCTAGATTGTCACGAGTTCATTTCTTTCTGGGGGGAAAGCATGCGCGGGATTCATTACTTTGGACGGGTGCTCGTCGGCATCACAGGCGTGGTGGCGTGTGCCGGCATTGCGCTGGCGCAGGAAGTCACCGGCACGCTCGGTTCGCCCGGTGCGACAACCACGATCAGCAACGCGCAGCTGCCGGCGCCCGACCCGGCATTCGGCGGCGTGATCAAGAATGACGCCCTGCAGTCCAAGTACTGGTGGGCGCCGCGCATCGTGCCGCCCAAGAGCGCCCCCAACGTGCTGCTGATCATCACCGACGACGCCGGCTTCGGCGTGCCGAGCACCTTCGGCGGCGTCATCCCGACGCCGACGATGGACCGCATCGCCAACGAAGGCCTGCGCTACAACCGCGTCTTTTCGACCGCGCTGTGCTCGCCGACGCGGGCGGCGCTGATCACCGGCCGCAACCATCACTCGGCGGGCTTCGGCGTGATTTCCGAGCAGTCGACCGGCTTCCCCGGCTACAACAGCATCATCGGCAAGGACAAGGCGACGATCGGCCGCATCCTGCTCGACAACGGCTACGCGACCGCGTGGTTCGGCAAGGATCACAACGTGCCCGCGTTCGCCGCCAGCCAGGTCGGGCCCTTCGACAAGTGGCCGACCGGGATGGGCTTCGAGTACTTCTACGGCTTCGTCGGCGGCGACTCCAACCAGTGGCAGCCGAACCTGTTCCGCAACACCACGCAGATCTATCCGTTCGAGGGCAAGCCGGGCTGGAACCTGATCACGGGCATGGCCGACGATGCCATCGACTACATGACGCGGATCCACCAGACCGACCCCGCCAAGCCGATCTTCATCAAGTACGCGCCGGGCGCGACGCACGCGCCGCACCACCCGACCAAGGAATGGGTGGACAAGATCCACGCGATGCATCTGTTCGACGACGGCTACGAGAAGCTGCGCGCGCGCATTTTCGAGAACCAGAAGAAGCTCGGCGTGATCCCGCAGGATGCCCAGTTGACGCCGTGGCCCAAGGAGGTCCTGAAGCCCTGGGACGAACTCAGCCCCGAGGCCAAGAAACTGTTCATCAGGCAGGTCGAAGTATTCGCTGCCTACGCGGCCTATAGCGACCATGAGATTGGCCGTGTCATCCAGCAATTCGAGGATCTCGGCAAGCTCGACAATACGCTGATCATCTACATCAACGGCGACAACGGCACCAGTGCCGAAGGCGGGCCGATGGGCACGCCCAACGAGGTGGCGTTCTTCAACGGCCTCAACGAGCTCCCGGTCGAGGTGCAGATGAAGTGGTACGACGTCTGGGGCACCGAGGAAACCTACAACCACATGTCGGCGGGCTGGTCGTGGGCCTTCGATACCCCGTTCGACTGGTTCAAGCAGAACGCGTCGCGCCTGGGCGGCATCAACCAGAACATGGTGGTGTCGTGGCCCGCGCGCATCAAGGACAAGGGCGCCCTGCGCGAGCAGTTCATCCACGTCATCGACGTCGTGCCGACCATCCTCGAGGCCAGCGGCATCAAGGCGCCGGAAATGGTCGACGGCATCAAGCAGGCGCCGATCGAGGGCACGAGCTTCGCCTACACGTTCGACAAGGAAAACGCCAAGGTGCCCGCCCGCCACAAGACGCAGTACTTCGAGATGATGGGGCAGTGGGCGCTCTACGACGACGGCTGGCTGCTGAGCACCAAGGTCAACCGCGCGCCATGGCAGGCTTTCGGAGAAGCCAACCCGGACCCCCTGAACAACCAGGTGTTCCAGCTTTACGACCTCTCCAGGGACTTCAGCCAGTCCAACGACATTGCCGACAAGCATCCGGAGAAAGTCGCCGAAATGCGCAAGAAGTTCGTCGCGGAAGCGCACAAGTACCAGGTCTTCCCGATGGATGCCTCGGTGGCAGCCCGAATCGTCGCGCCGCGCCCGAACATCACTGCCGGACGGACCGAATTCGTCTACACCCGGCCGATGGTCGGACTGCCGCAGGGCGATTCACCATTCTTGCTGAACAGTTCCTATACCATCACGGCTGACGTCACGGTTCCCCAGGGCGGCGCCGAAGGCATGATCCTGACTTCGGGTGGACGCTTCGGCGGCTACGGCTTCTACCTGCTCAAGGGCAAGCCGGTGTTCCTGTGGAATCTGGTCGATCTGAAGCGCATCAAGTGGGAGGGTCCTGAAGCGCTCGCGCCGGGACGCCACACCGTCGAGTTCGACTTCAAGTACGACGGCCTCGGCGTGGGGACGCTCGCGTTCAACAACATGAGCGGCCTCGGCCGCTCCGGCACCGGCACCCTCAGGATCGACGGCAAGGACGTGCAGACGATCAAGATGGAGCATACGATGCCGATGATCCTGCAATGGGACGAGAGCTTCGACATCGGTTCCGACACGCTGACCGGCGTCAACGATGCCGACTATCAGCCGCCGTTCGCGCTGACCGCCCAGCTCAACAAGCTGACGATCAAGGTGGACCGGCCCGAGCTCTCGCCGGCGGACATCGAGAAGCTGAAGGCTGGCATGGAGGCCAAGGCGCAGGCCGACTGACCCGGGTCGTCGTCCAGGCGAAAAAAGGGGCAGCGCGAGTTGCCCCTTTTCCTTTTGCGGCTCGCCGCGATGGACCGCGGCGGTCAGTTCACGACGAATGCCGCCACGCGCTCGGCGAACCCGATGGCCGCCAGCGATCCGATGGAATGAGGTGCCCACCGGACACCCTGGTTGGCCACGGCACCCAGGGTCCGAACTTGCGTGCCACCACCACGAGTGCCAGCACGGCGGCCCGCATTTTTTTAAGGAAGACGTGGGCGCACTGGATCTGCATGACCTGACGAACGCGGTTTCGCCGGGGATGTTCCCAAAATGCGCGCGGCCAAGGTCGTCTGCCGTCGGCGCCGTGCCATGCCCTGGCTCGAGGTACGTCACCACGCCGGAAGCCAAGGTTTCCGGGCGCGTGCCAGGCTGGATGCGCTGAGGCCGGCTGCTGCAATTGCCGCGGTCATTCTGAAACTTGACGGCTGGCGATACGCGAGCCGGAGGAGCAGGCCGGTATTTCGCAGCACGGTGCCAGACTGGATCATCATGGCCAGATCAACCAATCCAGTCTGGTGCGCCCTTTCGTCTCCGGTTGGACGACGCGGCAAGATCACCGGGTATCGCGATCATTCACGACGGACAGGTCCTGCATAAGGTCGCCCGATCGAATGGCGCGTTGCGGCCTTGCAACGACCTAAGCCAATCGCGGGCCAGATGAGCCCCTTACTGGGTAATGGATTTACAATTTCCGGCGACATGGATACAGTGCAAAAAGTTCCATTCGAACTGACGGGGAGCCCAATCAATGAAAATTTCGTCCAAATCGCTTGATGCCGAGATCACCGACTATCTGTTGAATGCCAGCGGACATTTGAAGGAGTCGAAATCTTATGTTGATGGCCGCCAGGTCGCGGCTTTCGGTGCGGCAGCCAGCTCGGCCATGGTCATGATGACCCAGGCAGAAGCCGCGGTGGTCGTGAACAGCGGCGACGCACCGCCGATCAGCGTGGTCAATGGCACGGGCACCTTCTATACGGCAGGTGCAGGTTTCCGCCAGTTTGACATGGATGGCGACGGCAACAATGACTTCGCCTTGTTCGGGTATCCTTTCGGCGTTTTTGGCTCAGGTTCAGCCAATGTCGGTGTTGCCGAGGCGTATGGCCCTTGGTCGGCATCGAACCAGGCCTTTGGTGGTGGCAGTGACGATTTGCCCAAGCTCGCATCTGGCTTCACCCTGGGCCCCTCGCTTCCATCGAATTCCTGGACATCGAGCGTGATGGACACGGGCAACGACGTCGTGTTTGGTCCCGGAAGCGGTGCGGGCGACGGCTGGACCGGCGGTGCCAACGAAACCGGTTTCATCGGTGTCCGTTTCCGCAATGCAAGCGGTATGCACTATGGCTGGATACGCCTGCAAACCAACCCGGCAACCGCAGCGATCACCGTGCTCCAGTATGCCTACGAAGACTGTGCCGATACGGCCATTACGGTGGGTGCCACCACGGGCGGTACCGTTTGCGGCGCTGCAGCCGCACCGACTCCGATTCCGGTCATGGGCCCGCTGGCCTACGGCCTGACCTCGCTGGCACTTGGCGGTCTGGGTCTGGGCGGTCTCCGCCGCCGCCGCAGCGCACGCAAGGACGAAGCAGCCCAATCCTGATCGCTGCATCATTCTGACCTTGACGCCCCGTTCATCCGGGGCGTTGTTTTTGGACTTCACGCAACCAAATCATGACCGAGGCCACTTCCGGGCAGGCGACACCCGCCAGGCGCAAGACCTTGCTTGTCGGCTGGGATGCCGCAGACTGGAAGGTGATGACGCCGCTGATGGAACAGGGGCGAATGCCCAATCTCTCGCGCCTGGTCGAACGTGGCGTGATGGGCAACCTGGCCACTTTGCAGCCGGTGCTGTCGCCGATGTTGTGGACCAGCATCGCTACCGGCAAGCGGCCTTTCAAGCACGGCATTCTTGGCTTCACCGAGCCGACGCCCGATGGCGGCGCGGTACAGCCTGTCAGCCAGTTGTCGCGCACCACCAAGGCGATCTGGAACATCCTCAACCAGTCCGGCTACAAGAGCGGCGTGGTGGGCTGGTGGCCCAGTCATCCGGTGGAGGCGATCAACGGCGCCATGGTCTCCAACCATTATCATCACGCCGTCGCGCCGCCCGAGCAGCCGTGGCCCCTGCCGGCCGGGACGGTGCATCCCGAGCGCCTGGCCGAGATCCTGGCTGAACTTCGCTTCAACCCCAACGAACTGGTCCCCGAAGAGGTGCTGCCCTTCATCCCGAAGGCGCTCGAGATCGACCAGTCGAAGGACCGTCGTCTGGGATCGATGATGAAGATCCTGGCCGAGTGCATCTCGATGAACAATGCCGCCACCTGGTTGCTGCAGAACGAGTCGTGGGATTTCTTCGCCGTCTATTTCGACGCCATCGACCATTTCAGCCACGGCTTCATGAAATACCACCCGCCGCGCCGGGACTGGATCCCGGAGCGCGATTTCGAGCTGTACTCGGGGGTCGTCAATGCCGGCTACGAGTTTCACGACATGATGCTCGGCACCCTGCTGAGCCTGGTGGACGAGGACACCACCGTGGTCATGTGCTCGGACCACGGCTTTCATCCCGACCATCTGCGCCCGCGCCAGATTCCGCGCGAGCCGGCGGGTCCGGCGGTCGAGCATCGCGATCTGGGCATGTTCGTGATGGCGGGTCCCGGTATCAAGAAGGATGAGTTGATCCATGGCGCCAACCTTCTCGACATCACGCCGACCCTGCTGGTCCTGAATGGCCTGCCGGTGGGCGACGACATGGACGGCAAACCGCTGCTGCAGGCCTTCGAGACGCCTCCCGAGGTCAAGCGCATTCCGAGCTGGGACGCCGTACCGGGCGACGACGGCCGCCACAGCGAAGCGTTGCGCCAGGATCCGCTGGCAGCCAAGGCGGCGCTCGATCAGCTCGTGGCGCTGGGCTATGTCGAGGCCCCGGGCGACGACGCCGGACAGGTTGTAGCGCGTACCGCGCGTGAAATGCGCTACAACCTGGCGCGTTCGTACATGAACGCCGACCTCTACCCGCAGGCGATCCCGATCCTGAAGGAACTGCACGAGGCCGAACCGGAAGAAACGCGGTTCGGGAGCCAGCTTGCGATGTCCTACCGTGCAATCGGCGACACGCCTGCACTGCGCGAGCTGGTGGAGCAGCTGCGGGAAACCCGGCAAACGCTGGCCAAGCATGCCGGTGAGCAGATCGAGATCCTGCGCAAGACCCTGCAGGAACGCAGGGATGCACGCAAGGCGGAGCGCGAGGCCGCGGACAAGGACACCGCTTCTGCGGAACAGAAGCAGCGCGAGCCCTTGCTCAATCGACAGGAACGGGACGATTGGCGGCGCTGGCGCGAGCAAAAGAACACGACCAATTACGATCTCGATTTCCTGATGAGCTGCGTCCTGCTGGACGAAGGCAAGCCGGAGGAGGCCATGGATTACCTGGCCAAGGCAGGCGAGGCACAGCCGAATCGCCCAGGCCTGCATATCCAGGTCGGCGAAACCTATCTCAAGATGCGCCAGCCCAAGGCAGCCGAAGAGGCCTTCGGCAAGGCGCTGGCGATCGATCCGCTGAATTTCCACGCCCACCTTGGGTTGGCCCGGGCCTGCCATCGTCAGCGCCGTCACGAGGAGGCCGCACGCGAGGCCCTGGAAACGGTAAGGCTGATGTTCCACTATCCGATGGCCCACTTCGTTCTGGGGCGAGCGTTGTTCCGGCTGCGCCGCTTTGACGCGGCAGCACGCTCGCTTGAAATTGCCACCAGCCTCAACCCCAACTTCGTGCAGGCACACCGCATGCTGCTGTGGCTGTACCGCTACTGGATCAACGACCCGGAAGCGGCTAGGAGGCACCGTACCTCGATGGAGAAGCTGCGTCGCCTCAAGCGCCAGCGCATCGACGAAAACCTGGCTGCGGTGCGGGATGAGTTTTCCGAGGCGCCTGCGGGCGAGCGCGAGGCACTGGATGTGCCGCTGGAGAAGACCGCACCGACGATTGCGACCACCGCGGATTTTGTCGACCGCTTGCCGGACGAGAACGCGCCATCGGAATTCGTCACAATCGTGGCGGGCCTGCCGCGTTCGGGTACGTCGATGATGATGCAGATGCTCGATGCCGGAGGATTGGACATCCTGACGGATCGCAAGCGCAAGGCCGATGAAGACAATCCGAAGGGCTACTACGAACTGGAGAAGGCGACACAGCTGCGCAAGAAGCGCGACTGGGTGGGCAATGCCATGAACAAAGGCGTCAAGATCGTCGCCCAGTTGTTGCCCTTCCTCCCCACGGACATACCGATCCGGGTCGTGTTCATCGAGCGCAATCTGGACGAAGTGCTCGCTTCCCAGAAAACCATGCTCAACCGAATGAAGCGCGACAGCGGCACGTTCAGCGACGAGCAGATTCAGGCCGCCTATTCGCGCCAGGTTGACATGGTCAAGCAGTGGCTGGCCGGCAATCCCAATGCCTGGGTACTGTATCTGCAGCATGGCGACGTCATTCGCGATCCTGCGAATGCCGCCACGCGAATCAATCGATTTCTGGATGGCCGCCTGGATGAGGAAGCCATGGCACAGGTCGTCGATCCGGAACTTTATCGCCAGCGTATCGCACAATCGGTGTAGAGCTGATTTGCCGTATTCATGTTTCAAGAGGACGTCACTATGTACACCTTGTTGGGGCTGATTCCCCTGCTCGTTTCAACTGCCGCTTTTGCCGCCCAGGGGGCGACACCGCCAACGCAGGCGGCGGACAACTGGAAGACCTTGAGTTGCATGATGGACAAGGACAAGAATGCCAAACTCACCAGAGATGAGGCGTTGAACTTCAACCCGATTCCTGCGCGCGTACTGGCGAAAGATTTCGACCAGATCGATGCCAACAACGACGGGGTGGTGACCTACAAGGAATATGCCGCCTTCTTCGACAAGATTCGCTCTGACTGGGAGTCGTTGTTCAAGAGCGCCGATACGGATAAAAGCGGTGGTTTGTCCAAGTCAGAACTCGACAAGACTCCGCCCGGGCAGTTTCCCGAGATCAAGCGCCGTTTCAGTGACATGGATGCAAACAAGGACGGCCAGGTAAGCATCGAGGAGCGGGACAAGTTTGTCGAAGAAGCGCCCCGGAAAGCTGCCGAACGCCGTTCTGTGGCATTGCAGAAGAAAGCTGATGCAAAGGGCGCAGCCAATCCTGCCAAGCCTGCGCAATAACCGAGATGGAGCAGCTTCGCTGCTGCAGGGAATTCGAGCTGCAGCGATGCCCGGAGTCAAGCGGGAACATTGACTGGGTCGTGTTCACCAAGGCGTCGATGCCGAATATGAGCGCCGGGCAGTCGATATCCATCATCCGGGACCCGGAGCGGAATCGGTTCTGCACTTGATCACGAGCCCGTCAGTGGACCTTGCTGACCTTGGGCATCAATACCCAGCCTGAATGCGGGACGACGCGTCGATGCTGCTCAGCGCTCGATCGCGAGCAGTTCGACTTCAAAGGTCAGCGTGGTATCGGGCGGAATGACGCCGGGTACCCCGCGGCTGCCATAGGCGGTCGCAGCCGGGCAGGTCAGCCTGGCCTTGCCGCCGACCTTCATCTTCTGCACGCCCTGGGTCCAGCACGGAATGACGTTGCGCAACGGGAAGTCGATGGGCGCATTGCGCTTGTAGGAACTGTCGAACTCGGTCCCGTCCGGCAGCGTTCCGCGGTAATGCACGCGAACCGTGTTGTCTGCCGTCGGCGAGGCGCCCTGACCGGGTTTGATGAGCGTCACCACGACGCCGGATGGCAAGGTTTCGCTGTTCGCCGCCAAGCCGGAAGCGCAGAGGCCAGCGGCTGCAATGGCCACAAGAATTTGAAATGCACGCATGCAGAATCTCCTGGAAAACGGCGGATCTGGTTTCAGTCGGTCGAGGCGCTCTTGCCGCTGCCGGCCTTGCGACCCGGGGCGACGGGCGGTACATAGCCGGAGATCCGGCACTGAATGCCTTCAATTCGCTTGTTGCCATGGAAGTGGGTGACGCTGCACTGGGATATTTCACCGCGCTTGTTCAAGTCGGCCAGCGATTTTCTCACCTGGGCCAGAGCAATCCCGGTTGCCGATGCGATCTCCAGGTCGAGCAACTGCCCGTGTTTTTTCAGGTGGCTCAGAATCTGCTCGGTATGCATGTCGACTCCTTTGACGTGTGGATGGGGTCCGGGGCGAGGATCTCAAGCCAGCCCGGAAAATCCGCAAAAGCAAAAAAGCCACCCCGTGGAGTGGCCTGAATGCAAGCTTGTCTGGCTCCCCGACCTGGGCTCGAACCAGGGACCTGCGGATTAACAGTCCGTCGCTCTACCGACTGAGCTATCGGGGAATGGGAAAGGGCGCATTCTAGTGTCGGCGGCCCGAACGGTCAAGCCTCCGAGCGTCCGTTCCGCTCCTTTTTGTTGCCGGAGTGCATTCGCCGGTGCGGTTGCGACGCCTCTCTATCCGTGGCTTTCGAGAATCATCCGTTCCAGCCGCTGGCACAGCGTGGCGATGATTCTGCGAGATAGCGGGGCGGAATGCTGCATCAGTGCTTCGAGGATTTCCGGGGGCAGCACCAGCACGGTGACGTCGGTATCGGCCACCACCGAGGCGGTGCGGACTTCGTTCAGCAGATAGGCCATCTCGCCGAACAGCTGGCCCTCATTGAGTTCGCCGATGCGATGAGGTCCGCCTTCGGTTTCCTTGTATGCCACGGCGCGTCCGGCATAGAGAAAGTAGGCGGTTTTCGACTCGTCGCCCTGCCGGATCAGGGTATGGCCCTTAGGATGGACTTCGCCATATTTTTCCAGCAGCCGGTTGGCGTCGCCGAAAATATAGGCCTCGAGCTTGCTGGCGCCTTCTCCGCGGCTGCCGAGAAACAGCTTTTCGAGTGCGTCGATGTCGACCTTGCCGTAGGCATACAGCGCCTGTGCCCACAGATACAGCAGCAGGAATGCCAGATAGGCGCCGATCAGCACGAACACCACGCTGCCCACGGCACCGTAGAGGCTCTGGTAGCTCTCGAGCTTGAAGAAGCCGTGAAAAGCCAGGAGCAGCAACGCCAGGCTCGCAGTCGCGGCGAACGAGAACATGGCTGCATCGCGTGCAGGCGGATGCCGCCGCGGCAGGCGCCAGAACGCTGCGAACAGCAGCGCCCAGATCATGGCATACCCGATCAGGGAGTTGAGCGCCTGCAGGGTCACGGCGCTGCCGAGGCCGATGAAATCGTTCCGCACCAGAAATCCAAGCGAAGTCTGCGCCAGCGCAGACACGCCCATGAGCAGGAACATCACGGGCAGGATGATGAGCGGCAGCACCCAAGACACCACCGGATTGCGCCTGACAGGGTCGGGAAAGATGACGAGGAACGCCCCATGCACCGCGCCGACCAGCCCACGGGAAGACAGCAGCAGGGTGGCAAGACCGACGCCGCCCGCGGCCAGCTGGGCCCGGCGCGGAATGAAGCCGAGTGCGGTCAGGCTTTCCAGCTGCATCTGGTCGTAGAGCGCCGCCATGAGGATGGTGGCGGGCGCCGAGTTCTCCGCGATGCGTCCCAGCAGTTGCAGCGCGTAGCTCAGCAGCAGCAGCAATGGCGTGGCGGACAGCAGAAAATAGAAGGCAGTCGCCGCCGCATGGTTCTTCAGGCCGTTCTGGCCGAACAGGCGCCACGTCGTATAGCCGAGCTGCAACAGCCAGCTCACGGTGCCGCGCGTCGGGGGCAGGGCGGGGGTGCGCATGGCGTCTAGCCTACCTGCATGCGCTGCAGGAGGCCAGCGATCAGGCCAGCGCCTGGGCGATGCGGTTCAGCGCCTTGTCCAGATTGGCCTGAGAGGTGGCGAACGAGAGACGGATGTAGCCTTCGGCGCCGAATGCCGAGCCGGGAACGACCGCGACATCGGCACTCTCGAGCAGGTATTCGCTGAAGGCGATGTCGGTGCCCGCTTCGATCACGTCGCGCGCCAGCAGGGACTGGATTGCCTGCCGCACGTCGGGGAAGGCATAGAACGCTCCCCCGCTGTCGACGCAGCGGAAACCGGGCAGCGCATTGAGGCGGTCGACGACGAAACGGTGGCGCACCTTGAAGGCATCGAGCATCGGCGTGATGCAGCCCTGGTCGCCGTTGAGCGCGGCTTCGGCGGCAACCTGCGAGATCGAGGTGGGGTTGGAGGTCGATTGCGACTGCACGTTGGTCATGGCGCGCAGGATGGCCTCCGGGCCGGCGGCGTAGCCGATGCGCCAGCCGGTCATCGAATAGGCCTTCGACACGCCGTTCAGAACCAGCGTGCGGTCGTAGAGGTCCGGGCAGACGTTGAGGATGTTGACGAAGGGCGCGTCGTCGAACCGGATATGCTCGTACATGTCGTCGGACGCGATCAGCACCTGCGGGTGGCGGCGCAGCACGTCCCCGAGCGCAGCGAGTTCGTCGCCGCTGTAGACCGCGCCGGTCGGGTTGGATGGGCTGTTGATGACCAGCATGCGGGTCCGCGGCGAGATCGCGGCTTCCAGTTGCGCCGCGCTGATCTTGAAGCCCTGCTCGATGCCGGCTTCGACGATCACCGGCTTGCCGTCGGCGAGGAGGACGATGTCGGGATACGACACCCAGTAGGGCGCCGGGATGATGACTTCGTCGCCGGGGTTGACGACGGCCTGAACCAGGTTGAAGAAACTCTGCTTGCCGCCGCAGGAGACGAGAATCTGCCTGGGGGTGTAGTCGAGCCCGTTGTCGCGCTTGAACTTGGCGATCACCGCGGCCTTCAGGCCCGGCGTGCCGTCCACCGCGGTGTATTTGGTGAAGCCGCTGTTGATCGCCGTGATGGCCGCGTCCTTGATGTGCTGCGGCGTGTCGAAATCGGGCTCGCCGGCGCCGAGACCGACGATGTCGCGGCCGGATGCCTTGAGTGCGGCAGCGCGGGCGGTAACGGCCAGGGTGGGCGAGGGTTTGATGGCCTGTACGCGGCGGGAGAGTTCCACAGTGGTTCCTTCATGCACCCGTCTTGGCGGAGTGCTACTATCGACAAGTTTTAGCCGCGCGATTTTAACCCGAATGTTTCATAAATTCGCGTGATGGTCGCGCAGGATTTTGTTTTGTAGGGGAATTTTGTGAGGAAGTGGCGTAGTAGTTCATACGCCCGACTGAGCGTGGTTGTTGCCGATTCATCGGCTTACAACCACGGCCTGCCCCTTGCGGGTGGAGCAAAGTTTCCATACGAAGCAAAAGCCCCCGCAAGGGGGATGCCGGTTTCGTAAGCGCCAAGGCGCAACGACTCCGCTAACCAGCGAGGACGCGCGGCAATTTATGAAATGTTCGGGTTCTGATGTTCGTCACCTTCCCCAATAGCCCCTTTCGTCTGTTCCAGCCGTTTCCGCCGGCCGGCGATCAGCCGACCGCGATCGCCCGGCTGGTCGAGGGCATCGAGGACGGCCTGTCGTTCCAGACGCTGCTCGGGGTAACGGGATCGGGCAAGACCTTCACCATGGCCAACGTCATCGCCCAGCTCGGCCGGCCGGCGCTGATCATGGCGCCCAACAAGACGCTGGCAGCGCAGCTCTACGCCGAAATGCGCGAGTTCTTCCCGGAGAACGCGGTCGAGTACTTCGTTTCCTACTACGATTATTACCAGCCCGAAGCCTACGTGCCGGCACGCGATCTGTTCATCGAGAAGGACTCCAGCATCAACGAGCACATCGAGCAGATGCGGCTCTCGGCGACCAAGTCGCTGCTGGAACGGCGCGACACCGTGATCGTCTGTACCGTGTCGGCGATCTACGGTATCGGCGACCCTTCCGACTACCACAGCATGATCCTGCTGCTGCGCGAGAACGAGAAAATGAGCCAGCGCGAGGTCATCACGCGGCTGACCCAGATGCAGTACGAGCGCAACGACGTCGAGTTCTCGCGCGGCCATTTCCGGGTGCGCGGCGACGTCATCGACATCTTCCCGGCGGAACACGCCGAGACCGCGATTCGCGTCGAGCTGTTCGACGACGTGGTGGAAACCCTGCACCTGTTCGATCCGCTGACCGGGCAGATCCTGTCGAAGGTGGCGCGCTTCACCGTGTTCCCGTCGAGCCATTACGTGACGCCGCGAGAAACCACGCTGCGCGCGATCGAAGCGATCAAGGTCGAGCTGCGCGAGCGCCTGGAATTCTTCTACGCGAACAACAAGCTGGTCGAAGCGCAGCGGCTGGAGCAGCGCACCCGGTTCGACCTCGAGATGATGGTCGAGCTGGGCTTCTGCAAGGGGATCGAGAACTATTCGCGCCATCTGTCGGGTCGCAAGCCGGGCGAGCCGCCGCCGACGCTGATCGACTATCTGCCGAAGGATGCGCTGATGTTCATCGACGAGTCGCACGTGACCGTGACCCAGGTCGGCGGCATGTACAAAGGCGACCGCTCACGCAAGGAAAACCTCGTGGATTATGGTTTTCGCCTGCCGTCCGCGCTCGACAACCGGCCCTTGAAGTTCGAGGAGTTCGAGGCGCTGATGCCGCAGACCGTGTTCATTTCCGCTACCCCGGCAAAGTACGAGGCCGAGCACGCCGGCCAGGTCGTCGAACAGCTGGTGCGCCCGACCGGGCTGGTCGATCCGGTGGTCGAGGTGCGGCCGGTGACGACCCAGGTCGACGACCTGATGAGCGAGGCGAAGCGGCGCGTCGAAGCCGGCGAGCGCGTGCTCGTGACCACGCTGACCAAGCGCATGGCGGAAGATCTGACCGAGTACCTGGCCGAGCATGGCATCAAGGTGCGTTATCTGCATTCCGACATCGATACCGTCGAGCGCGTCGAGATCATTCGCGACCTGCGGCTGGGCGAGTTCGACGTGCTGGTAGGCATCAACCTGCTGCGCGAGGGGCTGGATATCCCGGAAGTCTCCCTGGTGGCCATCCTCGATGCCGACAAGGAGGGGTTTTTGCGCTCGGAACGCTCGCTGATTCAGACCATCGGCCGTGCCGCGCGCCATCTGAACGGCAGTGCGATACTCTATGCTGACCGCATGACCGACTCGATGCGCCGGGCGATCGGCGAGACCGAACGCCGCCGCACCAGGCAGGTCGCCTTCAACGCCGAGCACGGCATCACGCCGCGCGGCGTGGTCAAGCGCATCAAGGACATCATCGACGGCGTCTACGACGCCGCCGCCACGCGCCAGGAGCTCAGGGCCGCGCAGACGGTGGCGGCATACAAGGTGATGGACGAAAAGGCGCTGACGAAGCGGATCAAGAAGCTGGAAAAGGACATGCTGGACGCCGCGAAGAACCTCGAATTCGAAAAGGCTGCGGAACTTCGCGACCAGCTGAAGGAACTCAAGCAGGTCTTATTTGGCGTGGAAGAACATGACTAAGGTACTAATGGTGTGCATGGGCAATATCTGCAGGTCGCCGATGGCGGAGGGCATGCTGCGCAAGGCGCTGCAGGAAGCCGGCCTCGACCGGCACGTGGAAGTGGATTCGGCCGGCACCCATGCCTACCATGTCGGATCGCCGCCCGATCCCCGCGCGCAGCAGGCGGTGGGCCGGCGCGGCGTCGATATCAGCCGGCTGCGCGGGCGCAAGGTCGCCGATGCCGATTTCGAGGCCTTCGACTACATCCTGGTGATGGATGGCGACAATTACAGCAAGCTGATCCGCCAGGCCCCGGCGTGTCACCATCACAAGATCCGACGCCTGCTTTCGTTCAGCCGCAGGTTTCCCAACCTCGACGTGGTCGATCCGTATTACGGCGGCGAGCAGGGGTTCGAGGAGAATCTCGACATGATCGAGGATGCGGTCAAAGGGCTGATCCGGGAAATTTCCGGCGAACCGCGGGTAAAGCTGCGACAGGGCATCTGATCGCTGCGACTCGGGAGGAGTCTTGCCGGCTAGCCGGTGCGTGGAGCGACCTGACTTGCCAGCTTGCGTTTGAGACTGAACACGTTCGGAGCGCGGCTCAGTCAGCAGCAAAGTCGAGCGGTAGACCGGAACAGACGAGCGCTTCGGACCTGACACCCGACGCAAAACGGGCGCCGCAGCGCCCGTTTTGCTTTCAGCCGTAAGGCCACCGCGATCAGGTCAATCCGAGTGCGTTTCCACCTGGACCAGCGGCTCGGACGTTTGCGGCAATTGCGGCCGTGCGCGGCGCCGCGTCGGGTGCGGCACTGCCGTCGCAGCGTCTTCAGGTCCTTGCGTGCTGGTGGGCGCGGACGTTTCCACCTGCATCAGGCCGACGGCCTCGGCTTCGGGCTTGTCCGAAGGACGACGGCGACGACGCGGGCGCGCCGATTCGCTGCTTTCGCTGGCGAAACTCGCAGCAGACTGGGTTTCCACCTGCTGCAGGTTGGCCCCGCCAGCAGCCAGTTCAGCGAGAATCGCGGCCGGCGACGCGGTGACGGCACCGGGCAGCGGGCTCGCCGGGGCGGCAGCTGTTTCCAGTGGCACGGCTTGCTGTGTGGGCCTGGCTGCCGGAGTCGGCGCCGCCTGCTTGGCCCCCGCGATTTCGATGATGGCGTGGAAGCCGGCCTTTGCCTTGGAGGAAGCGACTTCGACGATGGCATGAGGCATGCCGGCACCGTTGTTACCCGCTGCGGCGTCCTGGCGTCCTTCGCGCGGGCGACGGTTGCCGCGTCCACGCCGGCTGCGCGGTTCGCGTTTTTCCTCGCTGGCGGATTCGTTGCGGGGCTCTGCCGCGACTGCAGTGCGTGGCGCAGCCTCTGCCTCGGGCCGGGGCTTGGGCTGACGCGGCGCGCGTGGCGGTTTGGTCGATTCCTTGGGCGCTTCGCCGCCGCCACGGGCGTCGCTGCGCGCCTCGCTTGTGCGTGGCTCGGACTGCTTGGCGTCTGCCCGCCCTTCGCCGCGACCGCGACGCTGGCCGGGCTTGCGCTCGCGCCGTTCGCTCGGCTTGTCGCGTCGCGTGATGGCAGCGACGGGCTCGGGTGCAGGCGTGGCTTCGGCCGCGGGCGCTTCCTCGCCGAGTTTCCTGAACCAGCCGAAAATGCGGTTGAACAGACCCGACTGCATCGGCTGCTGGACCGCGACGACCGGGCGTTCTGCCGGCAGCGGCTGCGGCGGAGGAGCGATCGACTTGACCGCGGCCTCGGGACGTCCGGCAACGGCAGTCTGCGCGGCCTGGTAGGCGGATTCGGGTTCCGGAACCGTCGCCATCTTGTAGCTGGGCTCGCTGAGTTCGCCCTGGTTCAGCTCGTCATGGCGCAGCCGGGTGATGGTGTAGTGCGGGGTCTCCATGTGGATGTTGGGGATCAGCACCACGTTGACCTTGAGGCGCGATTCGACGGTATGGATGTCGACGCGCTTTTCGTTGAGCAGGAAGGTGGCGACGTCGACCGGCAGCTGCACGTGCACCGCGCCGGTATTTTCCTTCATGGCCTCCTCCTGCAGGATGCGCAGGATGTGCAGCGCCGACGATTCGGTGCCGCGGATGTGGCCGGTGCCATGGCAGCGCGGGCAAGGGTTGTAGCTGGTTTCGCCGAGCGAGGGCTGCAGCCGCTGGCGCGACATTTCGAGCAGGCCGAAGCGCGAGATCTTGCCGGTCTGCACGCGGGCGCGGTCGTGATGCAGCGCATCGCGCAGGCGGTTCTCGACCTCGCGCTGGTGCTTGGGGTTCTCCATGTCGATGAAGTCGATCACGATCAGGCCGCCGAGGTCGCGCAGGCGCATCTGGCGGGCGATTTCGTCGGCCGCTTCGAGGTTGGTGTTGTAGGCGGTCTGCTCGACATCGCTGCCCTTGGTCGCGCGCGCCGAGTTGACGTCGACGGACACCAGCGCCTCGGTATGGTCGATCACGATGGCGCCGCCGGAAGGCAGGTTGACCTGCCGCGAGAAGGCCGATTCGATCTGGTGTTCGATCTGGAACCGCGAGAACAGCGGCACGTCGTCGCGGTAGAGCTTGACCTTGTTGACGTTGGCCGGCATCACGTGCGCCATGAACTGCTGCGCCTGCTCGAAGATGTCTTCGGTATCGACCAGCAGCTCGCCGATGTCCGCCGAGAAGTAATCGCGGATGGCGCGGATCACCAGGCTGCCTTCCTGGTAGATCAGGAAGGCGCCGGATTGTGCCTTCGCCGCGCCGTCAATGGCTTTCCACAGGCTCAGCAGGTAATTCAGGTCCCACTGGAACTCCTCGGCGTTGCGACCGATCCCCGCAGTGCGGGCGATCAGGCTCATGCCTTCGGGAATGTCGAGCTGCGCCAGGGTGTCGCGCAGTTCGTTTCGTTCCTCGCCCTCGATGCGGCGCGACACGCCGCCACCGCGCGGATTGGTCGGCATCAGGACGACATAGCGGCCGGCCAGCGAGACGTAGGTGGTCAGTGCCGCGCCCTTGTTGCCGCGCTCGTCCTTTTCCACCTGGACCAGCAGTTCCTGGCCTTCCTTGAGATTTTCCGGGACGCGGCCGTTGCCGGGCAGGCAGGACCGGGCGATTTCCTTGAACGGCAGAAAGCCGTGGCGCTCGCAGCCATAATCGACAAAGGCGGCTTCGAGGCTGGGCTCGACGCGGGTGACGATGCCCTTGTAGATGTTGCCCTTGCGTTGTTCCTTGCTGGCGGACTCGATGTCAAGGTCGACGAGCCTCTGGCCGTCGACGATGGCAACCCGGAGTTCTTCCGCCTGGGTTGCGTTGAATAGCATGCGCTTCATTGTTTGCTCCCGCGCGCGTGCATACGGGACAGGCCAGACTGCCGCTGGTGCCAGCGGCTCATGCGATCACGGGTGGGTTGGGTGAAACGGCATGGGCGAAGGTGTCCTGTTCCTGGAGAGTGTCACCGGCAGGGCCGGGGCGGTCTTTCCGGTTCCCGCCGGAGGCTGAGCCTCGGCGTGAACATATATTTCGTATGCTTGTCGTCGCGTCATTGATAACATCGCTGCTTTGCCGACTGGCGGGGCGGGTGGTTTCGACTGTCCGCAATGTTGCGAAATTGCGGCAGGAATCCAGACGGGCCGGGCTGGCGGCGGCCGGTGAGCGTTTTAACCGGCGTGGAATCCAATTTGGACAGGCAAGACTCGGCCTGAACCGGCGGTAGTGTATATGAAAAATAAGGACTTAGAGAAAGATTCGGTCAGACGATTGAAGATCGACGACGATGCCGGCAATCAGCGGCTCGACAATTTTCTGATGGCGCGCCTCAAGGGCGTGCCCAAGAGCCGCATCTACAAGCTGGTGCGGGGCGGTGAAGTCCGCATCAATGGCGGTCGTGTCGCGGTCAGCTACCGTCTGCAGCCTGGCGACGAGGTGCGGATTCCGCCGGTCCGCGTCGCGACGCCGGTCGTCACGCCCGCCACCCATCTGCCACAGCAGGGGATCCGGCTGTCGCCCCGCATCCTGTACCGCGACGACGCGTTGATTGCGCTGAACAAGCCGGCCGGCATGGCCGTGCATGGCGGAAGCGGCATTTCGCGCGGGGTCATCGAGCAGTTGCGCCTGGAATTGCCGGAATGCCGCAACATGGAACTGGTTCACCGGCTCGACCGTGAAACCTCGGGCGTCCTGCTGATTGCCCTGAAGCGGCGCGCGCTGGTCGGGCTGCATGCCGCGATGCGCGAAGGCAAGGTCGACAAACGCTATCTGGTGCTGGTGGCCGGGCGCTGGCCGAACCCGTTGCAGCACGTCAAGCTGCCGCTGCACAAGCGGGTGACTGCCGAAGGGGAAAAACGCGTCACGGTACGCGACGAGGGGCAGACCGCGCATACTGTCTTCCACCGCCTGCGATGCTTCGAGCAATTCACCCTGCTGGAAGCGGAACTGCGGACCGGTCGAACCCATCAGATTCGCGTGCATACTTCGCATCTGGGGTTTCCGATTGCCGGTGACGACAAGTACGGCGATTTCGAATTGAACAAGACCTTGTCCCGGCAGGGCCTCAAACGCATGTTCCTGCATGCAGCCCGCCTTGCATTCGAGCACCCGGTTTCCGGCGAACCCATGCAGATCGAGGCCCCGCTGCCGGAAGACCTTACAAGATTTCTGGATACCCTGAATGCCCAAGCGCTATGACCTGCTGATTTTCGACTGGGACGGCACCTTGATGGATTCCGCCGGCGTGATCGTCGATTCGATCCAGCGCGCCTGCGAGGACATCGGACAGCCCGTTCCGAGCGAGCGCGCCGCGCGCCAGATCATCGGCCTTGGACTGGTCCAGGCCCTGCAAACCCTGTTGCCGGATCTGTCGGCCGACGCGTATCCGCGGCTGGTCGAGCGCTATCGCCATCACTACCTGGGCCGCGATGCAAGAATTCCGTTGTTCGAAGGCGTGGCAAGCGGGATCGAGAGCCTGCATGCGAACGGCTTCAGGCTGGCAGTCGCCACCGGCAAGAGCCATCTTGGCCTGAGCCGCGCGCTCGAAGCCAGTCGGCTCGGGCCGTGGTTCGCGGCCACCCGCTGCGCCGACCAGACGCATTCGAAGCCGCATCCGGCGATGGTGCTCGAACTGATCGGCGAACTCGATGCCGATCCGGCCCGGACCCTGGTGATCGGCGATACCAGCCACGATCTCCTGATGGCGTCGAATGCCGGTGTCGCCAGCCTGGGCGTGACCTATGGCGCGCACGAAGCCGAAGACCTGCAGCCGCATGCGCCCCTGGCCCTGATGAACAGTTTTGCCGAGGTGCACGCATGGCTCTTCGCGAACGCCTGATCTGCGCTGCGAGCGATCTCGTCGAGCGTGGGCGCGGCGTGCGTTTCGAACTGGGTCGTGCCGACAAGCTTCAAGCTGCCTTTGTCGTGCGCTTCGAAGGACGCCCGCACGCCTTTCTGAATCAGTGCGGCCACGTGCCGGTGGAACTCGACTGGCAGGAAGGCGAATTCTTCGATGACTCGCAGCTATACTTGATCTGCTCCACTCATGGCGCCCTCTACCATCCGGCCAGCGGGCAGTGCATTGGCGGACGCTGCGCCGGCCGTGGCCTGATTCCCGTACCGGTCGTCGAGCGTGACGGCAACATATTTTTGACGGAAAAACCTGAATGAGCGAACAAGACAAACCCGCCCCGGCAAACTGGGAGCGTGAAGTGCTAGAAAAACTGGCGATGTCGGCAATCCAGGAGCAGCGCCGCAGCAGGCACTGGAGCATCCTGTTCAAGACGCTCGGTTTTCTGTATCTCTTCATCGTGCTGTTTCTGGTGGCTGACTGGTTCGGTTCCGACGGCGTCGCCATCCCCAAGACCCACACCGCTCTGGTCGAACTGCAGGGCGTGATCGCCGCCGACCAGACCAGCGCCGACTCGATCATCGGCAGCCTGCAGGGGGCGTTCGAGGACAAGAAGACCAAGGGTGTGGTCCTGCGCATCAACAGCCCCGGCGGCAGCCCGGTGCAGGCCGGGCAGATCTATGACGAGATCCGGCGCCTGCGCGCGCTGCACCCGCAGATACCGCTCTATGCCGTGGTCGACGACATCTGCGCTTCGGGCGGCTACTACGTCGCTGCCAGTGCCGACAAGATATTCGTCGACAAGGCCAGCATCGTCGGCTCGATCGGCGTACTGATGGATGGCTTCGGCTTTACCGGCACGATGAAGAAACTCGGCGTCGACCGGCGGCTGCTCACGGCAGGCGAAAACAAGGGATTTCTCGATCCGTTCTCACCGGCAGACCCGAAGCAGGAAGCCTACGCCAGGCAGATGCTCGAGGAAATCCATGCCCAGTTCATCGAGGCGGTTCGGCAAGGTCGTGGCAAGCGCCTGAAGGATGCGCCCGGCATCTTCAGCGGGCTGGTGTGGAGCGGCGAGAAAAGCATCGAGCTCGGTCTTGCCGACGGTCTGGGCAGTCTCGACTCGGTCGCGCGCGACGTGATCAAGGCCGAGGACATCGTCGACTATTCGCAGCAGGAGAGCCTGGTCGAACGGCTGGTGGGCAGGCTCGGGGTGACCATGGCCAAGGCCTGGGCCCCGTTTGACAAAACGGGTGTGGTCCTGCGTTGAGCGATTACCGGCCGATTGCCTGCGTCGAACACGAACGCCTGGAATTCGCTGCGCTCAAGCGGCAATGGCTGGATGTGACCGTGACCGCGGGGGATCAATCCGGCCGGCAGCGGCTGCTGCCGCTCGATGTCTACACGCGTGACGGCGCGGAGTGGCTGGTGGCGGAAACCGAGTCCGGCCAGAGGTTGACGCTGCGGCTCGACTGGCTGGATTTCTGACGCGGATATCCGTCAACCGGGCAGATTGCGGCTAGTCTCCGGTCCGCCCCTCGATGCCTATTCCGAACACCACCAGGCGGTCCTTGACGGCATCGGATTGGCCGCGCCAGTCCTTGGCGCTGCGGGTCCTGATCAACTGGCCCGGCAGGCTCAGGTCCGCGCCGACGCTGACGAGCGCGTCGGGTGGCAGCGCCTTGATCAGCGCATCCAGCAGCGCGGCACTGCGGTAGGGCGTTTCGATGAAAAGTTGCGTGGCCTTGTCGTGGCGCGCGTTTTTCTCCAGTTCGCGGATCTTGTGGCTGCGCTCGGGCTCCCTGGCAGGCAGATAGCCATGAAAGCTGAAGCGCTGTCCGCCCAGACCCGAAGCCATGAGCGCCAGCAGGATCGATGACGGGCCGATCAGCGGAACGACCGCTATCCCTTCCCGATGGGCAGCAAGGACCAGCGCTGAGCCGGGGTCGGCGACGGCTGGGCAGCCCGCTTCGGACAGCAGGCCGACATCGTGTCCGCTCCTGAGCGGCGCAAGCAGTTGCGGGATGGCGGTGGACGGGGTGTGCTCGTTGAGTTCCTCGATCTTGAGCGACTGCAGCGGCAGCGGATGGTGCATGGCCTTGATATGGGCGCGCGCGGTCCTGGCACGCTCGACGACGAAGTGTTCGAGCCGGCGCGCGACCGCGAGGGTATCCGGGGGCAGGCAGGTGTCCGGGCTGACGGGGCCGAGCGGGACCGGGACCAGGTAGAGCGTGCCCTGATCCATTTCAGGACGCGGGCGTCCAGGTCAGGACATCCACGCCTTCGTTGGCGAGCATTTCGGTCAGCGCCATCAGCGGCAGGCCGATCAGTGCGGTGGGGTCGGGGCTGTCCATGCGGGTCATCAGGGCGATGCCGAGTGATTCGCTCTTGGCCGAACCGGCGCAATCGTAAGGCTTCTCCTTGTGGAGATAGGCAGCGATTTGCGCATCGGTCAGCGGGCGGATATGGACCACGGTTGGTACATCGCGTGTCTGGGTGCGGCCGGTACGGCTGTTCAGCAGCGTCAGCGCAGTGTGGAACACCATCGCCTTGCCCTGCATTTTTCTGAGCTGGGCAAACGCATTGTCGAAGTTGCCGGGTTTGCCGAGCTGGGCGCTGTCGAGCATTAGTACCTGATCGGAACCGATGATGAGCGCGTCAGGGTGGACTGCTGCGGCAGCCTGCGCCTTCAGCACCGACAGGCGCAGGGCGGTGGCCGAAGGCGTCTCGCCAGGCAGCGGGGTTTCGTCGACGTCCGGCGCAAGCGTCTCGAACGGGATGTGCAGGCGCTGCAGCAGTTCGCGGCGGTAGCGCGACGTGGAGGCCAGGACCAGCAGGGCTTGTCCTGGCCGGGTCTCGCCCAGGCTCATTCCGGCTGTATCTCGACCAGTGCCATGTCCGGCGTCACGGCATCGCCCTTTTTCGCGAAGATGCTGATCACGACCCCCGCAATCGGCGCCTGGACTTCATTCTCCATTTTCATCGCCTCGATCACGAGCACGCCGTCGCCGGCCTTGACCTTCTGGCCGATGCTGACCAGCACGTCGACGATGGTGCCCGGCATGGCGGCGGTGACGTGGCCGGGATGGGTGGGGCGGGGTTTCTGCCCGGCGGTACCGGGTGCGGCGGCGGCCTTGCGCGGGGCGCTGTCGCCCCCGCCGGAAAGCGTGACTTCGTTGAGCGGCTCGATCAGCACTTCCTCGGTGACGCCATCGATCGACACGAAATAGGGGCGCTGGGCAGCGTCGCTGCGGCCACTTCCGGACAGCTTGATGTGGTAGGTTTCGCCATGCAGCGTGATCTTGAATTCATCGGCGGCATAGCGCGGCGCGCTTTCCGCCTCTGACGCGCCTGGCGGCAGCAGCGGTTCGGGCTTGAGGCTGCCGGCAGCGCGCTCCTGCAGCCAGGTCTTGCCGATTTCTGGGAACATGGCGTAGGTCAGCGCATCCTCGTCCGACTTGGCCAGCCCCTCGATCTCGCCTCGCAGCTTGTCGAGTTCGTCGGCGATCAGGTCGGCCGGCCGGCAGGTGGTGACATCGAGATCGCCGATGGCAATCTTGCGGACTTCCTCGTTGACGTGCCCGGGCGCGCGGCCGTAGCGCCCTTGCAGGTAGAGTTTCACCTCGTTGGTGACCGACTTGTAGCGCGCGCCGGTCAGCACGTTCAGCGCCGCCTGGGTGCCGACGATCTGCGAGGTGGGGGTGACCAGCGGCGGGTAGCCCAGATCCTGGCGCACGCGCGGAATCTCGTCGAGGACTTCATCCATCCGGTCGATCGCACCCTGTTCCTTCATCTGGTTGGCAAGATTGGAGATCATGCCGCCTGGCACCTGGTTGATGAGCACGCGCGTGTCGGTGCCGGTGTAGGCCGATTCGAACTGCCAGTATTTCTTGCGCACGTCCTTGAAGTAGGCCGATATCTCCTCGATCAGCGGCAGCGACAGCCCGGTGTCGTATTCGGTACCGGCCAGCGCCGCGACCAGGCTTTGCGTGGTGGGATGGCTGGCGCCTTCGGCAAATGCGCCGACACAGGTGTCGATGATGGTCGCGCCGGCTTCCACCGCCTTCAGGTGGGTCATGTGCGCCAGTCCCGACGTGGCATGGCTGTGGGTATGGATGGGCAGGTGCGTGGCCGCGCGGATTGCGTGCACCAGCTCGAAAGCGGTGTAGGGCGTCAGCAGGCCCGCCATGTCCTTGATCGCGATGGTGTCGCAGCCCATCTCGGCCAGCCCCCTGGCGAGCTCGACGAAGTGGGGGATGTCGTGCACCGGGCTGGTGGTGTAGCAGATCGCGCCTTCCGCATGCTTGCCGGCTGCCTTGACCGATTCGATCGAAACGCGCAGGTTGCGCAGGTCGTTCATCGCATCGAACACGCGGAACACGTCGACGCCGTTGTCCGCCGATTTCTGCACGAAAGCGCGCACCACATCGTCGGCATAATTGCGGTAGCCCAGCAGGTTCTGACCGCGCAGGAGCATCTGGATGCGTGTGTTGGGCAACGCCGTCCTGAGCTTGCGCAGGCGCTCCCACGGGTCCTCGCGCAGGAAGCGGACGCAGGCGTCGAAGGTGGCCCCGCCCCAGGCTTCCAGCGACCAGAAGCCGGCAGCATCGAGCTTGCCGCAGATCGGCAGCATGTCGGCGGTCTGCATGCGGGTGGCGATGATCGACTGGTGTCCGTCACGCAGGACGAGATCGGTAACGAATACTTTGGCCATGTCAGAGTCCCTGGTGTGCGGCAATGGCGGCTGCAATCGCGGCGGCCATGACTTCCGGCGGTTTCTTTTCAGTGTACTGCGTGAGTTCCGGGTGTTCATCGACAAAGCCGGTGTTGAAGCGACCGCTGCGAAACTCGGAATTCCTGAGGATTTCCTGATAGTAGGGAATCGTCGTCTTGACACCGTAGACCAGCATGTCGGCGAGCGCGCGACGGCCTCGCTCGATCGTGGATTCCCAGCTCAGATTCCACACCGTGAGCTTGGCGCACATCGAATCGAAATAGGGCGGGATGACGTAGTCCGTGTAGATGGCTGCGTCCACCCGCACACCGGGCCCGCCCGGCGAGTAATAGCGGGTGATGCGCCCAAGGCTGGGCAGGAACTCGTTTTTCGGGTCTTCGGCGTTGACACGGAATTCGATGGCATAGCCGCGATGACTGATCTGCTCCTGCTTGTACTGGAGCGGCAATCCGGACGCGATGCGAATCTGCTCCTGCACGATGTCGACCCCGGTGATGGTCTCCGTGATGGGATGTTCGACCTGCAACCGGGTGTTCATTTCCATGAAGTAGAACTGGTTGTCCGAATCGAGCAGGAATTCCACCGTCCCTGCGTTGACATAGCCGACGGCCTTGGCGGCGCGCACGGCCAGCTTGCCGATATATTGCCGTTGCGCCTCGGTCAGCTGGGGCGAGGGAGCGATTTCGATGAGCTTCTGATTGCGCCGCTGGATCGAGCAGTCGCGCTCGAACAGGTGAATGATGCTGCCCTGCGTATCTCCCAGCACCTGCACTTCGATGTGCTTCGGACGGACCACGCATTTCTCGACGAATACCTCGGGCTTGCCGAAGGCCTTGCTGGCTTCCGACACCACGCGATCATAGTTCTTCAGCAGTTCCTCTTCGCTTTCGCAGCGCCGGATGCCGCGTCCGCCGCCGCCGTTGGTGGCCTTTAGCATGACCGGATAGCCGATCTTGCTGGCCAGCAGGCGTGCCTCGTCGACGCTTTCGAGGTTGTGGTCCGAACCGGGAACGACCGGGATGCCGGCAGCGATCATGGCGTTGCGTGCCTGGATCTTGTCACCCATGCGGCGGATCACGTCGGGCGAAGGGCCGATGAAGCGGATGCCGCGGCGTGCGCAAATCGTCGCCAGATCGGGATTTTCTGACAGGAAGCCATACCCGGGATGCAGCGCGTCGCAGCCGGATGCTGCCGCCAGATTGACCAGCGTATGCGCATTCAGATAGCCGAGGATCGGATCCTTGCCGATATGGTAGGCCTCGTCGGCTTTCTTGACGTGGAGCGCATGACGGTCGGCGTCCGTGTAGATGGCGACTGACTTGATACCGAGCTCGGCGCAGGCCCGTACGATGCGGACGGCGATCTCGCCACGGTTGGCGACCAGAATTTTCTTAAGCATGGCCACCGTGTCTTTGACAAAAATAACGACAAATCATATCATTGCGGGCTAATGTTTATCCGGGTGCGTCATCTTGATCCAGTGCGCGCTGCCCCTGCAGGTCGAATTGCTGGCACGCCATGCTTCAGGCCGTCGTAGTTGATCCGCGGCGTTTTTGCAGGGATTCGCGATCCTGGGAAACCGAGTCGGATGTGACCGGCTTTCCGCGCCTTGCGCAGGAATTTACGCAAGGCGCGCTGATCTGTCGAGTCGCCGGCCATACTGACCGGCGCAGCGGGGATTCGCTGCGCTTGACGGTACAAGGCGAGGTCGGGCTGATCTGTCAGCGCTGCCTGGGCGCCCTGCAGCATACGGTGCAGATCGATCGGGTCGTGCATCTGGCACGCAGTGAAGCCGAACTCGAGCGACTGGAGGCATTGCCCGACAGCGATGCGATTCTGGTCGGCGAGACCGTCGACCTGCTCGATCTGGTAGAAGATGAAGTGATATTGAGCCTGCCACTGGCGGCCATGCACGAAGTAGGTGAGTGCCCTGCCTGACGGGTGCAATGATTCGGGCGCCAAATCCATTGGCCCCCTGTTTTTTTAAGGAGCAGTAAATGGCAGTCCAGCAGAACAAAAAGACCCCGTCCAAGCGCGGCATGCACCGTGCGCACGATTTTCTGACCAACCCGCCGCTGGCCGTCGAGCCCACCACGGGCGAAGCCCACCTGCGCCACCATATCAGCCCCAACGGCTTTTACCGTGGCCGCAAGGTCGTCAAGGCCAAAGGCGAGTAATTTCCCGGTGCGCGCTGGTCCGGCGCATACAGGTCGGCCAAGGTTCGTGGCTGCATGAGATATATCACCGTCGCCATTGATGTCATGGGAGGCGATCATGGCCCTCATGTCACGGTTCCGGCGGCGACTCGATGTCTTGCACGCCACGACGACCTGAACGTGATTCTGGTCGGTCCGCAGGATGTCATCGCTGCTGAACTCAAGGCACATCGCGTCAAGCCTGGGCCCCGTCTGATCGTACGCCATGCCAGTCAGGTCGTGGCGATGGACGAGCCTCCCGCCGCGGCCTTGCGCGGCAAGAAAGATTCCTCCATGCGGGTTGCCATCGATCTCGTCAAATCCGGCGAGGCCGATGCCTGTGTGTCGGCGGGCAATACCGGCGCCCTGATGGCGACTGCGCGCTTCGTGCTCAAGACGTTGCCCGGCATCGACCGCCCGGCGATTGCAGGTCTGATGCCCACGATCAATGGCCATGCGCTGGTGCTCGACATGGGAGCCAATGTCGACTGCACGCCAGAGCATCTGCTGCAGTTCGGCATCATGGGGGCCATGCTGGTGTCGGCTGTGGAACACAAGCCGAACCCGAGCGTGGGCCTGCTGAACGTGGGCGAGGAAGACATCAAGGGCAACGACATGGTCAAGCAGGCAGCAGAACTGCTGCGAGACAGTCACCTGAATTTCTACGGCAACGTCGAGGGCGACGATATTTTCAAGGGCACCACCGATGTGGTCGTGTGCGACGGCTTTGTCGGCAACGTCACCCTGAAGGCGTCAGAAGGCCTGGCCAAGATGATTTCGGCCACGATCCGCGCCGAATTCAAGCGCAACGTACTGACCCGTCTTTCCGGGCTCATGGCCTTGCCGGTCCTCAACGGTTTCAAGCGACGTCTCGATCCACGTCGATACAACGGCGCCACCCTGCTGGGGCTCAGGGGCGTGGTGGTCAAGAGCCACGGCTCGGCCGACCGCTTTGCTTACGAGCACGCGATCGAAACAGCCAGCGACGAAGTCCGCAACAATGTGCTGAAACGCATCACCGACCAGATCCAACTCATCCAACGGGTGGCCGCTTGACCTTTTCCCGCATCCTCGGCACCGGCAGCTATCTGCCCGACCGCATCCTGACCAACGCCGATCTCGAGAAACTGGTCGAAACCAGCGATCAATGGATCGTCGAGCGCACCGGAATTCGTGAACGCCATATTGCCGCAGAGGGGGAGCTCACCAGCGACCTGGCGACCCGGGCGGCCCAGGCTGCACTCGAAGCGGCGGGGCTGGCGGTCGACGACATCGACCTGCTGCTGGTTGCCACGACGACTCCGGACCTTGTTTTTCCCAGCACGGCCTGCATCGTTCAGTCCAAGCTCGGCATGACCAACGGCATGCCGGCATTCGACCTGCAGGCCGTCTGCAGCGGCTTCGTGTACGCCCTGTCCGTAGCCGACCAGTACATCAGGACCGGCGCGGTCAGGCATGTGCTGGTGATCGGCGCAGAAACGCTGTCACGCATCACCGACTGGAACGACCGCAGCAACTGCATTCTGTGGGGCGATGGCGCAGGGGCGGTGGTCCTGGGGGCATCGGGCGAGCCCGGCATCATTGCCACACACATCCATGCCGATGGCCGCCACAAGGAATTGTTGCGCACCACCACGGGCGCTTCGAGCGGCATGAACGAACCGGCCCTGATGCGGATGGAGGGCAATCCCGTATTCAAGATGGCGGTCAACACGCTCGACCGCATCGTCGACGAAACGCTGCAAGCCAACGGTTTGCAAAAGTCGGATATCGACTGGCTGGTGCCGCATCAGGCCAATATCCGCATCATCACGGCCACTGCAAGGAAACTCGGCATGAGCATGGATCGTGTCGTCACCACCGTGGCCAGCCATGGCAATACCTCGGCTGCTTCGGTGCCGCTGGCATTCGACGTGGCCGTGCGCGACGGTCGCATCCAGCGCGGCCAGACCGTCTTGATGGAGGCTTTCGGAGGCGGCTTCACCTGGGGCTCCGCGCTTCTCAAGTTCTGAACGGAATATCCTCATGAAACTCGCTTTTGTATTTCCCGGACAGGGCTCGCAATCGGTCGGCATGCTGCAAGGCTGGGGCGATCGTGCCGAGGTTCGCAGCACGTTCGCCGAAGCCGCAGATGCGCTTGGCCAGGATCTGTGGTCACTGGTGACCGATGGCCCGTCCGAATTGCTGAACCAGACCGTCAACACCCAGCCGGCAATGCTGGCGGCCGATATTGCCGTCTGGCGCGTGTGGCAGGCGGCGGGCGGCGCGACGCCGGCGCTGTTGGCCGGCCACAGCCTTGGCGAATATGCTGCGCTGGTTGCGGCAGGCGCGCTCGGCTTTGCCGATGCGATACGGCTGGTGCGTTTCCGGGCCGAAGCGATGCAGGCGGCAGTTCCCGAAGGCGTCGGGGCGATGGCGGCCATCCTGGGGCTGGACGACGATGCGGTTCGGGCCGTCTGTGCCGACGCGGCAGCGGGCGAGGTGGTCGAGGCGGTCAACCTCAACGCTCCCGGCCAGGTCGTGATCGCCGGCAACAAGGCTGCGGTCGAACGCGCGATGGTGCTGGCCAAGGAAAAGGGCGCCAAGCGTGCCCTGCCGCTGCCGGTCAGCGTGCCGTCGCATTCATCGCTGATGCTCCCGGCTGCCGAAAGACTGCTGGCCCATCTTCAGGACGTGACGATCAAGGCACCGGGCATTCCGGTGCTGCACAACACCGATGTGCAGAGCCATGCCGAACCTGCAGCGATCGCTGCTGCGCTGGCCAGGCAGTTGCATACGCCGGTGCGCTGGGTGGAAACCGTGCAAGCCCTGAAAAACGCCGGCATTGAGCGCATCATCGAATGCGGTCCAGGCAAGGTGCTGGCAGGCCTCAACAAGCGCATCGACGACAGCCTGCCCGCCGTGGCGCTGGTTGATGAAGCCAGCCTGCAGGCCGCACTCGATCAATAGGGAGACACCATGCTGCAAGGACACATTGCGCTCGTGACCGGCGCGAGCCGCGGAATCGGCCAGGCAATCGCGCTGGCGCTAGGAAAGACAGGCGCCACCGTGGTGGGTACTGCCACCAGCGACAAGGGTGCGCAGGCGATCAGCGACTATCTCGCTGCAGCCCACATCACCGGCAGCGGCATGAAGCTCGACGTCACCGACGCAACCGAGGTCGATGCGGTCATCGCCGCGATCAGCGCGCAGTACGGCGACATCGGCATCCTGGTCAACAATGCCGGCATCACCCGCGACAACCTGCTGATGCGAATGAAGGACGAGGAATGGGATGACATCCTGGCGACCAACCTGACGTCGGTATTCCGCCTCTCGCGTGCGGTGCTGCGCGCCATGATGAAGGCACGAGCCGGGCGCATCATCTCCATCGCCTCGGTGGTCGGTGCGATGGGAAATGCAGGGCAGACCAATTACAGTGCAGCCAAGGCCGGCATCATGGGGTTCACCAAATCGCTGGCACGCGAAGTCGGCAGCCGCAACATCACGGTCAACTGCGTGGCGCCCGGCTTCATCGATACCGACATGACGCGCGCGCTTCCCGAATCGCAGCGGCAGGCGCTGCTGAATCACATTCCGCTCGGGCGGCTGGGCTCTGCGGAGGATATCGCACAGGCCGTGACGTTTCTTGCGTCGCCGGCAGCAGGCTACATTTCAGGTACCACGCTGCACGTGAATGGCGGCATGTACATGGCGTAATCCGAACTGAAAGTTTGGTAAAATCGTCCGGCTTCAATTTTCACGGCCTCGATTTTCTGGGGCCTTATTTCAAGAGAGGATCAGCAATGGATAACGTACAGCGTGTAATCAAGGTCGTCGCCGAGCAGTTGGGCGTCAACGAGGCGGACATCAAGAACGAGTCTTCCTTCGTCGGTGACCTGGGTGCAGATTCGCTCGACACGGTTGAACTGGTGATGGCACTGGAAGAAGAGTTCGGCTGCGAAATCCCCGACGAGGATGCCGAGAAGATCACCACCGTCCAGCAGGCGATCGACTACGTCAACAGCCATTCGAGCTGATCGCTTTCCACGTTACGAATAAAGGGACTGACTCTTGTCCAAACGTCGTGTCGTCGTGACCGGACTGGGGATCGTCTCTCCGGTCGGCAACAGCATAGCGGAAGCCTGGGACAATCTGGTCGCAGGCCGCACCGGGATCGCCCGGATTGAACGTTTCGATCCTTCGCCTTTCGCGTCACACATGGCGGGCGAAGTGAAGAACTTCGAGGTCGAGCAGTACCTCAATCCAAAGGAAGCCCGCCGCATGGATACTTTCATCCAGTACGGCATGGCCGCGGGCATCCAGGCGATACGCGATTCGGGCATCGAGGTCTCCGATGCCAACGCAGAACGCATCGGCATCAATATCGGCTCCGGAATCGGCGGCCTGCCGCTGATCGAGGAGACGCATGCCCTGCTGATGGAATCCGGCCCGAGGAAGATTTCCCCCTTCTTCATTCCCGGGTCGATCATCAACATGATTTCCGGAAATCTTTCGATCCTGTACGGAATCAAGGGCCCCAACCTGGCAGTCGTCACGGCCTGCACCACCGGCCTGCATGCGATTGGACTTTCCGCGCGCATGATTGCCTACGGCGACGCCGACATGATGGTCGCGGGCGGCGCCGAATGTGCGACATCGCAACTGGGTGTCGGCGGTTTTGCGGCTGCGCGTGCCCTGTCCACGCGCAATGACGATCCGGCGACGGCCAGCCGTCCATGGGACAAGGATCGCGACGGCTTCGTGCTGGGCGAAGGCGCCGGTGTGCTGGTGCTCGAAGAATACGAGCATGCCAGGGCGCGCGGCGCCCGGATCTATGCCGAGATAGCCGGCTTCGGCATGAGCGGCGACGCCTATCACATGACGGCGCCGAGCACGGACGGCCCCAGGCGCTCGATGCTGAACGCGATGCGTGATGCCGGGGTGAACGCCGACCAGATCGATTACATCAATGCGCACGGCACCTCGACCCCGCTGGGCGACAAGAACGAGACCGATGCGATCAAGCTTGCGCTGGGTGATGCCGCTTACAAGACAGTGGTCAATTCGACCAAGTCGATGACCGGCCACCTGCTCGGTGGCGCCGGCGGCGTCGAATCGGTGTTCAGCGTACTGGCGCTGCATCATCAGGTTTCCCCGCCGACCATCAATATCTTCTCGCAGGATCCCGAGTGCGATCTCGATTACTGCGCCAATACCGCGCGGGAAATGAAGATCGACTATGCGCTGAAGAACAACTTCGGGTTTGGCGGCACCAACGGATCGCTGGTCTTCAAGCGCGCCTGACCTCGCAACAGTCGGCTTGAACGCGCTGGTTATCCGGGAATGGCCCCGGCGGCCTGATCTGGTCCGGCTCCAGGCTTCCGACCCGCAGCGCTATCCCGGCCTGTTCCTCAGCAGTGGCGACCTCGGGTGGGACATTCTGTTCGCGTTCCCGCAGGACACCACGCGCATCATGGCAGTCGACGGCCTTGCGGGTCTGCAGGCACATCCTGCGATGCAACCCAGTCCTTCGAGCGCCGGACAACCGGCTCACGGCCTGCCGTTCGCAGGGGGCTGGCTGTGTGCGTTCGCCTATGAACTCGGTGGCCTGTTCGAACCCAGCGCCGGCATGGCGCGGGACACTGATTTTCCATTGGCATGGCTGGCCCGCATTCCTGCTGCGATCCTCCACAACCGTGCCAGCGGGCGTTGCGTGCTGGTCGCCGAAGCGGGGCAGGACGCGCTGGTTGAGGCCATCGCCCATGATCTGGCACAGGCTTCGCCCGCCATCGCGGAATTGCCGCGACGAATCGCGCTGACCGAAGATGCGCCCGCTGCGTTTCTGGCCGGCGTCGAACGCATTCAGGAATACATCCGCGACGGCGACGTCTTCCAGGTCAACCTGTCGCGCGGCTGGCGGGCCGAATTCGCGGATCCGCTCCTTCCCGCGTCGCTGCTGCGCCGGCTGATGCACGGCAACCCCGCGCCATTTTCCGCGCTGCTGCAGATGGATGACTGGGCAATCGTGAGTTCGTCACCTGAACGGCTCGTGCGTCTGGGCCAAGACGGGTTGCTGGAAACCCGCCCGATCGCAGGTACGCACCCCAGAAGCGAGGATGCGGCGGAGGATGCTGCGCTGCGGGCGCGTCTGCGGACGCATCCCAAGGAGCGTGCCGAACACGTCATGCTGGTCGATCTCGAACGCAACGACCTCGGCCGGGTTTGCGTAACCGGCAGCGTGAAGGTGGCTGCCCTGATGGACGTCGCCAGCTATCGCCATGTTCACCATATCGAGTCCACCATTCGCGGCCGGTTGCGGCAGGACATGCGCGTATACGATGTTCTGCGTGCCGTCTTCCCGGGCGGCACCATTACCGGATGTCCCAAGGTGCGGACCATGCAGATCATTCGCGAACTGGAGCAGGCACCGCGCCGCAGCTACACGGGCAGTGTTGGTTATGTCAATCGCGACGGCAGCTTCGATTTCAACATCCTGATCCGCAGTTTCCTGCTGCGCGGCAACGAACTCGCTTTCCGGGCAGGGGCCGGCATCGTGGCTGATTCCATCCCGCGACGCGAACTCGATGAAACGCGCGCCAAGGCCCGGGGTCTGCTGCGCGCCCTGGAACCCGCATGATCCTCGTCAACGGCCGGGCTGCGGACACCATCGATGCGCTTGATCGCGGACTGGCGTATGGCGACGGCGTGTTCCGTACCATGCGCACGGACGACGGACGGCCGCTGTGGTGGTCGGATCATTACGCCAAGCTCGCCACAGACTGCGCCGCGCTGGGGATGCACTGCCCCGAGCGCGACCGATTGCACGAGGAAGTCCTGGCGGTAGCGGAGCCCGGACATGGCGTTGTCAAGATCGTCATTACCCGGGGTGTTGGTGCGCGCGGGTACGCACCGGTCAGCGCGAGGGGTACCCGCATCGTGTTGTCGGCGCCGCTGCCGGCGCATGCCAGACCCGATGCATCGTTCGATATCACGGCACGCTGGTGCACGCTGCGCCTGGCACGCCAGCCGCGGCTGGCGGGGATCAAGCACCTGAACCGTCTCGAGAACGTGCTGGCGCGCGCGGAATGGGACGACCCGGCGATTCTGGAGGGCCTGCTGTGCGACGACGCGGGGCGGGTCGTCAGCGGCGTGATGAGCAATCTGTTCTGGGCGAGGCAGGGCGAGCTCTTCACGCCCGACCTCGGCCAATGCGGGGTGGCAGGCGTGGCCCGGTCCCGTCTGCTGTGCGCAGCGACGCGTCGTGGCATCCGCTGTCATGTCGGCCACATGCGTCCGGAGGCTATACTCGCAGCCGAAGAAGTCATGATCTGCAACAGCGTGATCGGCGTGCGCCGCGTGGCGAGGCTCGATGACGTGACATGGCCAGCAGCGGGCTGGACGGCCACCTTGAACGAAGCATTGTATGAAGACATGGATTAAGCGAACGCTTCTGCTTGCCTGCCTGCTGGGACTGGGTGGGGCCGGCTGGCTGGTCTGGTACGCCACGCAGCCCCTGCAATTCGAACCGCTGCCGAAGACCATCAATGTCACGCCAGGCCTCCATTTGCGCAGCCTGGCGACGATGCTCGAACAGGAGGGCGTGATCGGGAACCCCCGCGCATTCTGGCTGCTGGGTCGTCTGCTGGGCAAGGCCGGGACGCTCAAGGTGGGGGTTTATACGCTCGACAAACCGCTGACGCCGCTGGAACTCTATGCCAAGATCGAGCGCGGCGAGGTGACGAAGGCCATCGTGCAATTCATCGAAGGAAAGAACTGGCGCGAGGTGCGTGCGGTGCTGGCCGCGCAGCCCATGCTGAGGAACGACAGTGCCGGCATGAGCGATGCCGAACTCATGCAGGCCATCGGTGCCGAGGAAACCAACCCGGAAGGGCTGCTGTTTCCCGATACCTATTTCTACGCGCCGCACACGTCCGATCTCGAGGTGCTGCGACGCGCCTACCGACTTCAGCACGAAAAACTCATGGCCGCATGGGAAACGCGCGCGCCGGGACTGCCCTACCGCAGCCCCTATGAAGCGCTGATCATGGCGTCGATCGTCGAAAAGGAAACGGGCGTGGCGGCCGAGCGTCCGCAGATTGCCGGCGTGTTCGTCAACCGGCTCAAGCGGGGCATGCGCCTGCAAACCGATCCCACCGTGATCTACGGGCTGGGCGCGCGCTTCGACGGCAATCTGCGCAAGATCGATCTGCAGACCGACACGCCCTACAATACGTATACGCGCGCAGGGTTGCCGCCCACGCCGATCGCGATGCCGAGCGAGGCGGCGATCCAGGCCGCGCTCAATCCAGCCAGGACGGATGCGCTCTATTTTGTCTCCAGCGGCAATGGTACCCATGTCTTTTCAAGCACCCTCGAAGCACATAACCGTGCCGTGAACCGCTACCAGCGATGACCCGGTCAGGCAAATTCATTACGCTCGAAGGCGTCGACGGCGCCGGAAAAAGTACCCACCTGAGCTTTGTCGCGGACTGGCTGCGGCAGCAGGGCAGGGACGTCGTCGTCACGCGCGAACCCGGCGGGACGCCGCTCGGCGAAACCCTGCGCGAGCTGCTGTTGCATCGCGACATGGATGCCGATACCGAACTGCTGCTGATGTTCGCGGCGCGCCAAGCGCACCTCGCCGAACTGATCCTGCCGGCGCTCGCGCGCGGCACCTGGGTGGTGTCGGACCGTTTCACCGATGCCAGCTATGCGTATCAATGCGGTGGCCGCGGCATCGAGGCAGCGCGCATCGCCGCGCTCGAAACCTGGGTGCAGCGCGGCTTCGCGCCTGATCTTACGTTGCTGTTCGACGTGCCGCCCGATGTGGCGGAAGCGCGCCGCACGTCCGCACGGGCCGCCGACCGTTTCGAACGCGAGGCGGACAGCTTCTTCAGCCGGGTGCGTCAAGCCTACCTCGAACGGGCACGGGCCGAGCCTGGACGCATACGGGTGCTCGATGCGCGCCAAAGCATCGCGGTACTGCAGGGTGAAATCAGCCGGCTTCTGCAGGCGCTGACATGAGCGCACCTTATCCCTGGCTGGAAGCGCCATGGCAGCGTTTGCTTGCGACCCGGGCTCGACCGGCGCAGGCCCTTTTGCTGGCTGGACCGCGCGGGGTCGGGAAGGGGGCACTTGCGCTGGCGTGGGCGCAGGCCCTGCTGTGCGAGTCGCCGCTTGCAGACGGCGCCGCATGCGGCGCGTGCCCGGCCTGCCACTGGTTCGAAGCCGGTGCGCACCCGGACTTTCGGCAGATTTCCCTGCAGGAAAAAAGCGGCAAGGATGGCGAAACCAGAATGGCCACGGCGATCGAAGTCGATCAGGCACGTGATGCTGTCGAGTACGTCCAGTTGTCGACTTACCGGGCCGGGTTCCGCGTGGTGCTCGTCGATCCGGCCGACAGCCTGAATCTGGCAGCGGCAAATGCCCTGTTAAAGGTGCTCGAGGAACCGCCGTTAAAGACGGTGTTCGTGCTGGTGTCGGACCAGCCGCGGCGACTGTTGCCGACGATCCGCAGCCGTTGCACGCGACTCGATGTCGGGTTGCCGGCCTCCGGCATCGCGCTGAGCTGGCTGGCCGACCAGCAGGTCGAGCAGGCTGCGACCCTGCTCGCGCTGTCAGGCGGTGCTCCGCTGGATGCGCTCGGCTGGGCCGAGGGCGCCGAGCTCGATGACCGTCGCAGCATCCTGGAGAGCCTGGCCGATCCGGGACAACTGGATCCGGTCACGCAAGGGGAACGCTGGAAGACGATCGGGGTCCAGACCTGGCATGCGGTTGCCTACAAATGGCTGGAGGATTTGCTGGCGGTAAAATTGAACGGCAATGTGCAGTTCAACCGCGATTTCGCCGAGGTTCTGATGCGGCTGGGAAAGCAGGTGGATCTATCAGGACTGCTGGCGCTGGCAAGGCAGCATGCGGACGCGGGACGATCGCTGACGCATCCGCTCAACCGGACTTTGCAGCAGCAGGCGTGGCTGGTTCAATATCGGCATTTGTTTGATGGATGGATTGAGGGTCGACCATGAACGCAGTAGTCAATGACATCGCCGGCGCCGTGCGACCGGGCGTGCTTTCCTTGTCGATCAAGGAAAAATCCGCGCTTTTCGCCGCCTACATGCCCTTCGTCAAGGGGGGAGGACTCTTCATTCCCACCAACAAGAGCTACAAGATGGGCGAGGAAGTGTTCATGCTGCTGACCCTGATGGACGATCCGGCCAAGCTGCCGGTTTCCGGAAAAGTCATCTGGGTCACGCCTGACGGTGCGCATGGCGGCAGGATCCAGGGCGTTGGCGTGCAGTTCGCCTTCAACGAGAGCGGCAAGGCGGCGCAGAACAAGATTGAAGGATTGCTCGGCGGGACGCTAAAATCGGTTCGTCCGACCCATACCATGTAGCATCGCCATGCGGTGCGCTGCCCACCGCATGTATATCGATTCCCACTGCCACATCAATTTTCCCGAGCTTGCCGGCAAGCTGCCCGAGGTGTTCGACCTCATGGCGCGCAATCAGGTCAGCCACGCGCTGTGCATCGGCGTCGAACTGGAGAAATTCCCGGAAATCCGCACGCTGGCCGAAGCGTATCCCAATGTCTATGCCTCGGTCGGCGTCCATCCCGACCACGAGGGTTGTGCCGAGCCGACCGTGGACGAACTTGTCGAACTGGCAGGTCATCCCAAGGTGGTGGCGATCGGTGAAACCGGACTGGATTATTTTCGCCTGACCGGCGATTTAGAGTGGCAGCGCACGCGTTTCCGGACCCATATCCGTGCAGCGCGCGCCTGCGGCAAGCCGCTGGTCGTGCATACCCGTTCCGCAGCGGAGGACACCCTGCGTATCATGCAGGAAGAGCATGCGGGCGAGGCGGGTGGCGTGATGCACTGCTTCACCGAAAGCCGGGCGGTGGCCGAGGCGGCCATCGCGCAGGGGTTCTACATTTCGTTTTCCGGCATCGTCACGTTCAAGAATGCCAGCGCCCTGCGCGAGGTGGCGGCAAGCATCCCGCTCGAGCGCCTGCTGATCGAGACCGATGCGCCCTATCTTGCGCCGGTGCCGCATCGCGGACAGACCAACGAGCCGGGGTTTGTCAAACACGTCGCCGAAGAAATCGCACGGGTGCGTGGCATCACGGTCGAAGCGGTCGGCGAAGCGACGACGCGGAATTTCTTCAGGCTGTTCGCATCCGCCCGGCCCTGAAGGGCCTTCCGCGGTCGGCCGGGCTCAGACCCGTTGGCTGGTGCGGCTGCAACGGTTCATTGGCTGAAGAAGGCCTTGACCTTGTCCATGAATGACTGCGCGCGGGGATTGTTGTTGCGCCCGGGACTCAGTTCCTCGAATTCGCGCAGCAGTTCGCGCTGACGCTCGGACAGATTCACCGGCGTTTCGACCAGCATGTGGCATAGCAGGTCGCCCGGTGCATGGCTGCGCACCCCCTTGATGCCCTTGCCGCGCAGGCGGAATACTTTTCCGGATTGCGTTTCGGGCGGAACCTTGATCTTGGCATGGCCTTCCAGCGTCGGGATCTCCAGTTCGCCGCCGAGGGCGGCGGTGGCAAACGAGATCGGCATCTCGCAGTGCAGATCGTCGCCGTCGCGCTTGAATACCGGGTGATCCTTGAGATGGATCACCACATACAGGTCGCCAGACGGGCCGCCGTTGACGCCGGCCTCGCCCTCGCCGCCGAGACGGATCCGGTCGCCGTTGTCGACGCCGGCGGGAATCTTCACCGACAGGGTCTTGTGCTTCTTGACGCGGCCTTCGCCATGGCAGGTGGTGCAGGGATCGGTCACCATCTTGCCGCTGCCGCCGCAGCGCGGACAGGTCTGCTGCACCGAAAAGAAGCCCTGCTGGATGCGCACCTGGCCATGCCCGCCGCAGGTGGAGCAGGTGGTGGGCGTGGTGCCCGGCTTGGCGCCGCTGCCATGGCAGGTGCCGCATTCCTCGAGCGAGGGGATGCGGATCTTGGTCTCGGTGCCGCGCGCCGCTTCTTCCAGGCCGATTTCGAGGTTGTAGCGCAGGTCGGCGCCGCGATAGACACGGTCGCGACGATTGCCGCCGCCGCCGCCGAAGATGTCGCCGAAGATGTCGGAAAAGGCGTCGGAAAAGCCGCCGCCGCCGAAGCCGCCGCCCATGCCGGCCTGCTGGTCGACGCCGGCATGGCCGAACTGGTCGTAGGCCGCGCGCTTGTCCGAATCGGACAGGACTTCGTAGGCCTGCTTGGCTTCCTTGAATTTTTCCTCGGCACCTTCGTCCTGATTGCGATCAGGATGGTGCTTCATGGCCAGCTTGCGGTAGGCCTTCTTGATTTCCTCGTCCGAGGCGTTCTTGGCGACGCCGAGGACTTCGTAGTAGTCGCGTTTTGACATGTTGGAAGCCGTAAACGGTTAGCAGTGCGCGGAAAGGCAAAAAAGCGGTGAACGACGCCTGTCGCTCACCGCTCAGCGGTTGCCGTGGTTTACTTGTCCTTCACTTCTTCGAACTCGGCATCGACCACGTTGTCGTCGGCCGCGCCAGAAGTGCCGCCCGGGGCCTGCTGATCCGGCTGGGCCTTGCCCTGCTCGGCCTGGTACATGTGCTCGGCGAGCTTGTGGCTGGCAGTGGCCAGTGCATTGGTCTTGGCTTCGATGGTGTCCTTGTCGCCTTCGCGCACGGCGTCCTCGGTCTCCTTGAGGGCAGCCTCGATCGTGGCCTTTTCATCGGCCGAGACTTTGTCGCCGTAGTCGGCCAGCGATTTCTTGACCGAATGGATCATCGCGTCGGCGGCATTGCGTGCGGACGCCAGTTCGAAGGCCTTGTGGTCCTCGGCGGCATTGGCCTCGGCGTCCTTGACCATGCGCTGGATTTCCTCTTCGCTGAGGCCGGAACTGGCCTGGATGCGGATCTTGTTCTCCTTGCCGGTCGCCTTGTCCTTGGCCGAAACGTGCAGGATGCCGTTGGCGTCGATGTCGAAGGTGACCTCGATCTGCGGCATGCCGCGCGGTGCCGGCGGGATGTCGGTGAGGTTGAACTGGCCGAGGCTCTTGTTGCCGGCGGCCATCTCGCGTTCACCCTGCAGCACGTGCACGGTCACTGCGCTCTGATTGTCGTCGGCCGTCGAGAACACCTGCGACGCTTTGGTCGGGATCGTGGTGTTCTTCGGAATCAGCTTGGTCATCACGCCGCCCAGGGTTTCGATGCCCAGGGAGAGCGGCGTCACGTCGAGCAGCAGCACGTCCTTGACTTCGCCCTTGAGCACGCCGCCCTGGATCGCCGCGCCCACCGCGACGGCCTCGTCCGGGTTGACATCACGGCGCGGGTCCTTGCCGAAGAAGTCCTTGACTGCTTCCATGACCTTGGGCATGCGGGTCTGGCCGCCGACCAGGATGACGTCGTCGATCTGCGAGGTGGTCAGGCCGGCATCCTTGAGCGCCAGCTTGCACGGCTCGATCGTGCGCTTGATCAGGTCCTCGACCAGGCTTTCGAACTTGGCCCGGGTGATCTTCACGGCCAGGTGCTTGGGGCCGGAGGCGTCTGCCGTGATGTAGGGCAGGTTGACTTCGGTCTGCTGGCCGGACGACAGCTCGATCTTGGCCTTTTCCGCGGCTTCCTTGAGGCGCTGCAGGGCGAGCACGTCCTTCTTCAGGTCGACGCCCTGTTCCTTCTTGAATTCTTCGGCGATGTAGTCGATCAGGCGCTGGTCGAAGTCCTCGCCGCCGAGGAAGGTGTCGCCGTTGGTCGACAGGACTTCGAACTGGTGCTCGCCGTCCATCTCGGCAATCTCGATGATCGAGATGTCGAAGGTGCCGCCGCCAAGGTCATACACTGCGATCTTGCGGTCGCCTTCCTTCTTGTCCATGCCGAAGGCCAGCGCAGCGGCCGTCGGCTCGTTGATGATGCGCTTGACTTCGAGGCCGGCGATGCGGCCGGCGTCCTTGGTGGCCTGGCGCTGGCTGTCGTTGAAGTACGCGGGCACGGTAATCACGGCCTCGGTGACTTCCTCGCCCAGGTAGTCCTCGGCGGTCTTCTTCATCTTGCGCAGCGTTTCGGCCGACACCTGCTGCGCGGCCATCTTCTTGTCGCGCACTTCGACCCAGGCGTCGCCGTTGTCGGCCTTGACGATCTTGTAGGGCATCAGGCCGATGTCCTTCTGCACTTCCTTCTCTTCGAAGCGGCGGCCGATCAGGCGCTTGACCGCGAAGATGGTGTTCTTCGGATTGGTGACCGCCTGACGCTTGGCGGGGGCGCCGACCAGGATCTCGCCGTCATCCGTATACGCCACGATGGAAGGGGTGGTGCGCGCGCCTTCGGCGTTTTCGATCACCTTGGGCGAGCCGTTTTCCATGACTGCCACGCAGGAGTTGGTCGTGCCCAGATCAATGCCAATAATGCGTCCCATGATGTGTTCCTTTACAAAGAGAATGAATTGATTCGAATGTGGGGCAGGAAAGCGCTATTTCAAGCGTCTTTTCCCTTGGAAACCATCACCAGCGCCGGTCGCAACGTCCGTTCATGCAGGCGATAGCCCTTTTGCAGCACGGTCACGACCGTGTTCGTCGGCTGATCGGATTCCACCATCTGGATGGCCTGATGCTGGTGCGGGTCGAACTTCTGACCCATCGGGTCGATGTCGTGCAGGTTGAATTTCCCGAAGGCGGCAACCAGCTGCTTCAGGGTCAGTTCGACGCCGTCCTTGAGGTTCTCCACGCTCGGCGATTCGGCTGCCAGGGCGGCTTCGAGGCTGTCCTTGACTGCCAGCATCTCGCTGGCGAAGCCTTCGACAGCGAACTTGCGGGCCTTGTCGACGTCTTCCATCGCGCGGCGACGCATGTTCTCCGTTTCCGCCTTGGCGCGCAGCCAGGCATCGTGATGCTCGGCGGCCTGCAATTCAGCGGCCTTCAAGGCTTCTTCCAGGCTCGGCATGGTGTCGTTCCCGCCCTGCGTGGTATCGGTATTCGGCTCGATCTTGAGTTCGTCCTGCATGAGGCCTCCCTAGTGAATTCTTTTATTTATATGGGGGCTGAAGACGATGCTTCAAGGGGCACCCCCACTTTTCGAAACTTGCGGCGGGCAGGACGGGGGCTGCAGCAATTTGCCCAGTGTGGGCGCTTCCGGTATGATGCGCCGCTCTCGGAGAGGTGGATGAGTGGTTTAAGTCGCACGCCTGGAAAGCGTGTTCAGGATAATATCCTGACGGGGGTTCGAATCCCCCCCTCTCCGCCACAGAACCAACGGCCACAGAACGCGCAATGCCGACACATGCCTACCACGGCAGGCTTTCCGTGGTTGTTCCCGTCAAGAACGAACAAGACAACGTCGAGCCGTTGGTGCGCGAAATCGCAGCCGCGCTGTCCGGCAATACGACGTTTGAAATCATCTACATCAACGATGGCAGCACCGACGCCACACAGGCACGGCTCGACCACCTCAAAGCCGAGTTCCCGATGCTCCGCGTCATTCGCCATCGCGCCTCGTGCGGCCAGAGCCGCGCGGTGACCACTGGCGTGATCGCGGCGCGCCATGAGTGGATCGCCACGCTCGATGGCGATGGCCAGAATGATCCTGCGGACATCCCGGCACTGCTGGACAAACTCGACGATGCGTCGCAGCCGGCCAATCTCGAACTGCTGGCCGGCTGGCGCGCCAAGCGCAACGATACCTTCCTGCGCCGCATCTCGTCGAAAATCGCGAACGGCGTGCGCTCGCGCCTGCTCCGGGACAATACGCCGGATACCGGCTGCGGCCTCAAGGTGTTTGCCCGCGAGACTTTCCTGCAATTGCCGAACTTCGATCACATGCACCGCTTCCTGCCGGCCCTGGTGATGCGCAACGGTGGAGCGGTGGTGTCGGTGCCGGTTCGCCACCGTGCCCGGGAACGTGGCACGTCCAAGTATGGCGTCCACAACCGGTTATGGGTGGGCATCGTCGACCTGTTCGGCGTTGCCTGGCTGCAGCGTCGCGTGCGCCCGCCCGTGATCGAACCCGGTTCCGATCTCTGAACGCATGCGTCCAGCATGAAAGCGCGCGTCATCCTCAAAGGCCTGGCGCTGATCTTCAGCCTGGCGCTGCTGGGATACCTGTTCAAGACCAGCGACCTCGGCAGCAGCATCAACGAGGCCTGGATCGATGCGCGGGTGCGCGGCCATGGGCTCAGCGGCGCACTGCTGTTCCTGCTGATGGGCGCGATATTCACTGCCATCGGCCTGCCGCGCCAGATCATTGCCTTCCTCGGTGGTTATGCGTTCAACCTGTGGCTGGGAACGCTGCTGGGGGCACTCGCCGCATTACTGGGGTGCATGCTGAGCTTTGGCTATGCACGGTTCTTCGGCAAGGGACTGTTGCGAGCCAAGCTCGGCGAACGTGCAGGCCGCTTCGACCGCTTCATTCACGACCATCCGTTTTCGATGACCGTGCTGGTGCGCCTGCTGCCGGTCGGCAGCAACCTGCTGACCAATCTGGCTGCGGGCATCACAAGTATCCGGTCGCTGGATTTCTTCGCCGGCTCGCTGGTTGGATATCTGCCGCAAACCCTCGTCTTCGCACTGGTCGGCAGCGGCGTGCATATCGCCCCGATGCTGAAACTCACGCTGGCCATCGCGCTTTTCCTCGTTTCCATGGCGCTGGGCATGTATCTGTACCGCCGCACCCGGGGGGTGGAAACTCTGGACGAGACGTTCGAACAGGCGTTGGGCAAGGATGCCGAGTAGCCTTGCAGGGTTTGCCGACTATTGGGTCGGCGCGTGTTCGATCTTGCGCCAGCGTGGAAGCAGGTAAACGTGCGTGACGATGCCTGCGATCGCCACGCCCAGTGCCAGGCCAGCCATCACGTCAGACAGGTAATGCTGGCCGAGGGCGATGCGTGACAGCGCCATGAACAGCGCTGCAGCCACCGCGAGCAAGGCAGCGAGGCGCGAGCGCAGCAGGAGCACGACGAACATTGCGCCCACCGCCACATCGACGGCATGGTCGGATGGAAACGAGTTGAACACATGTTCAAGGCTTGGAGCCGGGCAAAGGACGTCGTGCGTGGAAATGGCATAGGGGCGCGGCCTTCCGCAACCAATCTTGATGATTTCTACCAGCAGCAGCGTTCCAAAAATCTGTGCGTAGAAATAGGCGAGCCCGACCAGTCTGAGCAGTGGCCGCCTGGCGTAGATGCCGTACGTCAGCAGCGCGATGAAGGGCACATAGAACAGGAATAATCCCAGTTCTGAAAAACGTTCGAAAAACGGACGCAGACAGGTGAATAGGCTGATCGTGCTGAATGGTTGAAGCAGTGCCGAATCGGCCCGCAGCTGCCACGCCATCCATGCGCCGAGCCATAGCAGGATCGAAGCGAGCAGGGCAATGCGCATGCGCCGGGCGGCTTCGGCAGAAGAAAGTATCAGCATCTTGATCGTCGGGACGCGCGAGGTCGCCGTGTGACATCCGGAAGTTGTGCGGGTTTCATTGAACACGTTCTTAATTAGGACTGAATTAGGATTGCCCCAGGCTGACGCCGAGAGGCCTGGCCAGAAATTGGCAAGCTGGTCGCCATGACTTTCGCAAGGGTTTGCCGTTTGATCATGGCGCCCGCTCTATAATCTGCTTTAGGTCTCGCCCATCCTGTCGTGACGCGCACCCCATTCAGGCGGTCGCTCCGGTGAGGCCACTCGACTGTTTGCGGGATCATGATGACGACCTTCCGAACCTTGAACCTGAACGGGCGCGCTGCGCTATTCGTCAGCCTCGTCTTGCTCGCGATTCTGGCGATGGTCGGCATCACTACACGCCCGCTCACGCCCATCGACGAAACCCGCTACGTCAGTGCGGCGTGGGAAATGTGGTTGCGCGGCGATTTCCTGGTGCCGTTCAAGAATGGCCAGCCTTACAGCCACAAGCCGCCTTTCATGTTCTGGATGTTCCAGGCGGGCTGGACGTTGTTCGGCGTCAACGAGTGGTGGCCGCGCCTGATCCAGCCCCTGTTCTCGGCAGGGGCGCTGCTGCTGACCTACCAGCTGGCCCGGCGCCTCTGGCCGCAGCAGGCCGAAATCGGTGGCCAGGCTGCGCTGGTGCTGGTGAGCGCGCTGCTATGGATCCTGTTCTCGACCACGCTGATGTTCGACGTGATCCTGGCATTCTGGGTGCTGATTGGCATGCACGGCGTGGTCTCTGCCGCCAGCGGCAAGCGCCTGGGTTTCGCCATGCTCGGATTCGCAATCGGCATGGGCGTGCTGACCAAGGGCCCGGTC
>JAYRNU010000032.1:0-33837 GCA_041912015.1 Thiobacillus sp. | reverse complement strand
CCCGGTGGCGGATTTCTGGGCCGATGCATCGATGGCGGCGCGGGTAAAGCGGGTGGGCTTCGCGCTGGAAAAGGGCGGCAAGTCCGAGCGGGATCGCGCACTGGAAGTCCAGCGCAGCCTGAGCTTGGCGCCCGACGCCGCGCATGCGGCGCTGATGAAGTACTTGATGACGGCGGGCCAGCGACGAAAAAAACAGGCGACTAAGGAACTGGAAAAGGCGCTCGGTGCGGAACTCGTTTCCTATCTGAGCGACCTCGGTGCGCTGGAAACCGCGCTCGAAGGCATCGCCGCGATCCAGACCGATATCCGCATCTGGAATCTCAACCGCCATGGCCTGCTGCTCGGCCACGCGCTGCTCGCGGGCTATCAGGACGCCAAGGCGCAGCAGGGCGTGATCGATTTCGCCGATGCCGAATGGCAGGCCTGCCGCCTGCTCGCCAGCGAGGAACATGCGCCGGGGCTGGCACTGAAACTGGACGCACGCTACCGGCATCTGCTGCTCGACGAATTCCAGGACACCAACCCGCTGCAGTGGCAGGCGCTGTCGACCTGGCTGCGCGAGGCGCGCGACGCGGACAGCGACATGACGGTGTTCATCGTAGGCGATCCCAAGCAGGCGATTTACCGCTTCCGGCGCGGTGAGGCGCGGGTGTTCACTGCGGCGGCGGATTTTCTGCGCGCCTATTTCGATGCGCCGCATTTCAGCACCACCATGACTCGACGGCTGTCGCCCGCGGTCGTGCAGGCGATCAATCCGGTGTTTGCCGATGTCGATGGCTACACGCCCCACAGCCACGCGCCGGACAACGACAGCCGCCCCGGCGCGCTGCGCTGCCTGCCGGTCAGCGCCGGGAAAGCCGAAGCCGTCATGCCTGGACGGCTACCCGCCGAAGGGACTCCGACCCACGACGCGGCCTGCGGCGACCTGGGGGATTGTATGCGCAACCCGCTCACCACAGCGCTGGCCGAAGCCGACGACAAGGCCGTGCATGTCGAGGCGCAAACCCTTGCCCGGATGCTGCGCGACGAGGTGCTGGGGCGCTGGGGCGTGGTCGACAGAAAATCGAAACGCCGCCGTCCCGCGTGTCCTGGCGACGTCATGGCGCTGGTCAGGAAACGCACCCATCTGAATGTCTACGAGCGCGAACTGGAAGCAGCGGGCATTCCCTTCATCACCTCGCGGCGCGGCGGCCTGCTGCATGCACTGGAAGCACGGGACGTGATCGCGCTGCTGGAAACCCTGCTGCTGCCGCACGCCGAACTGAAATTGGCGCACGTGCTGAAAAGCCCGGTTTTCGGCTGCAGCGACGACGATCTGTTGCGCGTCTTCGCGCCGCAGCCGCCGGACGACACGCGCGGCTGGGAACACCTGCTCGTGCTCGCCAATCAGCCCGACTGCCCGGCCACGCTCCACCCGCAAGGCGCAGGCCGTGGTTGTAAAGGTGCTGAAGCCCCAACAACCACGCTCGCACGCGCCGCGCGGCTGCTCGCCGGCTGGCGGACGCATTGCGGCATCCTGCCGGTGCACGATCTGCTCGACCGCATCTACTTCGAGGGCGACCTCGAAGCACGCTACGCCGCCGCCGTGCCGAAAGCATTGCGCCCGCAGGTGGCGGCCAACCTGCGCGCCTTCATGCAGCTGGCGCTGACGCAGGACGGCGGCCGCTACCCGACCCTGGCCGGTTTCATCCGCGAACTGGCCTCGCTCGTCGACGACGCCGACACGGCGCCCGACGAGGGCCTCGCAGCTGACGGCGAAAACGCGGTCCGGCTGCTCACCATCCACGGCGCCAAGGGACTGGAAGCGCCGATCGTCTGGCTGCTCGGCGGCAGCGACCATCAGAAAGCGGAAAGCTACAGCGTGCTGGCGCCGTGGCCGCCCGACGCGCCGCGACCGGCGCACTTTTCCCTGTTCGGCAAGCGTGATGAACTCGGCGACTCGCGGCGGCCCTGGTTCGCCGAGGAGACCGCTCTGGCGCAGCGCGAATCCGACAACCTGCTGTACGTGGCGCTCACCCGCGCCGAACAGGGATTGATCGTGAGCGGCGATGCGGACAGGAGTGCGTGGCTGCAGCGTGTCCAGACAGCCTGGCAGGCACTCGCGCTGCCTGCCGATCTGCCGCCGGCCGCCACGCCCGAAGCGCCGCGATCCGCCGCGGTGCCGCCGCGCATGGGCGCCCCTGCCATCGGACAACGTCTGTCCGCCACGCCCGCCCATCCCATCGCCGCCCGGGGCGAGCTTTTTCATGCCTGCCTCGAGCGGCATGCCCCGCCCGGCAGGCCGCTCGACCTGTCGTCGCTGGCGCAACGCCTGGGCGTGACAGCCGAATTGCCGCGGGTCGAAGCCGATGCCCGTTCCCTGCTGGCGCAGCCCCATCTGGCGCCTTACTTCAACCCGGCCCTGTACCGGCGCGCATTCAACGAACTCGAACTGCTGGATGCGGACGGACAGCTGCGACGGCTCGACCGGGTCGTCGAACACGATGATGCGGTATGGGTGCTCGACTACAAAACGGGGGACGACTGCCTCCTCCTGGCAGACGAACAGCTGGCTGCCCGCCACCAGCGCCAGCTTGATGACTATCGGACCCTGCTCGCCGCGCTGTATCCCGGCAGGCCGGTCAAGGCCGCCCTGTTGCTGGCCGATGGACGGCTGGTCGATCTGCAGGCCGTATAGTAATTTCCCGCTCGTCAGCCCGGTTGCCATCTCGCCAAACGGTCTTCAGGAACTATCGAGGAGAAATCATGATTCGACGTTTGCTCATATTGCCGCCCGCCATGCTGCTTGCCGGCTGCATATCGTTCAGCTCCAGCAAGACCGCCACGCCACCCGATTACGCCGCGCTTTGCCAGGGAAAGGAGGCGCAGTGTCGGGACACCTGCGGCAGTGCCGGCATCCAGGCTTTCTCGTGCAAGGCGGCGCCCGACGTCGGCTTCGACTACCAGTGCCAGTGCAAGCCGTCCGGAGGCCGCACTTGAACGACAAACCTTTTGCCGAGTCCTGCGAACAGAACCGGGAGCCGATCCTGGCGGTGCTGCGCGAGGTGTTCGCCGATCGCCGCCGCGTGCTGGAGATCGGCAGCGGAACCGGGCAGCACGCAGTCTATTTCGCCCCAGAATTGCCTCATTTGCACTGGCAGACAGGCGATCTGCCGCTTCACCATCGCGGAATCCGGCAGTGGATCGACGAGGCTGCCCTGCCCAACGTGCTGCCTCCCATCGCCCTCGACGTCACCCAGGATGCCTGGCACGGCGGCCGATACGACGCCGTGTTTTCGGCGAACACCCTCCATATCATGAGCTGGACCGAGGTGGAACGCTTTTTCGAAGGGGTCGGCAAGGTACTGGAAACGGGTGGCGTACTGGCGGTGTATGGCCCCTTCAACTACAACGGCACGTTCACTTCGGAAAGCAACGCGCGTTTCGACGCCTGGCTGAAATCGCGCGACCCGGCCTCGGGCGTTCGCGATTTCGAGGCTGTGGATGCCCTGGCGCGTGACCAGGGGCTCGTGCTGCAGCGGGATTACGCCATGCCGGCGAACAACCGCACGCTGGCATGGCGCCGCACCGGGCAGATGGCCTGATCACACTGATTCCGGCTTTGCCTTGCAGAGGCCTTTGCTATAAAAGAATCATCGTGTGGCAGAGGAGGTCCCATGCGCATCGCCGAACTGATACAACGCTGGGGCAAGCAGCGGCATTCGCGTACCGCAGTCAGGAGCTACACTGTCCACCTGCCGTTACGCGATGCGGCACGCATCGAGGCATTGCGCATGATGTACCCCAGTCGCAGCGATTCCCAGCTCATGGCCGACCTGATCAGCGCCGCCCTTGACGAGCTCGAGGTTGCCATGCCCTACATTCCCGGCAATCGCATCATTGCCGAGGACGATTATGGCGACCCGATCTACGAGGACCTCGGTCCGACGCCGCAGTTCTACTCGCTGTCGCATGAGATTCTGCGCAAGCTGGCCGCCGCGCCGGTCAGCGAGTAGCTGTCGAATTAATTTACAGGGACGCCCGCGTTCTCCGTGGTGTATCGTTGCATGCCGTTGTTTCCAAAGCATTTCTTTGGGCTGGCACAAGGGCTGCTTTGATTTCCGGAAACAATCAGAATTGCGGAAATCATGTACCTCGGACCAGCTTTCCTGTTCGCGGCGTTTGCCACCCTGTTCTATGTCCCGGGCTTTCTGGACATCCCGTTCGGCATGCTCACTCCGCGCCAGTTCGTTTCGGAGTTGTTGTTTGCCGTCTTTGCGCTGATTTCGCTGGCTGCGCTCGCCCGCTCCATCGAGCTCGATCCGATGTGGCCCTGGCGGCCCGGCTTTCGCCGCGCGCTGAGTGCGTTGCTGGGTCGCGTCGAGTAGGCAACGCCGTCAATTTGGCGGCGGGCCGGCATAAAATAGCGGCTTTCCGACCCGCGAAGCCGCCATGCCCGTCAACCTGACCGCTCCCGATCCCGCCACCCTGTCGCCCATTGCGGGCGTGCGTCTCGGCATCGCGTCCGCCGGCATCAAGAAAGCGGGACGGCGCGACATCACGCTCATCGAACTCTGCCCCGGCACCCGGGTTGCCGGTGTATTCACACAAAACCGCTTCTGTGCCGCACCGGTGACGCTGTGCAGGCAGCATCTCGCACATGGCGACATTCGCGCGCTGGTCATCAACACCGGCAACGCCAACGCCGGAACCGGCGAAGCCGGCCTGATGCGGGCGCGCCGGACTTGTGAAGCGGTGGCACAGCTGCTCGGTTGTGGCGCGGAAAACGTGCTGCCGTTTTCCACCGGCGTGATTCTGGAGCCGCTGCCAATCGACAGGATCCTGCCCGCGCTGCCCGCCGCCCAGGCCGATCTGGCTGCGGACCACTGGTCGGAAGCCGCACACGCAATCATGACCACCGACATCGTCGCCAAGGGCGCATCGCGCCAGGCGCAGGTCGGCGGCAAGACCGTCACGGTGACCGGCATCGCCAAGGGCTCAGGCATGATCCACCCCAACATGGCGACCATGCTCGGCTTTCTGGCGACCGACGCCGCCGTCGCTCCGGCCCTGATGCAGCAACTGGTGAAGGAAATCGCCGACGTGTCGTTCAACTGCGTGACCGTGGACGGCGACACCTCGACCAACGACAGCTTCATTCTGATGGCCACAGGGCAGGCCGGAAACACCGCAATCGACAAGGCCACGAGTGCCGACTATGCCGCGCTCAAGGCTGCCGCCAGCGCGGTCGCCATCGAACTCGCGCAGGCGATGGCGCGCGATGGCGAAGGGGCGACCAAGTTCATCGCCGTGACGGTCGAGCGCGGCACCGACCGCGCCGAATGCAAGCAGATCGCCTACGCCATCGCCCGTTCGCCGCTGGTCAAGACCGCCTTCTTCGCGTCCGACCCCAACCTTGGCCGCATCCTCGCGGCGATCGGTTACGCCGGCGTTGCCGACCTCGACGTCAACGCGCTGCAGGTCTATCTGGGCGACGTGCTCGTGGCCGAAAAGGGCGGCCGCGCAGCGAGCTATACGGAAGCCCAGGGCGCGGCGGTCATGCAGCAGACAGACATTGCCGTGCGCGTGGTGCTGAATCGCGGCGACGCCGCGGCGACGGTTTGGACCTGCGATTTTTCCTACGATTACGTCAAGATCAACGCGGAGTATCGAACCTGATGCCATGAGCGTGCAGCTGACCGTTGAGCAGTCCGCCTTCCTGCAGGGTCCGGTGTCGATCAATGTCGCTGCCACCCGACGTGACGGCTGGCCCTGCGTGTGCCGGTCACAGGGATGCCTGGTTGCCTATGACCGCAAGACGGTAACCGTGCTGCTCTCAGCCCATCGCGGCCATGAGGTGCTCGACGCGCTGGACGCCGGCAGCGGCATTGCAGCCGTATTCAGCCGCCCCGCCACCCATGCGACCCTGCAGCTCAAGTCCCTGCGCGCCGCCCGCGTAGCAGTGAGGGCCGCGCACCGTGAATGCGGGTCGCGCCACGCCCAGGCGCTTGCGGCTGAACTGATGTCGCTCGGGTACGGGCCCGAGTTGGGGAAGTCACTGATCGACATGATGAAGACTGGCGACCTGGTCGCGCTGCGCTTCGCACCCGACATCGTCTTCGACCAGACGCCCGGCCCCGCGGCCGGCCGCATTCTGGCGTCGGCATGAAGCTGACGCTCGACGCCTTGCGTCCGTGCCTGGACGGCGCGATTCCCGCCGTCATCGCGACCTGCGCGCGGGACGGCACGCCCAATGTCGCCTATGCGTCGCAGGTGCACTATGTCGACGCCCAGCATGTGGCGCTGTCCTACCAGTTCTTCAGCAAGACACGCGAAAACGTGCTCGCCCACCCCTACGCCCAGGCGCAGGTGATCGAGCCGGGCAGCTTCCGCCATTTTCGCCTGCGGCTGCATTACCTTCGCACCGAGACCGCCGGGCCGCTGTTCGAATACATGAAGGCGCAGCTCGCGGGCATTGCCATGCAAACCGGCATGGACAAGGTCTTCATGCTGCGCGGCGCAGACGTATATCGGGTACTCGACATCGAGGCCGTCGATCCAGCGCTGCCTCCGCCGTCGCCCCCTGCCGATGCCCTGATGAAGCTGCGCCGGTCGTTCGATCTGCTGGACCAGGCGACGGACCTGTCCGAACTCGCCGATCACGCGCTCGTCGCGCTGAACCAGGGATTCGGCATCCGCCACGCGCTGCTGCTGATGCTGGACGAGACGGGCGATGCGCTCTATGCGTTGGCGAGCCTGGGGTATCCGAATTCTGGAATCGGCGCGGAGGTGAAAATCGGCGAAGGCATCATCGGCGTCGCTGCACGCGAGAGGATTCCGGTGCGCATCAATTACCGCACCGGCGACTACAGCTACCAGGCAGCGATGCGCTCAGCAGGCCCGGGCGAACCGCGCATCCCCCTGCCTGTCCTGGCCGAACCCCACAGCCAGATCGCCGTACCGCTGATCCAGAACGGCAGGCTGATCGGCGTCCTCTATGCCGAGAGCGAACACGATGCCTGCTTCAGCCACACCGACGAGGATGCACTGGTCGTCTATGCCCGCCACCTCGCCACGCTCGCCAGCCAGTCCGAGTGCGACGCCGACGACGCCGAACCCGCGCGCGCCGAGACGGCTGCCCAGCCGACCGGCATCCCGCTTGCAGTGCGCTATTTCCCCGCCGATCGCAGCGTCTTCATCGACAACGACTACCTCATCAAGGGCGTCGCTGGCAGCATCCTCTGGACGCTGCTGAACGAGTATCTGGCAAATGGCCGGCGCGACTTCTGCAACCGTGAATTGCGGCGCGACCCGCGCCTGTCGCTGCCCGATATCGGCGACAACCTCGAGACGCGCCTGATCCTGCTGCAGCGCCGGCTCGCCGAACGCTGCCCGGCAATCGCGCTGGAAAAGACCGGGCGCGGCCGTTTCCGCCTGAACGTCGGCCAGCCGCTGCAACTCAGGGAATAGGACCGCACGCCATCAGGACGCCGCAGCCATATCGCCCTCGATCGATGCTCGCGAAGGCGCCTGCAGCATGCCACGGACTGCCTCGACCACCACTTCGGCAGTCGGGACAAACGCCTGCTCCAGCACCCAGGAGGACGCTGCCGGTGCATCGGGGCCGGTCAGTCGCACCGGCGGTGCGCGCAGCGCGTCGAATGCCCGGGTCGCTGCAAGTGCGGCCAGTTCAGCCGCCACCCCGCACAGACCACTCGCTTCGGTGACCGCCACGAGCCGTCCGGTCTTGCGCACCGAATCCAGCACGGTCGTTTCGTCGAGGGGTTTCAGCGTGCGCAGGTCGATGACTTCGGCCGAAATGTGCTGTGCCTGCAATTGCGTCGCCGCCTTCAGACAGACGTCGACGGTCTTTGCATAGCCCACCAGGGACACGTCGCTGCCGGCACGGCGCACCGCGGCCTGGCCGATCGGAACGACCTGTTCGGCAGCGTCAGGGACCTCGCCCTCCTGGTAAAGCATGGCAAGATCGGCGAAGAACAGCACCGGATTGTCGTCGCGGATGGCTGCCTTGAGCAGGCCCTTGAAATCCGCAGGGGTCGACGGCATCACGACCTTGAGCCCGGGCGCATGTACAAACATCGCCTCCAGGTTGTGATTGTGCTGCGCGCCGACACACCAGCCGGTGCCGGTCATGCTGAGCGCGACCAGCGGAAAGTCGAACTGTCCGCCCGACAGATAGCGCAGTTTGCCGGCACTGTTCACCAGCGCATCCATGGCGTAGCTCAGGAAGGGAGCGAACAGCAGATCGATCACCGGCCGCAAGCCACTGGCGGCTGCGCCGACTGCCGTGCCGGCAATGATGGCCTCGGCCAGCGGGGTATTGCGGACGCGCGCCGGACCGAAGTCCCGGACCAAATCGTGGCGCTTGGTTGCGACGCCCTCGCCCATCAGCAGCACGCGCTCGTCACGCTGCATTTCCTCGTGCAACGCCTGATGCATCGCCTGTTCGGCTGTCATTCGGGTCATGCTGATTTCCTCCGCTAGGGTTCAGACGTAGACATGGTCAAGCATCGTGCCGGCTTCAGGCCATGCGCTCGATTGCGCGAAAGCGACCGCTGTCTCGATGCGCGTCTGTGCCCGGCGCGCCAGCGCGGCCAGGCCTGCCTCGTCGAGGCGTCCCTCGGCCAGCAGACGATCGGCGTACAAGCGCAGCGGATCGCGGCTTCGCCACGATTCGAGTTCTGCAGAATCGACATAGGACTGGTCGTCCGGCTCGAAATGGCCTCGCAGGCGATAGGTGACGAGTTCCAGGAAGTGCGGCTGTCCACTGGCACGTATCCCGGCAACGGCCTTGACGGCGGCGTTGTGCACCGCCTCGACGTCGTTGCCGTCCACCGTCGTCACGGGCAGGCCATGGCCTGATGCCCAGGCAGCGATCGCGTTGTCGGGCATCGTCTGGCTGCGCGGCACGTAGGCCTGCCACTGGTTGTTCTCGCAGACGAACAGCAGCGGCAGTTGCCACTGCACCGCCAGATTGAGCGACTCGTGGAAAATGCCTTCGCAGGCCGCGCCATCGCCGAAAAACACCGTGACGATGCCGCCCGGCGCCCCGCGGCCCATTTTCTGCGCCAGCGCCACCCCCGTCGCCATCGACAGCTCGCCGCCGACGATGGTCGACGTCAGCACGACACCCAGTTCCCGCGCCGAGATGTGCAAGCTGCCGCTGCGACCGCCGCAATAACCATCGACGCGACCCAGGACTTCGGCCACCAGGCGATCCGGATCGGCACCCCGGGCAATCAGGTGCCCTGCGCTGCGGTGGTTGGTCAGAATGCGATCACGCACGTCGAGCGCATCGACGACGCCGACAGCGCAGGCTTCCTGGCCCACGCTCGTGCAGGTGCCGGGCGCACCCTGTCGCTGCAGCGCGACCAGGGCCTCTTCATAGGCGCGAATGAGATGCATGGATTCGAGCCACCGCAATGCGGTGCCACAGTCCGGCCCGCTCATTGTCCCGCCACCGCGCCAGGCAGGTTTTTCGGCGTCAGATCGAGGTAAGGCGTCGCCACCGTGCCGCCAGGCGGCACGTAGATCGGCACCGGCTGGCCCTTGGCGCCGAGGCTGCGCACATAAAGATAGATCGCCTTGAGATCGGCGTCGGTCATGGCCCGCAGCGATGACGACGGCATCGGCGGCCGCATCGGCTGGCGCGCCCGCACGAGCCAGGTCTTTTCATCCATCTGCTGGAACAGCACGCGCAGATTGGCGGGATAGGTGGTGCCCCACGCCCCGTGCCAGCCCATCGCATCGCCGACCAGCCAGTCGGCTTCGGGGACATTGCCGTCCTTCTGCATGTATCCTGGCGTGTGACAGTCGTTGCAGCCGGACGTCTGGATCAGGTAGCGGCCATGGCGGATGTCGTCCGCGGGCTGTGCCGAGGCCATGCTGACCGAGCCTGCCAGGAAGAGGGCGGCGAAATGCAGGGTTGTTTTCATGTTGTCTCCTTGAGTAGCTGTTGCGTTGCAGACGGCCGCTCTGCGCGACCGAATGGAATCAGCTTAGGCAAATTTCGGCCGGTGCGTTACTAAGTCTTTGCTAGGCTGGACCTAAAATTCTCTTAAGCGAGCTGTGGGCAACGCCGTCCATGGCATCCGCTAGAATCACGGCATGACCGATCTCGACGCCCTGCTGCCGCGGCTGACCAAGCTGCTCGACCGTCTCGAGGCGCCAGCCGTCTCGACACCAGACTGGAAATCCGTGCGCGCCGCGCGCTGGTCGGCGCAGGCCGGCGGATTGAAGCCGATCCGTCATCCGCAGCGTGTTGCCATGAAGGACCTGCTGGCGATCGACGAGCAGAAGCAGCGAGTCGATGCCAATACGCGACAGTTCGTGGCCGGCAGGCCGGCCAACAATGTCCTGCTGACCGGCTCGCGCGGCGCCGGCAAGTCCTCGCTGGTCAAGGCGATCCACGCCAAATACGCTTCGCGCGGCCTGCGCCTGATCGAGGTGGACAAGGCCGGCTTGCCGAGTCTGCCCGACCTGTTCGACCTGCTGGCCGATTCCGACTATCGCTTCATCGTCTTCATCGACGATCTCAGCTTCGCCGAGCATGAAGCCGGCTATGCCAGCCTCAAGGCCGCCCTCGACGGCTCGCTCGCCGGGCCGTCCGACAATGTGCTGATCTACGCGACCAGCAACCGCCGCCACCTGATGCCGGAGTTCATGGCCGAAAACCTGGAGACCCGGCACCTGGGCGGCGAGGTGCATCCGGGCGAAGCGACCGAGGAGAAGATCTCGCTGTCCGACCGCTTCGGCCTCTGGGTGTCCTTCCATGTCATGGACCAGGACACCTACCTGGCGATCGCCCGGCATTGGGCCGCATTGCTGGGCGCGGTCATCGACGCGGACTTCGACCGCGCCGCGCTGCAATGGTCGCTGGGCCGGGGGGCACGCAATGGCCGGGTGGCATGGCAGTTCGCGCGCGACCGGGCAGGGCGGCAATGAATCAGGCGCCCATCATCGAAGTCGTAGCAGCCGTGCTGACCTTGCCCGACGGGCGCGTGCTGCTGGCGCAGCGTCCGCCGGGCAAGGTCTACGCAGGCTACTGGGAGTTTCCCGGCGGCAAGGTGGAGCCGGGAGAGACGCTGCAGGCCGCGCTGGCACGCGAACTGCGCGAGGAGCTGGGGGTCGTCGTGACCCGCTCGCAGCGCTGGATTACCCGGGTTTTCGCCTATCCGCATGCCACCGTGCGGCTCAATTTCTTTCGCCTGTTCGAGTGGCAGGGCACGCTGCATCCGCACGAGGGCCAGGTCTTTTCCTGGCAGCTGCCGGAGGCGGTAGAAGTGACGCCGTTGCTGCCGGCCAATTTTCCGATATTGAAGGCGCTGTCGCTGCCGCCGCTGCTGGGCATTTCACACGCCGAGTCGCTCGGTATCGACACCTTTCTGGCGCGACTCGATGTGGCCTTGCACAATGGCCTGCGACTGATCCAGCTGCGCGACAAGAATCTGCCCGAAGACGAACGCCTGGCGCTGGCCCGAGAAACCGTGCGCCGTGCCCGGGCACATGGCGCGCGGGTGCTGTTCAACGGCAGCCTGGAACACGCCCGCGCTGTGGATGCCGATGGCGTCCACCTCGATTCGGCCGCGGCGGCCCAATGGACGAAGCGCCCCGACAGCACCGGTCCGGATGACTTTCTGGTCGGCGTGTCCTGTCACGATGCGGCCGAACTGGCGCATGCCGCGACCATCGGCGCCGATTATGCGCTGCTCTCGCCAGTGCTGCCCACGCCGACCCATCCGGATGCACCGACGCTGGGGTGGGAAAACTTTTCCGTTCTGGCAGCAGCCAGCCCGATTCCGGTCTTTGGCCTGGGGGGGCTCGGACGCGACGACGTTGCGCTGGCGCAATCGCACGGCGCGCACGGCGTGGCACTGTTGCGGGGAGCCTGGACGTGAAACGCGCAGTGATCCCTCTGTTGCTGGTTCTGGCCATGATCGCCATTGCCGTGGCCGGCTACTGGATGAAGCGCCCGGCCGGCGCCCAGGCTGTGGCATGCGCCGATCCGCTGGCAGGCTGCAGATTCAGTCACCGCGGCAGCCCCGCTGAAATCCGTTTGTCGGCCATGCCGGTGCCGCTGGAACCCTTCGTGCTGAGTGTCCGGGCGCCAGGCGCCACCCGGATCAGCGCCGAATTCCAGATGAACGGCATGGAAATGGGCTTCAACCGCTACGACCTGAGCCCCGGAGACGGCGTTTTCGCCTCAAAAGTGACCCTGCCCGTGTGCGTCAGCGGGCGGCGCGACTGGACCCTGTTCCTCGACATCGACGGCACCCGCTACGCACTGCCCTTCAGCACGAACTGAAATCTGTCGTAGGTACACCGAACCGTAACAATTCGGGACATATAATTGAGAGCGGATTTTTCGAAAAGGTCGACATGATGCCAACTGAACACACCTACAAACAGTTCGATGCCGAGCTGGAAGCCGTGCGTGCCAGCGTTCTCAAAATGGGTGGCCTGATCGAGGAGCAAATCAACAACGCGGTCGAGGCGCTGATCCAGGGAGACATGAAACTGGCAGACCAGGTGGATGCCAACGACCACAACGTCAATGCGCTCGAAGTGGCCATCGACGAGGACTGCATCAACATCATTGCCCGGCGCCAGCCCACCGCGTCCGACCTGCGCATGGTGATGATGGTCGTGAAAACCATCACCGATCTGGAACGTATCGGCGACGAGGCAGCCAAGATCGCTCGCATGGCCAAGCTGATCCACAACGCCGAGCGCATGAGCCTGCCGCGTTTTTCGGAGGTCAAGTACATGGCCGACCTGGTGCTCGACATGCTGCGCAAGGCGCTGGACAGCTTTGCCCGACTCGATGCCACGAAGGCAGTCGAGATCGCGCGCCAGGACCAGTCGGTGGACGAGGAGTTCCGCCTGAACCTGCGCCACCTGATTACCTTCATGATGGAGGATCCGCGCACCATTTCGGTCTTCATCGATATCCTGTTCGTCACCAAGGCAATCGAACGCATGGGTGACCACGCCAAGAATATGTCGGAATACGTGGTCTACATGGTCAAGGGCAAGGATGTGCGCCACACTTCGCTGGAAGAGATCGAAAAGGAAGTGCTGTAGCGCCGGCGTAGCAGTCATGAATAAATAAAGGGCTCCCGCGGGAGCCCTTTTGACTGCGGAACGCCCCTTCAGCGCCTGGGCGGCACGTAGCCCGAGGCCGCATCGACGGTGCCGCCGCCGAAGAAATAGCGTTCCATCTGGTCCATCAGGTAGCTGCGCGCCTGCGGATCGGCCAGGTTGAGGCGATTCTCGTTGATCAGCATGGTCTGGTGACGCTGCCAGCCAGCCCAGGCTTCCTTCGATACGTTCTCGAAAATCTTCTTGCCCAGATCACCCGGCACCGGCTGGAAGGCCAGACCTTCGGCTTCGCGACCGAGCTTCACACAGTTCACCATCCGCGTCATCGTCCTGCTCCTTGAAAAAGTCAATCCTCGGATTCTAACCCAAGCCGCTTTTCGATTCGGCGAGCAAACACCCCCATTTCCCTGGCTGCCTGCTTGTCGCCACGCGCTTCTGCCACCGAGATGCCTTGCCGGTAGGCGGCCAGCGCTTCGGGCAACTGCCCCGATTCGGCCAGCGCCTTGCCCAGCAGCTTCCACGCAGCGGAATACTCCGGGTCAAGCTCGACGGCTCGGCGCAGGTGCACCGATGCACTCGAGGCGTCATCCCGCTTGAGGTACTCGTTGCCTAGCGAAAACCGCAACAGTGCGTTGTCGCGGCCGCTCGCGAGCAGCGCCAGAAACCTGTCGAGCGGCTCAGGCACGCCAGAAAGCCCGGGTAAAGACCACCAGAAGCGTCAGCAATTCAAGCCGGCCCAGCAGCATGGCGATGGTGCAGACCCAGGTCTGGAAATCGTTGAGACTCGCATAGTTCGTAGCAGGACCGACCTGGTTCAACCCGGGCCCGGTGTTGTTGATCGAGGCCACCACTGCAGAAAACGCGGTGATGAATTCAAGACCGCTGGCGGTCATGGCCAGCGTCATGACGATAATGAAAAAAACGTACAGGAAGGCGAAGGCAAGTACCGCATAGATCACGTTGTTCGGAACCACCTGCCCCGCCAGTTTGACCGGCAGGCGCGCCGATGGATGGATCAGGCGCGTCAGTTCGCGCCGGCCCTGCCTGAACAGGAGCTGTGCCCGCACCATCTTCATGCCGCCGCCGGTGCTGCCGGAGCAGGAGGCAAACGACGAAAGCAGCAACATCCATAGCGGCGCGAAAATCGGCCACTGGTTGTAGTCGGTATTGGCGAATCCTGTCGTGGTGGCGATCGAGACCGTATTGAACAAGGCATAACGCAAGGACCGGGAAAAGTCCGGATAGACGTGCATGACCGCCAGATAAATCGCTATCAGGAGCGCGCTGCCGAGCGTAATGATCAGAAACCAGCGCACCTCCGGGTCAAGCCCGTAGGCCGATATCGAACGCTGCCGCCACGCGATGAAATGGGTCGAAAAATTGATTCCGGCCACCAGCATGAAAAAAACGGCCACGCTCTCGATTGTCGGGGAGTTCCAATAGGCGAAGCTTGCATCATGCGAGGAGAAACCGCCCAGCCCCATGGTTGCAAAAGTGTGCATGACGGCATCGAACGGTGTCATCCCTGCCAGCCAGTACGCGACGCCGCATGCGGCCGAAATGCCGACATAGACGAGATACAGGCCCTTGGCAGTCTCGGTGATGCGTGGGGTCAGCTTGGTATCCTTCATCGGGCCCGGTGTTTCGGCCTTGTAGATTTGCATGCCGCCCACACCAAGCAGCGGCAGGATCGCGACAGCCAGCACGATCAAACCCATGCCACCGAACCAGACCAGCAGGCCACGCCACAGATTGATGGAAAGCGGCAGCGTATCGAGTCCGGTAAGGATCGTCGCTCCGGTCGTGGTAATTCCCGAAACCGTCTCGAAATAGGCATCGGTGAACGACAGGTCCGGCATGTATATCAACAGGGGCAGGGTGGCGAATGCCGGCAGGCTCGTCCACGCCAGCACCACCAGCAGGAATCCGTCCCGGGTCTGCAACTCGCGCTGCGATTTCCGGGTAAACAGCCAGGTCAGCGCCCCCGCGGCAAAGGTCATGACGATGGCGTCATCGTAGGCACGCTGCGCCGCGTCGTTGAGCGCCCATGACAGGGCGAGCGGCAGCACGAAAGTGGCCGAGAACAGCATGACCACCTTCGACAGGACGTTGAGAACGGGGGCGATGCGCGACATCAGAAGAAGCTGAAGCCGACCTGAAGCAGCTTTTCCACCTTGGGAATGATGCGCTTGTTGAGCGCGAACAGGATCAGGTGATCCTCCGCCTCGATCAACGTGTCATGGTGCGCAATGATGACATCGTTCCTGCGGATGATCGCGGCGATCGTCGCCCCCTCGGGCAGGTCGATTTCATCTATCCGCCTGCCGATGACGCGGGAAGTTCTTGCATCACCGTGCACCGCCACTTCGAGCACCTCTGCCGCACCACGTCGCAAGGAATGCACCGCCACCATGTCGCCGCGGCGAATCTTTGACAGCAAGGGCCCGACCGTGGCCTGCGCAGGCGAAATTGCGATGTCGATTTCCCCGCCCTGCACCAGATCCACATAAGCCGACCGGTTGATCAGCGCGATCACCCGGCTCGCGCCCATTCTTTTGGCCAGAAGCGCGGACATGATGTTGTCCTCATCATCATTGGTGAGCGCACAGAACACATCCATCGCGGCGACGTTTTCCTGATCCAGCAACTCCTCGTCGGTCGCGTCGCCCTGCAGGACCATCGTGTGGTGAAGCTGCTCGGCCAGCAGGTTGCTGACCGTCTTGTTGTGGTCGATGACCTTCACGTCGTAGTCGCGCTCGATTCGCGCCGCCAGGCGCCGCCCGATATTGCCGCCTCCGGCGATCATGACTTTCTTGACCGGACGCTCCATGCGGCGCAACTCGCGCATCACCGTTGGAATGTCCTGCTTGCGTGCCAGGAAAAACACCTCGTCGCCCGGCTCGATCACCGTGATCCCCTTGGGCACGATGCCGCGGTCCCGCCGGTAAATTGCCGGAATGCGGCACTCCAGATTCGGCATGTGGCGCTTGATGTCCTGGAGTTCGTGCCCTACCAGCGGTCCGCCATGGTAAGCGCGGACAGCCACCAGCCGTACCTTGCCGTCAGCGAAATCGAGCACCTGCAGCGCTTCGGGGTGCTCGATCAGCCGACGCAGGGTATCGGTCACCTCCTGCTCGGGGCTGATCACATCATCGACCCCGAAATGCTCGGACAGAAATCCCGGCGGAAGTCCCAGGAAGTCGCTTGAGCGTATACGTGCAATGCGCGTGGGCACATTGAACAGCGTGGATCCGATTCGGCATGCCACCAGATTGGTCTCGTCGCTTTGCGTCACGGCGACCAGCATGTCCGCGTCATCGGCGCCCGCCTGCTTCAGGACCGAAGGATGTGCGGCATGGCCTCGAACCGTACGCAGGTCGAATCGATCCTGCAGCAGCGCCAGTCGCGTCGTGTCGAGGTCGATGACGGTGATGTCGTTCTTTTCGGCGACCAGGCTCTCGGCCAGATTGGCGCCGACCTGGCCTGCTCCAAGGATGATGATTTTCACACGGGATCCCAGAGGTCAGAGGTCTTCTTCCAGCCGTCGCCCATGCTTGATATTCAGCTGTTTCAGCTTGCGATAGAGATGGGTGCGCTCGAGTCCCGACTTGTCGGCAACCCGCGTCATGCTGCCACCTTCCTTCTGGATCAGATGTTCGAAATACATGCGCTCGAAGGTATCCCGGGCTTCGCGCAAGGGAATGTCAAGCGGAATGCCATGCGCAACCGCAGGGGCCAGCTGCTTCATCGGAGCAAGCACGCGATTGACGTCGGCGGCGTCGATTTCGCTCGACAAGGCCGTGACCGCCAATGTCCGGACAACATTGTTGAGTTGCGGCAAATTGCCCGGCCAGTCGAAATTGCGAAGCTGGTTCAGGGAGGGCGTGGTCAGCCTTCTGACCGGGCAGGCGCCTTCCTCGATCAACTGCGCCAGCATGAAGCTGGCAATTTCCGGAATATCTTCACGGTGTTCACGCAAAGGCGGCACCTGGACCGCAAGACTGGACAGCCGGTAGAACAGGCGGCTGTCGAATTCACCCGCACTGACCATGACATCCAGACTGCGGCCCGTGGAGCACACCAGGCGCGCGCCGCCACCTTCGATCCGGTCAATCAGCAACCCCAGGCCTTTCTGCTCCAAACGCCCCAGTTCGCACACGTCTGCCAGGTAAAGCGTGCCTTTGCCCAGGGTTTCGACATAGCTGAGCGGGTCGGTGACCAGTCTTGCGCGGTCCTTGATTTCGACCCAGGGCGTGGCGGGTTGATGCAGAAAGCGCGCACAAATCTCGAATCCGCTGCCAGACTCACCCTGCAGCAGCACCGGCGCGGTATGGTTTGCGATCTGGGTGAGACGCTTTTTGAGCTCAAGAATCAGGGGGCTCTTGCCGAGCGCGGACAGATCCATGGTCGGAGTTCGCCTCGGCAGCGCCACACCACGCTTAATCGCCTTGTTGACGGTATCGATCAGTTTGGCCAGTGCGACCGGCTTTTCCAGAAAGTCGGTCGCACCAAGCCGGGTTGCCTCGACAGCGGTATCGATGGTGCCATGCCCAGACATCATGACGACCGGCATGGTGAGCAGGCCGCCTGCCGCCCATTCCTTGAGCAGGGTTACGCCATCCGTGTCGGGCATCCAGATGTCGAGCAGCACCAGGTCCGGGCGTCGCTCTGCCCGAAAGGCGCGTGCCGCCTCGGCATTTTCGGCCAGATGCACGTCGTATCCCTCGTCGGTGAGAATTTCCGACAACAACTCACGAATGCCCACTTCGTCATCGACGACGAGAATATGCCCGCTCACGTGCTCTCCCCTGCTGCCATGAATACAGGCAGCGAAATCTGTATAGCCGCACCACCCTGTTTGAGATTTTCTATCTGGATCTTGCCATGATGCTCTTCCACGATCTTTTTCACGATGGCCAAGCCCAGCCCCGTTCCCTTGGCCTTGGTGGTTGCGTATGGTTCGAACAGCCGCGTCATCAGATGCTCCGGGAAGCCGGCCCCATTGTCTGTTACGGATAAACACACAATTTTATGATTATGGCGCAGGTACGTACCGATCTCGACCCTGGGAGAGGGGTGGCCGGCGAGTGCGTCCTGGGCATTTTGCAGCAGATTATGTATCACTTGGCGCAACAATGTTGAGTCGCCCGCGATGGGCGGCAGCCTTTCTTCGAGGCGCAGCTCCAGTCCGAGTGTTCTGGCGTCATACAGCGCCAGAACCTCATGCACCAGCGCATTGAGGTCCAGCGCTTCGAGCTTGGCGCGCGGCATGCGAGCATAGCCCGCAAATGCATCCACCATGCTTTTCATGGCCGCCACCTGATTGACAATGGTTTGCGTTGCGCGGGCGAGAAATTCGGCGTCCGCGTCCTGCAGGCGCCCGCCCAGCTTGCGGGAGATACGTTCGGCCGACAGCTGAATCGGTGTCAGTGGATTCTTGATCTCGTGGGCCAGCCTGCGAGCCACCTCGCTCCACGCGGCATTGCGTTCGGCATCGATCAGCTTGGTCACATCATCGAATACCAGCACATAACCGCGCTCGACGCCGGGTGGCAGTCGGGTGCCGCGCAGCAATAGCGTCTGGCTGCTGCCATGATCCTTGTAGTCGATCTGTTCCTGCCATTCGCCATCCTGCTCACCAAAGCGTGCCGCGACCGTCTCGCCGAAAACACGGAGGATCTCCCCGGGATGACCGAGTTCGGCGAGCGGCCGAGCATCGAGTTTCATCGTCCCCACGCCCAGAATCTGCGCGGCCGCGCTGTTCATGGTGCGGATCCGCAAGGATTCGTCCAGAACCACGACACCAGACGACAGGTTGGCGAGCACGCGCTCGAGAAAGGCCTTGGCCTGCTCGGTCTCCTGGTGATTCTGTGCAGCCTGTTCGCGTGCCTCGGACAATTGCCGGGTCATGCGGTTGAATGACTGGATCAGTACCCCAAGTTCGTCACGACTCGACACGGAGGGCATCTGCGAAAAGTCTCCCTTGGCTACGGCACGGGTTCCCCGGGCAAGTGTGCGCAGCGGCGCACCGAGACGGTCCGACAGCAGATAGGCGATCACGAGGGTCATCAGCAGGGCCAGCATGAGCGTAAGCGTCAGGGCGACGCCATAGATGCGTTTGAGGCCCAGCCGCGAGACCGCGATCTGCTGATATTCCTGGTAGGCCAGTTGCACGGCTTGCGCGTCTCGTGCAAGGTTGGCGGGTACCGGCTGCACCAGTTGCAGCACGCGCGTTTCGCCCGTCAGCGCATTGGTGTAGACCGGGACGATGACGTGCATGATGAGTCCGCGCTCGTTGACCTCCTCGATGCGGCTGTAGGGCTGTTGCTGCCGCACCTGCCACAGGACGCTGCGCTCTGGCAGCAACGGCAGCAGCGTGCCGCGCTCGCTGCCTACATGGGCGATCACGCCGCCACGGTCATCGAACAGCGTCAGTTCCTGAACAGCGCTTTGCTCCCGCAAGGTCGAAAGGCTCGTGATGATCGACCCCATGCCTTCGTCGGACAGCGACAGGGCCATGCGCTGGGCCTTCTTGTCAAGTTCGCGCAGCAGATCGTCGAGCGCCGCCTGGCCGAGATTGACCCCGGCAGTCAGTGCATTGTCGACCCGCACGTCGAACCAGGTTTCAATGGAACGGTTGAGAAAAAAGACCGACGCACCATACACGATCAGGCCGGGAAGCGTCGCAACGACACCGAACATCATCAGCAACTTGAGCGTGAGCTTGGCGCCGAACACGCCGCGACGAATCCGTTTCTGCAGCCACCACAAACGCCAGCCCAGCAGCAACAGGAGCGCCACGCCAAGCACGCCGCCGCCAATGAAAAGGCTTGGCAAGCTGTCGGACAATACACTGCTGCTTCCGCTCGCATAGAACAGCAGCGCTAGCAGGACACCCCCGATGATCAGTGCAACAGCAATCAGGCCGCGCATCAGGGCAAAGGCTGAGAGGCCACCGGAGCGGCAGGGGCTTCGAACGACCAGGCATACCAGGGGGTTGCCATTTCCCACTTGTCGCTGGTGACCGCGCCGATAGACAAAGGGCGTGGCAGTTGCGCGGTGTCAAGCCGCAGGCGCAGGCGTGCATCGTAGAAACGCCCGGACTTGAGCGCATCGCGCTCCAGAATCTGCCAGCCTTCGACCCGGCCGAGCATCGCCAGCGCTTCGCCAAGCGTCGCAAAGGTCCGCGTAGTGTAGCCGGATTCCACCACGTAGCGACGCAGCAACAGATGGTAATAAATCCGCATCTTGCGAACGGGTTCAGCGATGTCCTCGTCGAACCACCAGTCGCGCGGGCGACTGATTTCGAGTTCCAGCAGGAAGTACAGGTTGATGCCCTTGGTCAGTGCGTCTTCCAGGGTGGGATTGAGGACGACATCGACGTCCGCATCGAGCACATAGCCCTGTTGAACGGCACGGATGGAAGCCTGCTTGACTGCGCTCCTGTCCGCTGCCAGCACACAGCCCGCGAGCGCCATCCAGCAGACAGCCAATAGCCCGGGCAGCCAGCGAATGGCTCGATCACGTCTTGCGCAGCAGGGCGTAATAAAAGCCATCATGCTCGGCATCTGGCAGCAGCGAACCGTCGGACAAGTTTTCAGGAAGCGGACAACGCTCGGCATCCTGCGCATGATGCGCCAGAAACGCCCGAACCTGCCCGTCGTTTTCCTCTTCGAAGACCGAGCAGGTTGCGTAGAGCAATGTACCACCCGGGGCCAGCAACGGCCAGAGTCTTTTTAGAATAACGGCTTGCTGTGCCGCGAATTGAGCGATGTCATCCGGGCGGCGGATCCACTTGATATCCGGGTTGCGGCGCACGACGCCCGAGGCGCTGCATGGAACATCTGCCAGTATGCGGTCGAATGCCACCCCATCCCACCAGGACTCGGGTCGTGCGGCATCACCTGCGATCAGCGTTGCTTTCAACTGCAAACGATCGAGGTTTTGCCGTACCCGCTCCAACCTCGCTGGGTCCACATCGAGTGTCGTCAGCGATACGTCGGCGCGCTCAAGGATATGGCCGGTCTTGCCGCCGGGTGCCGCGCAGGCATCCAGCACCCGCTCACCCCGCTGTGCTCCGAGCAGCCTTGCCGCCCACTGCGCGCCTGCATCCTGCACCGAAACATCGCCCTGTTCGAAACCGGGCAATTTGGAAACCGGTACCGGCTTGTCGAGCGTAAGGGCGTCCGGACCGGTTTGTCGAGCCGGCAACCCGGCTTCGCTCAAGCGTTGCAGATAGCTGGCGACGCTGCCGTGGCGACAGTTCACGCGCAGGGTGAACGGGGGGTGAAGCAGGCTGGCCTCGAGAATGGCCTGCCAGTGCGCAGGATGCTCGGCTTGAAGTCTGGTGATCCACCAGTCAGGATGCGACCAGCGTCCGCTGGGCTGCGCGTCCGCAATTTTCTCCAGTTCGGGGCGACGACGCTGAAAATTTCTCAGCACAGCGTTGACCAGACCGCGCCGCCAGCCTTGCCCGGCTGCAGTGACGGCGTTATGCACCACCGCATGTGCTGGCGCACGCGTATAGGCTAGCTGGTACAGGGCGACGCGCAACAGCCAGCCGAGTCGCGGGTCGGTCATCGGACGCTCGAGCAGCGTGTCGAGCCAAACATCCAGTCGTCCAAGCTGGCGCAGGCTGCCGTACACGATGTCCTGCAGCGCGCCGCGTTCGCCCGGGGTTTTCAATAGCTGCAGACGACGCGGCAATACCTGGTGCAGCGCCATCCCCGAAACGACCTCTTCCAATGCGCCAGCAGCCAATTTTTGCAGGTTACGCATGGCAGGGCCCGTGTGGATCGGCATGCAGAAGAAGTTGTGGAGAGTCATCGAAAGCAACGCTCGATAACGGCTGGTTAATGCACGCCGCTGCCCTTGGCGCCTCTGCGACAGGCCTCTGACCCGATTGCGGGCAGAACGTCGATGCGGATGACAGCACAGAAAACACGGCTTCGTCAGAATCCCGATCAGCAGCCGAGCCGGGTTCCCGGCAACATCGCGCGCCCGGCAAGGAAGGCCGTCACGGACATCCGCTTGCTGCCCGCGGGTTGCAGTTCCCGAATGCTCAGCATCCCTTCACCACAGGCGACCACCAGCTGGTCCGTATCCGCAGACAGGATCTCACCCGGAGCATGCGAACCGGCCACGGCACCTCGCTGCATAAATCGCGGCGCCTCCATCGCCTGCGCCGACCAGATCTTCAGTGGTGCGCCATTCAGCAAGGTCCAGGCGCCGGGAACCGGGTTGAAGGCGCGCACCGCGCGTTCGAGTTCGAATGCCGGCCGGCACCAGTCCAGCCTGGCTTCTTCCTTGCTGATCTTGGCTGCATAGGTCGCCCGGGTTTCATCCTGAGCCTCGGGAACCAGCCCCGAAAGATTCGCCAGTGCGTCGACGATGGCATGGGCGCCGGCATTGGCCAGTGCGTCATGAAGGCTGGCTGCGGTGTCGTGGTCGCCAATGGGGACGACGGTTCTGCAAAGCATGGCCCCGGTATCGAGGCCGGCATCCATTTGCATGATGGTAACGCCGGTTTCCCGGTCGCCCGCCAGGATGGCTCGCTGGATCGGAGCTGCTCCGCGCCATCGGGGCAGCAAGGAGGCATGGATGTTGAGGCAGCCTAGGCTGGGGAGATCAAGTACCGATTGAGGCAGGATCAGGCCATATGCGGCAACCACCATGACGTCCGGATTCGCCGCCCGGAGTTCGGCCTGAGCCTCGGGCGTTTTGAGGCTGTCAGGCTGGAACAAGGGGATGCCCAATGCCCGAGCAGCCTGCTTGACCGCACTCGACTGAAGTTTCATGCCGCGCCCGGCGGGGCGGTCGGGCTGGCTCAGCACCAGGACAATTTCATGCCCGGCATCGGCCAGGGCATTGAGCGCCGCCGCCGCAAACGGTGGCGTTCCGGCAAAGATGATGCGCACGACGAAGCTATAACGACGCACGCATCGGCCCAGCCTCGGGACGATGTTCGCGTGCCTGCTTGGCCAGTTTGGCCTTGATGCGATTTCGCTTCAGGTTTGACAGGTAATCGACGAAGACCTTGCCCATCAGATGATCCATCTCATGCTGGATGCATACCGCCAGCAAGCCGTCGGCCTTGAGTTCAAAGGGCTTGCCATCGCGGTCCAGCGCTCGCACAGTTACCTGCTCTGCGCGCTCGACCTTGTCAAATACGCCTGGCACAGACAGACAACCTTCTTCTCCCTCGGCACGACCCGACTGTGCAACGATTTCAGGGTTGATGAAGACGCGCAACTGATCATGGGTTTCGGAAATGTCGATGACGATGACGCGTTCGTGGACGTCGACCTGGGTGGCGGCCAGTCCGATGCCGGGGGCTGCGTACATGGTCTCGGCCATGTCATCGACCAGCTTCCGGATGCGCGCATCGACCGTGGCCACCGGCTTGGCAACCTTGTGCAGGCGAGCATCGGGATAATGCAGGATGTCGAGTCTGGGCATTTACTGGCTGGGCGCGTTGAGATTTAAAGGGGCTCGAAATCAATAGTTACAATTTTCAAATTGGGCCTCGAGGACTCGATTCAATAGCCATCCAGCACAGCATTCGGTTCGAATGCACACGAGCACCTCGTTTCCTGAAACCGCACCGTTTTCTGGTCGAAATCGCCAATCGCATCCGGGCACAACATAAAACTCTTTACGAATTAATAAGATGGGGGCACACTTTGATGCAAAATCTGCATAAATCTTGCGCGTTACCCTAAATATAAGGCTGCTTATGGCCGTAAGCTAAGCGCACAGTATATTTTCAACGCGAAATTAGACAAGGTCTAAATGGAGGGTTCCCCCGTGCGTCAACTCGTTCTTTCACTTGGCCTGTTGCTGGCCATGCCGGCCCTGGCCGATTCCATTCAACTGCAGGACAGCGCACCGGACAAATATGTCGTGGTCAAGGGCGACACGCTTTGGGACATTTCCGGCCGATTCCTCAAGGATCCGTGGCGCTGGCCGGAAATATGGAAGATGAACCGCGAGGAAATCAAGAATCCTCACTGGATTTACCCTGGTGACATGGTCGTGCTCGACAAGAGCGGGGATGAACCCGTCTTGCGGCTAGTCAAAGGCGATGAAGGCGGCTTGCCAACCGTGAAGCTGTCTCCCGGAATGCGCTCGACGGAGATCCAGGATCAGGCCATCCCGGCGATTCCGATCCGCGTGATTCACCCCTTCCTGTCGCAACCGCGTGTGGTTCCGCACGGCGCTCTCGACGACGCGCCCTTCATCCTGGGCAGCAATACGGATCGCTACGTGCTCGGCACAGGCGACGATGCCATCGCCACCGGGGGCAAGCCCGGTGTCACCCGCTGGAACATTGTGCGTCCGGGCCACGCGCTGACGGACCCGGTTACCGGCGAATTGCTCGGTTACGAAGTTGTCTATCTGGGCGATGCAGGTACGCTGACCGAAGGCGCCCCACAGAAAATCCGCATCACCAATGCTGTCGAGGAAATACTTCCCCGAGACAAGCTGGTGGCTGCGGACGATACTGCGACTTTCGAATTCGTTCCGCATGCGCCGGAAAACAAGATCAGTGGCAGGATCATCTCGGCCTACGGCGGCTTGACCGACAGCGGCGTCTATCAGACCGTCGTGATCAACCGTGGCAGCCGTGACGGCCTGGAGCCTGGCCATGTTCTGGCGGTCTATCGCGAAGGCATGGCGACCACGCTGTCCAAGGACGAGGCTGACCGGATGAAATGGGTCAATGAGAAATCAGCCGGGATTCCGGAAGGGGGCGCGTGGCTCTACAGCGATGTCCGCTGCCTCAACCAGTACAGCAAGGTAACCTATGACCAGGCAACCGATGTCCGCGACAATTTCCGTGGCACCTGCCTGGGCGACGGCGACGCGCGCGCCGTCAAGATGCCGGACACCAAGAGCGGATTGATCATGGTCTACCGGGTCTACGACAGCGTCTCCTACGCCCTCATCATGCAATCGAATGGGCCGGTGTTCCTGCTCGACACGGTGAGGAACCCCTGAGTTCGCTCGACGCCTGGTTGCGCCTAACCCTCGCACCCGGGGTTGGCAACACCAGCTTGATACGCCTGCTGACGGCCTTCGGTTCACCGGAGGCCGTTTTGGCATCTGGGCGCAGCGCCCTGTCAGCTCATCTGTCCGCTTCCCAATGCGACGCGCTGCTTGCCGAGCCCGATCCGGCACAACTTGACGCGGTCAATGCCTGGCTGACCCAGCCAGGCAACTCCCTGATGACGCTGGCAGACGAGGATTATCCGCGCAACCTGCTCGAAATTGCCGACCCCCCCGTCGCACTGTACTGCAAGGGACGGCGGCCCTTGCTGAACCAGCCCGCTCTCGGCATCGTCGGCAGCCGCAATGCCACCCCGCAGGGGATACGCGACGCCGAGGCGTTTGCCCTCGCTTTGTCGGATGCCGGGCTCACCATCGTCAGTGGACTGGCGCTCGGCATCGACGCGGCAGCACATCGCGGCGGGCTGGGTGGGGCGAGCTCGAGCATCGCCGTGATTGGCACAGGGCTCGACCGCATCTACCCTGCAAGCAACAAGGCGCTGGCGCGCCAACTGGCCGAAAGCGGGCTCATCATCTCCGAGTTTGCGCTCGGCACTCCGCCCTTGCCCGGTCATTTTCCACGCCGCAACCGGCTCATCAGCGGCTTGAGCCGCGGCGTGCTGGTGGTGGAAGCCGCACCCGACAGCGGTTCGCTCATCACGGCCAGGGTTGCGACCGAGCAGGGGCGGGAGGTGTTCGCCATCCCCGGCTCGATCCACTCGCCGCTCGCACGCGGCTGTCATGCGCTGATCAAGCAAGGCGCCAAACTCGTCGAATCGGCCGCCGACATCCTGGACGAACTGGCCTGGGCGCAACGCCTGGCTCCCCCCGAGCTGGCCGCGCCCCTATCCGACCCGCTACTGGCCGCACTGGAAGGGGCGCCCGTGACGCTCGACACCCTGGCACAAAGGACCGGGTTGACGCTGGAAGCGCTTTCGGCGAAGCTGTTGGCGCTTGAACTCGATGGGCGAATCGCTTCCTTGCCGGGCGGGCGTTACCAACTAATCCATTGACACTATGCTCGATATCCTCGTTTATCTCTACGAAAGCTTCCGCATGGCGGAGCTCGCACCCGATCGTGACGCACTGGAAAAGCGCCTGTTCGCTGCCGGGTTCGAGGAATCCCAGATCAACGCCGCGCTCGACTGGTTTGCCCATCTGGCCAGCAGCACGACGCATGAACGGCTGGCATACGCCCATTCGCGGCATTTTGCACCGGAAGAACTCGAGCGGCTGAATGCGGCCTGTCGCGAAGAATTGTCCTACCTGGTAAGTGCCCAAATTCTCGACCCCGAGTCGCGGGAATGGGTGATTTCCGGCCTGATGGCCCTAGTCGACGAGGACGTTGAGCCCGACCATGTCCGCTGGATGACCCTGATCGTGCTATGGAGCCGCGGCCTGATCGAACATTTCACACATCTGGAAGACATGTTGTTGAATCACGAGCCGGGACGCCTGCATTAATCCAGTCATGTCCAAGCTCGTCATCGTCGAATCGCCGTCCAAGTCCAAGTCGCTGAAAAAATACCTGGGCGCCGACTACGACATTCTCGCCAGTTACGGCCACGTCCGCGATCTGGAGCCGAAAACCGGCGCGGTCGACACTGAAAATTTCAGCATGAAATATCAGGTCATCGAGCGCAATGCCAAGCACGTCGATGCCATCGTCAAGGCCGCCAAGAAGGCCGACGAAGTCCTGCTGGCGACCGACCCGGATCGCGAGGGTGAAGCGATTTCCTGGCACATCAGCGAAATCCTCAAGGAGCGCAAGGTCAAGACGCCGATGAAGCGCGTGGCCTTCTACGAGATCACCGAATCGGCCATTCAGGACGCGGTGCGCCACCCGCGCGAGATCGCGTCGGATCTGGTCGACGCACAGCAGGCGCGCCGTGCGCTCGATTACCTGGTCGGCTTCAACCTGTCGCCGTTGTTGTGGAAGAAGATCAGCCCGGGCCTTGGGGCAGGCCGCGTGCAGTCGCCCGCGCTCAGGATGATCGTCGAACGCGAGGAGGAGATCGAGGCCTTCGTGCCGCGCGAATACTGGACACTTCACCTCGACACCCACAAGGGATCGCAGGCGTTCACCGCCAAGCTCACCCATTTCAAGGGCGAAAAGCTCGAGCAATTCTCGGTCGAGCACGAGGCTCGAAGCAAGGCGTGGCTCGCCACGCTCGAGGGCAAGGATGCGCGTGTCATGCGCATCGAAAAGAAGCGCCGTTCGCGCAATCCTGCCGCCCCCTTCACGACTTCGACCTTGCAACAGGCCGGCGTGCGCCAGCTCGGCATGACCACCGACCGCGTGATGCGGACCGCCCAGCAGCTGTACGAAGGCATCGACCTCGGCGAGGGCCCGGTCGGCCTCATCACCTACATGCGAACCGACTCGGTGAATCTTGCTCAGGAAGCGATCACCGACATCCGCCAGTATGTCAGTGCAAACTTCGACAAGGACTATCTGCCCCCGCACGCTGTCCACTACAAGGCCAAGACCAAGAACGCACAGGAGGCCCACGAAGCCGTGCGTCCGACGTCGGTGCTGCGAACACCGGAAGCGGTCAAGCCATTCCTCACGCACGATCAGGTCCGACTCTACGAGCTCGTCTGGAAGCGCACGGTCGCCTGCCAGATGGCGGCCGCACAGTTCGACACGGTCGCTGCGGATATCACGGTAGGCGAGGGTACTTTCCGTGCCACCGGCCAGACCCTGGCATTCTCCGGCTTCCTTGCGGTGTATCAGGACGAGGAAGATGAAGAAGAGTCCAAGCTGCCCGCTCTTGCCGAGGGTGAAACCCTGCCCGTCGACAAGCTCTACGGCGAACAGCATTTCACCCAGCCGCCGCCACGCTACACGGAAGCAAGCCTCGTGAAGGCGCTCGAGGAATACGGCATCGGACGTCCCTCGACCTACGCAAGCATCATTTCCACGCTGCAAGAGCGCGAGTACGTGGTTCTGGAGAAGAAGCGTTTCCAGCCGACCGACGTTGGCCGCCTGGTGAACTGCTTCCTGACCCGACACTTCAACCATTACGTCGACTATGACTTCACCGCCAAAATGGAGGACAAGCTCGACGATGTCTCCAATGGCAAACGGGTTTGGTCGAAGTTTCTGGGAGAGTTCTGGAAGGAATTCGAAGGCGAACTGAAGGCGAAGCAGGATGTCGAGCGCGGCTGCCCTATTCTGGAGGCCTGCCCCAAGTGTGGCAAACCGCTTTTCATGCAGGCGAGCAAACGCGGTCTTTTCATCGGCTGTTCCGGTTACCCGGCCTGCGATTACACGCGCCCGCTGCATCCAGCCACCGCCGACGGCGACAACATCCTGGGCAAGGATCCAGCCACGGGTCTTGACGTCAAGTTGCTGTCGGGACGCTTCGGCCCTTATGTGCAGATCGGCGAGATGCCGGAAGACAAGAAAGCCCCGAAGCCACGTCGTGCATCGTGGCCAAAGGACATTCCGCTGGAAAGCGCGACGCTCGAACTGGCATTGAAATTTCTCTCGCTGCCACGCGAAGTGGGCCATCATCCGTCCACCGGCCTGCCGATCATTGCGAACAACGGTCGCTTCGGTCCGTATCTGTTGCACGACGGCAAGTTCAAGTCGATTCCCAAGACCGACAGCGTCTACGAAATCGATCTGCCGCGTGCGCTCGAGGTGCTTGCCATGGAGCGCGCGCCGCGCGGCGCCGACTCGGCTGCCTCGGTGCTCAGGACCCTGGGCCCGCACCCCGAGGACGGCAAGGACATCACCGTGCGCAGCGGCCGCTACGGCCCCTATGTCAAGCACGGCAGCACCAACGCCACGCTGCCGAAGGACATCACACCTGAAGAGGTTACGCTCGAAGAAGCAATCGAACTGATCACCGCGCGCATCGCCAAGGGCCCCGCAAAGAAGACTGTCAAGAAAAAGGCGCCCGCCAAGCCCGCCGCAGAGAAAAAAACAAAAGCATCTGCAACCAAAAAAACTGCATCGAAATCTGCCGCCCCCAGGAAAACCACCGCCAAGAAGCCCGCCAGCAAATCTGCCGAATGAGCATGCCTCCCACGCTGCTCATGGTCAACGCCTTCATTGGCACAGCAGGTTACACGAAGCTCTACCAGGAACTCGGTTACACCGTGGTGACCGAATGGTCCGAACGCAAGGCCATCAGTCTGGTACGCAAGTCCCCACCCCAAGTCATCGTGGCGGACTTCTACCATCAAACCGATTTCCGCGACCGTCTTTCCAACCTTGAGTCCCTGCTTGCGGCCGTGCAGGGCTTGCCCGCGACGCGTATCCTGGTTTTTTACGAGGCCACTCACCAGGCGGTACTCGACAGGGTCAGGGCCCGCCTGCGCATCGATGCTGCCCTGGCGCTGCCGGTCCAAGCAGACGCGTTGCGTGGCCAGTTGCAGCGCTGGCTTGAACCACCGTCCGCATCGACCTGACGCCTAGATTCAATTTTTCTCAGCAAGCGTCGTTACTCCTGACATTCAACCATGGAGACGACCATGCTTCGATTTGCACTTCTGCCGCTGCTTCTTGTATCCACGCTTGCGCACGCTGCACCGTCGCTCACGCTAGGAGTGGTGCTTGGCCAGGACGAGTCCATCGCCGACACAAGCACCGACCAGCGCTATCGCGCCTTTACCAAGGAAGTCGAACGTGCGGTCGGCCAGCCGGTCCACCTGCAATATTACAAACGCGGCTTTTCCGCCATCAAACAGGCAAAGAACGGTGCGCTGGACCTGGTGTTCGGCCCGTCCCAGGTCATCGCCAACGTCAGCAAGTTCAAGTTCGAGCCCATCCTCAAGTCGGACGAAATGACAGCCGCCGCCTTCGTCGCCGGGCCGGGCTTCAATGGTTCCCTGACCGCCCATTCAGAAGCTCGGCTCGGGGTTCCTGATTACGAGTCGCTGATGGGTGGCATTGCCCGCAGCGAAATCAACAGCCGCGGGCTGTCCAGAAGCGACTTTTCGGAAGTCAAGTTCCACCGCATGGCCGAGGCGCCGCTGTATGGCTTGAAACTGGGCCGCTACGACCTTGCCGTCGCCTCCGCCGACGAGGCCAAGACCTGGACCGCGGCCAATGGCGGGCGAATCGTCTTCACCAGCGCATCGGTGCCATTGCGCGCGCTCTCCGTTCAGCCGCAGAGCGTGCCGGTTGATGCACAGCAAAGACTGGTCGCTACGCTGCAGAAGGGCAACAGTCTTCATCTTGCAATGAGCAGCGCCTCCAAGGCCGACTTCAAGAGTGTTGCCTCGATGCTGAATACCACGCCCACGAGTCTGCCAGGAGCCAAGATCATTTCCGCCGCGGAAGCCAAGGCCCTGATTGCAGCGGGTATGCCGGTCTACGACGTGCGGGTGGAAGAGGAGTATCAGACCGCCCACGTACCGGGCGCCATTTCCATACCGTACAAGGAAGGCAGCGCCAAGGAAGTCGGTTTCGACCAGGGTGACGACCAGTTCGCGCTGAACAAGCTGCCGAAGGACAAGAACGCCCCGTTCATCATGTACTGCGACGGCACCATCTGCTGGAAGAGCTACAAATCCGCCACCATGGCCATTCAGGCTGGCTGGAAGAACGTCTACTGGTTCCGCGGGGGATTTCCGGAATGGAAGGAAGCAGGCCTTCCAGTCGAAACGAACAAGAACTGATTTCGTCTAGGCATGCATTGAAAAAGCCCGGTCATGCCGGGCTTTTTAGTTTGCCTGTTGCCATGCGGATGAACGTTCCAAGTCAGGCAATCAAGCTCTCTGCGGAAAACTGAACGCGTCCGGAAATAGTGACACTTGGGGACGCGATAAATCAATGGGTCAGCCATTATTTCCGTCTTCAGCCCGGTAGCATTACGCCGGAGAAAATGGCACTGCGGTGATATTGTGCGGGAATTAGTGCCGCAGCAATAGGCAGTCACCAAAGCCCCTCAAGGTTCGTCATCCTCTTGCCTCGGCACCCAATCGATCTCTGATGGCTCTCGTTCGTTTAAACGCACTAGCTTCTCGATCCTGGAAAGCCTCGGATCCTCGTTTTCGACCATCTTCCTAATCAGGTAGAACCAATCCGCGGAATTACCTGACGGGCTGGCGCCATTGACCGCGGAATACTTCTCCTCAAGCTGACGCAGATAGCTCTTTAATTTTTGGAGCCTATCGAGCCGTTCCGCTTCCAATAACGCTTCCTCGAGTTGTCGCAACTGAGCAGATCTGGTCCAGCGTGCGCGTTCGGCCTTTCTCTCTTGCTTCCAACGCTCTTCCTTCTCCCGAGCCCTATCAATCCTCAGCTGCTTCTGCCTCGGGATCAGGTCATTGAACTCTGCGAGGATCGCCGGAAGGCGCTCTTCAAGTTTCTTCGCGTCGTCGATCCACTTCCGTTCGGTCCAGCTTTCTCGGCCATTCACGGTAAAGGTAAATTTGCCGCTTGGCACCATTTCATATTCGCTAGCCCAGGACCATTTCTCGCGGACGACCTCTAGTTCCTCCGAGCTCAACATCCGACGCCGATAACCCTCCGACAGAGAAAAGCGGATGCCCTCGTCGTCCTTGGCTGCCTCAACGTATTTGAGATGACTTTTCGGACCTTCGGCATTGTTAGAAACCTTGAATCCCTGGGTTTCCAAAGTCTTCACCAAGGTATCCAGGAAAAGTAGAGCGCGATCCAATTGCCCAAGCGATACTGTCAGATCAAATCCCTTGGAACCCGGGCATGTGTAACGGCCGTGTTGCCCGAGTGGAGCCGCATAGATTTCGTGCGAGCTCTTGCGAGCTTTGGCCCGTGCAATCTTTGCTTCGAGTTCCTCGAAGAATTTCTTGGTCGCCTTAGTCAGCCGGTGAGGGCTATCCAACGCGTCTGGAACGGATATCGGCGGAACTGTGGCAAGAATCTGTTTCTCATGCTTGGCCCACTCTCTCTTCTTGGCATACAGGGCTCTCAGCGTGGGCGAGCGCTCACCGACGTCGATCTGAGAATCATCCTCAGGGTGGGATAGAGAAATTGTTTTGACCTTCTTGCCGGCTGCCACTTTGGCCCAGTGGCCGAGGCCGGGTAGGGGTATATCGTGCTTTCGACAGATCTTTGCCAAGCCGACATCTGAGATGTCGAACTCTTTAGCCAGATGGATCATCGGCTTTGACCAAACCAACGCGTAGAGTTGGCTACGGGACAGTTTAGGCATAACCGACGAAATGATTTGATGGGGCGTGCAGGTTTCTAAAGCACCTTGAACTTACATTTCTGGAGGATCTTGTTCGCGACCCCTCGGGTGATTTTTTTGAACGCAGTCTTTTTCTCGTCCGAGCCCATTATTTCTGCGTGGGCATCGTTGTCTGTAGATATCGGATCCTCAACGACACAAAGGAATACGCCATCACCACCATTCGCCGTCTCACCACAGCCTCTAATGCTCGCCACATCGACTTCAGCGAAGCCGTTTACAACGCGAGATTCAGTTTCCAGATCCCGTCGAAATATCGCCAGAATAGATTCTTCCGACAAAATGGCGACCCGACTGACCGATATTCGGTTTCCTACAAATGCGCTAGGCGTCCCACGATTGGCCTCGGAGTCCCAAAATGGCTCATGTAACGCTCTCAGCACAACCTCCTCATCCTTAATAACGGGACGCTCTAGCAGCTCCTTCTCGCTTTTTCCCACTTTGAATTTTTTGCCTGCTATTCATGGTGGGAAAAATACTCACCAACAGCAAACCTATCCATCGATAAGTATGCCTCCGAATCCTCTGCCTCATCAAAGCAAAGGATTGTGTCTTGGAAAATCTCAATCTCTAGCAGCGATCCCTGATTTCTATGCCAGTTCACTACGACGTTCCCGTCAGGTGACATGAAAATTGCCGCGTCACGATTACCAAGGTCCACCATGGTTAGGAGTTTAGTTAGCCCTTCCAGAGAGCCCAATTGGAGCTGACCTCCTCTTCCTGAGTCCCAACCTTCCTGATAGGTCATGAAACGCTCAAGCCTGTAGGCCGCGTGTTCACCCAATTTCTCTTTAGCTGCCTGTAAAGCAGATTCCTTTACTCTCTTCTCCGCGAGAGTTTGAAGTGTCTGTTCTTCAGTTACGCTCCAGCGCACGCCCACATGCCTTGTAATACCAGAAAAGAGCTCGTTATACGGCAATGCATACGGGGCCACATGAATCCGATTAGCCAAACCAGATGTCGTTAGCCCCTTCCCCTTCAGGGCGACGGCTCCCACTCGCTGAGCCTGCAGAGCAGACGGCGACACTTCGCTCTCCCTCATGCTGTGAGGGGGAGAAACCACATGGCACTTCAATTCAATTAGATGGAGGCTCAAGCCTTTACTCCCTCTGCTTTCATGCGGTCTGCGAGACTCTGCGTTAGGCCCACAAATAAATCATGGATAACTTCTCGTGCTTTTCCAAAGCCTTCCATGATTTGGTCTACCTCTGGAGGCGTTGCCTCTGCGAAGGATACCGACGTGTCCATGATTACAACGGGTTGCTTATCAACTTCGCCCTCTGCAATGCTCAAATTCATTGTTCCGAAGCCAATAGGAACAGACAGCTGTATCGCCGGGGTAATCACTTTCCCCTCAGCACATTGACTTTGTATTGCTGCTGGCAGCCCAAGAGTGATTCCAAATGCTTCAGCGAGAAAGCTGACGAGCGGTTTCCCATCCGTCAGGTCTTCTCTGAAGGCATCCAGGTAACGAAGCGACACTAGGACGGGCGCTTTG
>JAYRNU010000031.1:0-20545 GCA_041912015.1 Thiobacillus sp. | reverse complement strand
TTTCACGGCGGGCGCCGGCTTCAAGTCCGCTGTCGCTGGCAAGAACGCCGCTGCCAAGACGAAGTAATCCCGCGCAGCCGGGCCCGGTTCGCCATGGCCGTCTGCCCATCCAGGCCACTCCCTGCAGGAGTGGCCTTTTTTCAGCTCACGGCCCCGTCGCCCGCATTCCGCCGAGGGTTTCGCATGCTCCCGCCCACCCTCGTCATCGGCAACAAGAACTACTCTTCCTGGTCGCGGCGCCCCTGGCTGGCGATGGGTCAGACGGACATTCCCTTCGAGCAAGGGCGCATTCCGCTCTACCCGCCCGAATCGCGGGTCGCTCTGGAAAAATCATCACCCTCGGGCAAGGTGCCGGCCCGGCCGGGCCCAGACGCCGGAATGCCTGGCGGACATCGCACGCGTCGTGGCGATCTGGACGACATGCCGTACCCGGTTCGGGGCGGACGGGGCGTTCCTCTTCGGGGATTTTTCGATAGCCGACGCCCTGTACGCGCCGGTGGTACTGCGTTTCCAGACCTATGGCGTGGCGCTGGCGGGCAGCGCCCGGGCCTGCGCTTCGACAGGCACAAGGCCGGCATCCAGTCGAATCGCTTCGTGAAAACCTGCGGCCTGCGCCTGCTGCCCGAACTCTGCGAACGCTACGGCCCGCTGTCGTACCACGAGGCAAGCGCGCTGGAGGTGGAACTGGCGATCGATTTCCGCGAGGCGGGGTATGGCGTGTGGCAGGCGTGAGCCGGCTTACTTCGTCAGCGCCATGAACAGTTTCGGCAGCCGCTCCGGCAGCCGCGCCACATGGTCGATGACGCTGAACTGCCGGCCGAAGATGTCGCCGACGTATTCGTCGGCCCTGGGGTCGAGGCTGATGCAGTAGGCGAAGATGCCGTCCTGGTCGAGTTCCTTCACGGCCTGCCGTGCGTCCTCGATGAGCAGGCGTTCGTCGTGGGCGTCGACGTCGGACGGCCTGCCGTCGGTGAGGATGAGCATCAGTTTCTTGTCGGCCTTGCGTGCCGAAAGGTAGTGCGCAGCGTGCCGCATCGCGGCACCCATCCGGGTCGACCAGCCGGCCTCCATCGCGGCCAGCCGCGCCTTCACTTCGTCGTTCCAGTGTTCGCCGTAGCCCTTGATGTGCTGGTAGCGCACGTCGTGGCGGGTGTTGGAATGGAAGCCCGCGATCGCGAACGGGTCGCCGAGCTTTTCGATGGCCCAGGCCAGCAGCGAGACGGCTTCCTGGCTGAGTTCGAGGATGGTCTGGTCGCTGCCGGCGGCTTTTTCGTTCAACGATTCCGACAGATCGAGCAGGAGCATCACGGCGATGTCGCGACCGTCGGTACGGTGGCTCATGTTGATGCGCGGGTCGGGCGTGGCACCGCCCTTGAAATCGATGAGCGAGCGGATGGCGACGTCGAGGTCGAGTTCGCTGCCTTCTTCCTGGTAGCGGATGCGCACCTTGTCCTGCGGCTTCAAGAGGTCGAGCATTTTCTTCAGCTGCTTGGCGAGCGCGCCGTGCTTGGCGAGCAGGCGATCGATGTCGGCCGGATTGCCGCTGGCGTGCAGCGATTCGTAGACGCTCGCCCAGTCGGGGCGATAGGTCTGGCTGTTGTAGTCCCACTCGGGGTAGTGGCGCGGCGGCAGGCCGCGGATCTCTTCGCCCGGCTCGATCCTGCGTTCTTCGTCGAAGGCCTCTTCCTCGTCGCCCGCTTCGATGAATTTCCACAACTGGCGGTTGTCGTCGCGGTAATCGACCACGGTGTCGTCGAAGTGGACGCGGGCGAACTGGTCGCTCTGGCGGCGGGTTTTCGCGACGTAGCTCAAGGCCAGCGCGGCGATCTCGCGCGTCGAGGATTCGCCGTGCGCCAGCGCGGCGTGGAAGCGCTGTACATATTCCAGCAAGTCGGCATCAGTGTAGCCATGATGCGGATCGAGCAGTGCGCGCGACAGCATCGCCATGCGATGCCGCAGGCAGGACGTGGTCTCGGGATCGCAGGCGTTTTCCAGCGGCTTCGGATGCAGCGCGAGGAAGATGCGGCGCAGGCCGGGATATTCGCCGATCAGCAGCGTATCGATGCGGCAGTCCTCGAAGAATTCCACCGCCATGCGCTGGAACGGGCTCCAGTTGTCGGCAACCTGCGCGTCGCTCCAGCGGCGGTGGCCGACCATGTGGGCGAGCGTCGCGCGGTAGCGGTCGAGGCCGCTGATCTCGCCCGCATCGTCGTACACGTCTGGCAGGCGCATGCCGAGCTTGTCGTAATAGGGAACGGGCTTGCGGATTTCGTCGAACGCGGTGGAGTAAGGCACCAGATGCTCGCTGTCCTGCCACAAGCCGCGCAGGTAGAGATCGAGCTTGCGCTCGACGTCGACCAATAATGTTCCATGGCGCTCGCGTTGCAGCACTGCACGGGCGTCGGCCGACTGCAGGCTGAAATAGTCCTTTTGCCGCTCGGGATGGTTGCGGTAGTTGCGGATGCCGTACTCCACCCAGTTCTTCAGCCCTGCGAGCGTGAGCTGGTTGAACAGGCCCGGCGCCTGCGCGAAGAATTCCGGCAAGCCCGGGCTGGGGAAAGTGGTGTGGTGTCCGTGGATGGATCCGGTGGTGCGCGCCTTCAGATCGAGGGTGATGTCGAGGTAATGCTGCAACTGCGCCGCCGACTGCAGCCGGCGCGCGACCGGCGCGAGCGTCTGCAGGAAGGGCGCGATGGCACGGCCGTTGGGGGATTTCTGCAGGCGCTGGATCAGCGCCATCACGGCCGGCAAGGCCGACTCGCCCACCGCCTTCGCAACCGACGGCCACTCTTCCAGGAAGACCAGCATCGGCTCGACGCCGCGTCCCAGCTTGCCGACGACGCGCGCCGCTTCCAGATAGGCGTCGATGCCTTCACGCGTCAGCACGGCCAGCGCCTCGGCCATGACGTCCTCGAACACCTCCTCGACCTGCGGGAAGCGGGTGTCGAGCTGCTTCCAGTAGGCAGCCATCAGCGGGTGCTGGTATTCGGTTTCGGTCATGGCTTGTTTAAAGCTTGTGAAGAAATCGTAGCGAGCAGGCCCGAGTCCGGTCCGAGAAGCGCAACCGTACAAATGGGTACGGTGAGCATCGCAGGGCCGGAATCGGGTCGCGCGGTAGATTTATTCATAAGCTTTAGGCAAACGTCGCGTCGATCGCGTGATCCAGCGTTTCGCGGATGTCGGCGTCGTCGGTGATCGGCCGCACCAGCGCCATGCGGCAGGCGTCCGTCGGCGCCACGCCGTCCTTGATCAGCGTCGCCGCGTAGACCAGCAGGCGGGTCGAGATGCCTTCGTCGAGCCCGTGCCCTTTCAGGCTGCGCGCAACCCCGCCGATTTTCACCAGCTGTGCCGCCACGGCTTCGTCCATGCCGGTTTCCTTGGCCACGATCTGCGCTTCGAGTGCGGCATCGGGGTAATCGAAGTCGAAGCCGGTGAAGCGCTGCTTGGTCGACTGCTTCAGATCCTTCATCAGCGTCTGGTAGCCCGGATTGTAGGAAATCACCAGCTGGAAATCAGGGTGCGCCTGGATCAGTTCGCCCTTCTTGTCGAGCGGCAGGGTGCGCCGGTGGTCGGTCAGCGGGTGGATCACCACCGTGGTGTCCTGGCGCGCTTCGACAATTTCGTCGAGGTAGCAGATCGCGCCGATGCGCGCGGCGGTCGTGAGCGGGCCGTCGAGCCAGCGGGTGCCGTCGGCTTCCAGCAGATAGCGCCCGACCAGGTCGCTGGCGGTCATGTCCTCGTTGCAGGCGACGGTGATCAGCGGCTTGCCGAGCTTCCACGCCATGTATTCGACGAAGCGCGACTTGCCGCACCCGGTCGGGCCTTTGACCATCACCGGCAGACGGTTGCGGTAGGCGGCCTCGTACAGGGCGACTTCGTTCTTCTGCTGCTGGTAGAAAGGTTCCTTTTGAACCCGGTATTGCGCTTTGTCCGTCATTTCATTTCCTCGCTGCGGAAGAAAAAACGCCCCCAGCAAGCCGGGGGCGTGTAGCGGTGGAACGGGTTTTCGCTGCTAGGAGAGGTCGCGTCGACGCCGTTCCGCATGAGGACGAAGGTTCGTCCCCGTGTGCTTATTTGTGCACGCCCAGCTTTTCGCGCCAGCCCGGATACAGCTTGTCGGCGTCGTTGGGGAAGGACTCGAACGCGCGGGCGAATTCCTTGTGGCTCTTGGCGAACTCGATCGGATCGGCACCCGACTTCCAGCACTCGTACGACTGGCGCAGCGAGATCGCGCCGGCCGCCGGGCTGTCGATGTGGCCGTAGGAACCGCCGCCGGACGTGTTGATGACGTTGCCGTGGCCGAGGTTCTCGAAGAAGCCGGGCAGGCGCAGCGCGTTCATGCCGCCGGAGATGATCGGGGTGGTCGGTTTCATGCCGTACCACTTCTGGTAGTAGACCGGACCCTGGCACTCGTCGCGCTCGATCATGTAGGCGATCAGCTTGTCGGTGGCGTCGCCTTCCATCTTGCCGTAGCCCATGGTGCCGACGTGGATGCCGGACGCGCCCTGCAGACGCGAGATCTTGGCCAGCACGAACGCGGTGTAGCCGCGCTTGGCGGAGGGCGAAGTGATCATGCCGTGGCCGGCGCGGTGGTAGTGCAGGTACTGGTTGGGGTACTGACGGCGGGCGGTGGTGATCATGCCGGGGCCGCCGACGAAACCGTCGACCAGGAAGGCCACCTTGTCCGCATCGGGGCCGAACACTTCCAGACCGTAATCGGCGCGGGCGCACATTTCGTAGTGGTCGTCCGCGGTGATGTTCAGGGAGAACAGCTTGGCCTGGCCGGTTTCGTCCTGGGCGCGCTTCATGGCGTCATAGACCAGCGGCAGCACCTTCTTCAGCGGGCAGAAGACCTGGTTGCCCTGGGGTTCGTCGTTCTTGATGAAGTCGCCGCCCAGCCAGAACTGGTAGGCCGCGTTGGCGAAGGGCTCGGGGCGCAGGCCCAGCTTGGGCTTGATGATGGTGCCGGCGATATAGCCGCCGTTGACCACCGGGCGGCCGAGGATGCGCCACATGTCGGAGATGTCCTTGGCGGGGCCGTCGAACAGCTGGATGGCGCGCTCGGGCACGTAGAAGTCGTGGATCTTGGCGTGCTCGATGTCGCCCATGCCCTGGTTGTTGCCGATCACCAGCGTCAGGAAGGAAACGATCATCATGCGGCCGTCGGTGACGTTGCGGTCGAACAGGTCGATCGGGTAGGCGATCCGCATGTCTTCGGTGGCTTCGTCGATGTAGTACACCAGCGCGTCGACGCCCTTGGTGAACTCATCGGTGGTGCAGACTTCGACGTTGGTGCCGGTGGACGACTCCGCCGCAAAGTGCGCAGCGGCTTCGAGATAGCCGTAGCCGGACTTCGGTTTCATCTTGTAGGCGACGAGAATGTGCTTGCCGCCCTTGATGAGGTCTTCCTCTTTCAGGGAAAGGTCGGCGTAGCGTGCGGACTGATCCATGGCTTGCTCCTGCGATAGGTGGATAAGGTTTCAGGAGCGCGCTCGCCCCGGAAACGGCAGGCGGACTATACGGGGCATGCAATATAATTAAAATTCAATATTCTTGATAAAACCTATATAAGAAGGCTTATATGTTTGCGCCATGCGCCGACTGACGCTCCGACAATTCCGGGTCTTCGAGGCGGTCGCCCGCAACCTCTCCTTCTCGCGGGCGGCGGAGGAACTGCATCTGTCGCAGCCGGCCGTCTCGATGCAGGTGCGCGGGATCGAGGCCATCCTCGGCCAGCCGCTCACCGAACAGATCGGGCGCAGGATTTTTCTTACCGACGCCGGCCGCGAGGTCCTGCACGCGAGCCAGGCGATCACGGCGCGACTCGACGACCTGCAGCACAATCTGGCCCAGATCAGGGGGGTCGAAAGCGGCAGCCTGAAGCTTGCGGTGACGGCAACGGTCAACGCCGTCGCCACCGGCATCCTGGCTCGCTTTCGCGCCGACTACCCGGGCGTGGGGATTCATCTCGATGTGTCGAACCGTGCGGCCGTGCTCGATCTGCTGGCGAACAACCGCATCGATCTCGCCATCATGGGACAGGTACCGGAGGGACTCGACCTCTCGGCGACGCGCTTCATGGACAATCCCCTGGTGGTGATCGCGCCGCCGAATCATCCACTGGCGGCCAGGCGCAAGGTGACGCTCGCTCAGGTCGCGGCCGAACCCTTTCTAGTACGCGAGAGCGGTTCGGGCACGCGCGGCGCGATGGAACGCTTTTTCGCCGAGCGCGGGCTGGAAATCCGCAGCAGCATGGAAATGAGCAGCAACGAGGCGATCCGCCAGGCCGTGCAGGCCGGTCTCGGACTCGGCCTGCTGTCGCAGCAGACGCTCGAACTGGAATTGGCCCTGCGGCGCCTGGCCGTGCTGAAGGTCGAGGGCTTCCCGATCATGCGCCACTGGTATGTGGTCCATCGCGCCAACAAGCGGCTGTCGCCGGTGGCGCAGGCCTTCAAGCAGTTCGTGCTGGGCGGAACCGGTCCGAAACCGGCGCCTCGCCACCCAACGTCGGTTTCATAACGAACCGCGGCGATTCGCTACCTCGGGCAGGTCGGGACGACGCACCCACTGCCCTGGATCTTCCGGGGCAACCCGATTCCTCATTCAGCGGCGATGATCGCCCGATCCATGTGCACGCCCTCAGGCAGGTGCCGCCTCGACGCGGCTGCTAGGGGGACCCCGGCGCTGCGGCACCCGCCTGCGACGTACACGGTCAATCCGGCCAGATGCGGGCCGGATGCATTGCCGACGACGCAGCCTTTGGCGCTGTCGTCGCACGCTTCGATTCCGTCGGGACCGGGGCCGTCTTCTCGACGGCGACGGCGGGCTTTTGTCGGGTCTTGACCTTGCGCACGCCTGCGGCGAGCTTGCCGGATACCTTGTTCACTTCAACACCTCCTCGATGATTGCTTCAACGTCCTCGACAGCCGCCGCGCCGCGTGCACCCAGCGCGTAGACGCTGCCACCCTCGAGCGCCGCGCTGCGAAATGCCGCGCGCCGTGTCAATCCACTTGCCAGCGCCGGCACGCCGAATTCGGCCAGCGCCGCCTGCATCGCACCCGACAGTGCATTGCGCCGGTCGAGCTGGTTCACGACCAGATACGCCCGCATGCGCGCGTTACGCTTCTGCGCCGCCTGCACCGCGTCGGCCATGTCGACACTGGCCCAGAGGTCGAGCGGCGAAGGCTGCACCGGGATCAGCACCACGTCGACCGCCCGCATGACGCGGCGCAACGCATCGGACTGCAGGTGCGGCGGGCAGTCCACCACGACGTAGCGCTCGGTGCGCGCGGCGCCGCCGATCGCCGATTCGACCGCATTGCCCGCCACGCGCCGAACCGGTGGCAGGTCGCCGGCCTGCATCCCCACCTGCGCCCAGTGCCCGGCCGAGCCTTGCGGATCGGCGTCGAGCAGCACGGTCGCACCGCGCCGATGCAGGCCGGCCGCCAGATTGACCGCGAGCGTCGTCTTGCCGGTGCCGCCTTTCTGGTTCGCCAGCGCGATCCGCAAGACGGCCATGGCGCTTACGCCGCGCCAGCCGTCAGCGCATCGATCTGCTGCGCCAGCGCCACCAGGTCCGGGCCGACTTTCTTGCCGTCCGCATCGAGCGTCACGCTGACATAGGTCTTGCCGAAGCTCAGATTCGGATAACGCTGTGCCGCTTCGGCTACCTTGGCGACGCCGTCGAGAAAGCGCCGGGTCTCGGCGTAGGTCTCGAATTCGAAACGCCGGGTCAGCATCGGCGGCAGATCCTGGCGCTGCCAGTGCGGGATGAGGTTGTTTTCTTCAGGCATAGCGTCGTTCCTTGTCGGGTAAATCCGCTTCCATCTTGCCGAGCTCGTCCAGATGCATCAACTCGTCGCGCAGAATGCCGGCGAACAGGCCATGGTGTGCGAAGTCGCGAACGCGCCCGCAATAAGCCGCCGCTTCCTCGTACAGGCGGATCGCCTCCACTTCCAGCACGCGGTCGATGGCGATCATCTCGCCGAGGCTGCGTCCGAGCCGCACCGGGGGCAGTTGCGTCGCGTTCGGCGCCGCACCCAGCTTGAGCAGGGCATCCATCAGGCTTTGTACGTGGCCGAGCTCCTCGGTGACGTCCTGGCGAAAATGCGCACAGAGGTCCGCCAGGTCCCAATGCTCGCAGAGCCTGGACTGGGCCATGTACTGCTGCACCGCCGCCATCTCGTGGGCCAGCGCCCGATTCAGATAGCCGAGTAATCGTGGATCGATTGCCATGCCGCGCCTTTCATCTGACTGCGATGCAGCTCACGTCGCCGTCACGGCCTGCACCGTCTGCGCTGGGCCGGGTCGGCAGGATATGCTCCACTTCGCCGTGCACGCGGGCGATGATGTGGGCGGCGATGAGTCCGTCGCCCACCCGCTCGCAGGCATCCGCGCCGGCACGGACCGCAGCGTTGACCGCGCCGGTTTCACCACGGACCAGAATGGTCACGTAGCCGCCGCCGACGAACTGGCGACCGACCAGGCGCACTTCGGCCGCCTTGGTCATGGCATCCGCCGCCTCGATGGCGGGTACCAGACCACGGGTTTCGATCATGCCCAGCGCGATCCCGTGGGTCGCACTGGTCATGGCCTCGTCGATCGCTTCGACCTTTTCCACCATCATGTCCATGATGCGCCCCGATCAGGCAGCAGCAGCAGTGGGCAGGATGTTTTCGACTTCGTTGTGGACACGGGCGATGATGTGCGCGGCAACGAGGCCGTCACCGACGCGCTCGCAGGCATCGGCGCCGGCACGGACCGCAGCGTTGACTGCCCCGGTTTCGCCGCGCACCAGCACGGTCACATAGCCGCCGCCGACGAACTGGCGGCCGATGAGGCGCACTTCGGCCGCCTTGGTCATGGCGTCCGCCGCCTCGATGGCCGGCACCAGGCCGCGGGTTTCGATCATGCCCAGAGCAATACCAGTCATTCCAGTAGCCATTTTCACTCTCCTTTAGACAAAACGTTGTTCCGACAAATCAGGCGGCTGCTGCGGTGGGAAGAATGTTCTCCACCTCGTTGTGGACACGGGCGATGATGTGCGCGGCAACCAGGCCGTCACCGACGCGCTCGCAGGCGTCGGCGCCGGCACGGACCGCGGCGTTGACCGCGCCTGTTTCGCCGCGCACCAGCACGGTCACGTAGCCGCCGCCGACGAACTGGCGACCGATCAGCCGGACCTCGGCAGCTTTGGTCATGGCATCAGCAGCCTCGATAGCCGGCACCAGTCCACGCGTTTCAATCATTCCAAGGGCGATGCCCGTCATTGTGTTTGCCATGATGCTTCTCCTTTACACGGTTAATGAAACTTCCTTGCTTGCTTCGTGACGTGCTTCCGTCACACTCCACTGGTCGATGATCCCGAGGATCGTCAAATCAGTAAGAATCCTGTAGTCGCCGGCGCCATAGCGGGCGGCCGAGCCGCCGGCGGTAAATACCCATTTGCCTTCCGGCACGCCGACCGGATCCACCGCCACCGAAAGCCTGCCTTGCTCGTCGGCCAGCACGCGCAGCGACGTGCTGTAGAGCCCCGGGATGCGGCGCGTGCACACCAGGTCGGACACGACGCGCATGACTTCCATCTCAATGCTCCTGCCAGTGGTCGATGATGCCGACGATGGTCAGGTCGCTCGGGTAATCCTTCGCGCCCGCCGCTTCGCGCGCCGCGGAACTGCCGACGCAGATCACCCAGTCGCCCGGGATGCAGCCGACCGCGTCGACCGCCACGCTGCGCGAGCCGCCAGCCTTTTCCTGCACCACGAGAAGCGGACGATGGCCCATTTCGCGTACGCGATTGGTCGAGACCAGTGTTTTTTCAACTTGCATGATCTTCATGAATCACCTCAATGCCCTTGCGAAGCGGATGCGTTGTCCGCCACGGTTTCCTGCCCGCTGCCCGGCGCCTTGCCCTGCACCGTCATGCCGCAAACCAGCAGCCCTTCCCTGGCAAGATCGGGGTAGCGCGACTCGATCGCCGACTTGATGCGCAGGCAGCGTGCCACGGCGCGCTCGCGCGATCCCGGCACCTGCTCGTCGTAGCGGTAATGGATCGCGATCGGGATCGGCAGGCCGCGCGACACGTTGAGCTTGCTGAAAATCCTGATGCCCACGTCCATGTCGGCCGCGCCTTCCTCGATCGTGTGCATGTGACCGAAGTAGGCCAGGTTGCGCAGATGCACCTCGTCGAACCCGTCGCCGATGTTGATGAATCGCTCCGCATGGCCGATGTCGGCGTAGCGCCCGTTGTGCTGGGTGCAGACGTAGTCGATCTGCGACAGGTTGTTCGTCAGCAGGCGCTCGATCAGCCGTCGCATGCCCGGATCGGGATCGCCGCGACCGGCCCCGCGGACGGCCTTGTCGATCGCCGCGCCGAGTCGCCAGCGTGCTTCGGAAGCCGCCATGCCGGCGGTCTGCTGGTGCACCGCCAGGTTGTCGACGAAGCAATCGACGCTCATCTCGCCGCTGGCATCCGGGACGTGAACCCTGATCGCATCGTTGTCGGTGTCCACGCCGATCAGCAGCGTCGCGACCGAAGCACCGCAGCAGAAACCGTTCTCGATCGCGGTGCGGAACGCTGCCAGGCGATCGAGGGCAGCCTGCGCGGCCTTCCTGTCGTCGCTGCCGTGGGCGGCGCAGCCCTCGTGATGCGGATCCGAGCTGCTGCTGTGGTACACCGCGATCTTGAGGTAGCGCGTGCCGGCATCCGAGGTGGTCGGCAGGCCTTCGCGGTAGCGGCGCAGTTCCGTCTCGATCCACTGCTTGACGTTCAGTTCGACATCGAACATCGCGCCGGCGTAGGATTTGCGGCGACGCACCGCCTGATGCGGCAGGCGCAGCACGAACTGCAGCAGGCCCTTGAGACGGCCATCGGCACAGGGCGTGATGTCGATCTCGTGAAAGCCGCACTCGATGAAGAAGCGCTGCATGGCTTCCGCTTCCGCGTGACCGTTCCAGCGCGCGCCGAATTCCTGCGCCAGCGCATGGTAGGCCTGCAGCACGCAGTAGCCGTAAAGCTTGCGCATGTCGAGGGTGGTTACCCAGGCATCGGCAAGCACCGTTTCCGGCAGCTCGAAGCCGAGCCGCTCACGCGCAATCTGCTGCGCGCGCTGCTCGAAACCCGCCTCATGCTGCTGCGCGGCGATCTCCTTGAGCGTCGGCACGATGGCATCGAAGCGCTGGCGGATCGTGCGTTCGTAGTCAGCCAGGACGGCATTGCGGGCGACATCGATCAACGGGTGAGCTTGCGACGCGCAGGTGCTGTTCACGCACTCGCCGCCTCGCTCGTGCATGCCGGGCGGGCAGAAGCTCGGCCGCTGGGGCCAACTCGGCAGCACGCTCGCTGCAGGCGCGGTACGGATCGCCATGCCTGCCGGAGCCGGCTGGCGTGCGCACATCGCTTCGCTGCGTTGACGGGTATTCATGGCGGATCGTCCTCGCTGCGCGTTCAGCCCCGGGCCCCGCCGGACACGGTGATCATCGCGCCGGTGCTGGCGTTGCCGCTGCTGCCGGTGATGCGACTGGCGCTCGGCGCCGGACGCTCGACTTCGCGGGTGTCGCGAGCGGAGACGCCGTTGCCGCGGGGATCGCCACGCATGGTCGGGTTGCGCCGCTGCGCCGAACGGCCTTCGGTGCCGGTGACGCGGTCGCCGCGATCCCAGGCATCGCCGGTGATGCGGCGCTCACGGCCCTCGCCGGTGATGCGCTCGGGTGCTGCAGGTGCCGGGGCCGTGGCGGGCGCAGGCGCGGCAACGCCGGTTGCTGCTTCCTCGCGGTAGCGGAACTCGGGCGTGCCCGAGATCAGGCCGACCGCGCGCGCCATGGGGCCGGTGATGCGGCCGCCGTCGCCGTAGGCACTGCCGGTGATGCGACGTGTTTCGCTGCTGCGTGCCAGGCGCGCCGGCGTCGCGACGGAAAAGTCGCGCGGCCGCTCGGCTTCCATGGGCGCAATGCCGCAGGCCTCTGCCGCCTGGTCCTCGCCGACATAGGGCGTGCCGCTGATCGGCTGGCATTCGCCGCGCTCGTTGCCGGTCAGCTTCGCGTCCGGACCGGGCTGAATGCCGGTCAACGCCGGGCTGCGGCCCAGCCGCGCACGGTTGATGGCCTCGGCCGCGACGCGCGTCGCGCAGAACTCGGCGAACTGCTCGGCGCCGATGTACGAACTGCCGGTCACCGGCTTGCAGGCACCATATTCGTCCCCGGTGACCTTGATCGAACGTCCGACCTGGCTGCCGGAAACGTCCTGGCCACCCAGGGTGCGCGACACGCCGACCTTGGCCGGCGACTGATAGGGTTGCTCCCGGCAGAAGGACACGAACTCCTCGCTGGCGATGTAGTCGGCACCCGTCACACGCTTGCAGGCGCCCTGCTCAACGCCGGTAAGGCTCGACGAGCGACCCACTCGGGTGCCGCTCACCGTTGCGCCAGCGCTCGTGTGACTGGTTTCCACCTTTTTTGGGGCGATGCCCCCGCCATTGCGCGTCGCCGTGGCATCGGCATAAGCCGTCCCGGTGATCGCGCGCTGCGCCCCGTGCTCGCCGCCGGTGACGCGCACCGTTCGATCGAGGTCGGTGCCGGTCACGGACTGGCGCTTTTCGGTCGTGCCGACGCTGACCTTTTCCGGACGCGGCTCAGGCGTGGTGCCGCAGAATTCGCCGACCTGCTCGGCCGCCAGGTATTCGGTACCGGTCACGCGCTTGCAGGTGCCATGCTCGTCGCCGGTGACCCGGGTGCTGCGGCCCACTTCGGTGCCGGTCACGCGGCGGCCACGGCTGGTGCTGCTCGTCCCCACCTTGGCCGGCGACGGCTCGGGCAGCGTGCCGCAGAACTCGCCGAACTGCTCGGCACCGACGTATTCGGTGCCGGTAACCGTGCGGCAGGAACCTGCCTCGTTGCCGGTCACGCGCGACGTGCGCTCGACCTGGTTGCCGGTGACCGTGCTGCCGGACAGCGTCGTCCCGGTTTCCACTTTCTCGGGCTCAGGGCGAACACGACCGCAGGGGCGGCAGGGGGCGGCGTCGCCACGTCCCCGCAACGACTGCTCGATGCGACGCTGGCGCGCGGCGGAAGGGGCTTCCGGCGTCAGATCGCTCGCAGGCCTTGCGGCTTCGATGCGCGCGGAGAAAGTTTCGCCATGCTGGCAGCCGCAGCTTCTGGCCTCGGCGGGTGCTGCTTCGGCCGGAGTCGCTGCGGTCGCATTGCTGCGCGCAGCCATGCGGGCTTCGGTCGCGCTCCGGCTTGGGGCGTCCTTGCTGGAGGAGAGCCCGCTCTTCCCATGCTGGGAGAGCGCCTGACGGCGGGCGATGGCCGCTTCACGTCCGCTGAGGCGTTGGTCCTGTGCGGTTGCAGTCGCTTCACTCATAATCTGGTTTCCTTATGCTTCAGCCGTTGATCATTAAGGTGCTGGCTTCGGGCAGCCCTGCATTCGCCCTTGGGATGAACTATAAGTTTGTAGTTTCATAAAAAAAAATGAATAATTTTTATTGTTTCCATTTACCAAGATGAATGCATCCGCCGTCAAAAGGAGAGCCTGATGAACGTGACATTCCGCCAATTGCGCCTGCTGGAGGCCGTTGCACGCAATTCCAGCTTCACGCGCGCTTCCGAGGAACTGCACCTGACCCAGCCCGCGGTTTCCACCCAGATCAAGCAGCTGGAACAGGAAGTCGGCATGCCGCTGTTCGAGCAAATGGGCAAGAAGATCTTTCTGACCGAAGCCGGCAAGGCGGTCTACGCCTTCAGCCGCACCATCGCCCAGCAGTTCCGCGACATCGAGTCGGTGCTCGACGACATGAAGGGCGTAAAGCGCGGCACGCTCGCCCTGACCGTCACCAGCACCGGGAAGTATTTCGCGCCCTATCTGCTGGCGGCCTTCATCAAGCGGCACCCCGGCACCCAGGTTCACCTCGAGGTCACCAACCGCGAGGAAATGGTGCAGCAGCTTCAGGACAACACGCCGGACATGGCGATCATGGGCACGCCGCCCGACAACATCGAACTGGATGCCCAGGCGTTCATGCAGAACCCGCTGGTGATCATCGCGCCGCCCGACCACCCGCTCGTCGGCATCGCCCGCGTGCCGCTCAGCCAGCTGGTCGAGGAAAACTTCATCCTGCGCGAGCGCGGCTCCGGCACGCGCAATGCGGTCGAACGCTTCTTCCAGCAGCGCGGCATCAAGCTTCACACTCCGATGGAAATGAGCCGCAACGAGGCCATCAAGCATGCCGTCATGGCGGGGCTGGGGCTCGGCATCGTGTCGCTGCATACGCTGGAATTCGAGCTGGCCCTGAACCGCGTCGCCATCCTCAGCGTCGAAGGCTTCCCGATCATGAAGGAGTGGTACCTGGTTCACCGCAGCGGCAAGCGCATGTCGCCGATCGTGCAGGCCTTCCACGCGTTCGTGCTGAACGAGGCAGACCAGATCATGAAATTGCCGCAGCCGAAGCCTGTGACTCGCTCGACTCGACGTATCACACGTTCATAGGCTTGGCATAGAAACCCAAGGCCCATTGCACACATACACTTCGGTCGTCCACAGCGAATCTTTGTGGTCGCAGCCGACACCGCAAGATTCAATAATTTGGGGTTGGCTCGTGTGCTCGGTGGGGGTGGATCGGACCGGGGACTTGTCGACAGACCAGCAGGGGATTCGCGCCGGGAGCTCTGCGGCTGTGAAGATCATTGCCTGCTCCGGTGCAATCAGCGGACCTCCAAGAAAAAGTGATGTGGCCCGCAAGGAAGGAACATCAGCGGTTACAGGATGAGGTCGCTTCGAGCGCCCGAGGCGGGCTGGACAAAAGCTGTGACTGAGCTTCGTCTGGGGCTGCCACAAGCGCTGCTCGGACTTCAATACTCGCCGAACGACGCAACGGCATGATCGATAAACGCGCGGACCTTGGGAGTGAGATAGCGGACACCGGGGAAGACTGCGCTCACGGGAAAGGTTGGGCTGTTCCAGTCAGTCAAGACGCGCACCAATGCTCCTGACGGCGCATCTTGCACCACCGCAAGCGGCAGCTTCGCGATACCGAGCCCCTGGACGGCAGCATCCCGGATCGCAAAGCTATTGTTGATCCGCAACCTGGATGAAATGGCGATCGTATGCTGCTCGCCTTCCCTGGAAAGCAGCCAGCCCTGGCGATGGCGACCTGAGGTGAAATGCAGCAGGTCATGCTTGTGCAACTCAACTGGATGTGCCGGCATGCCGCGACGCTTGATGTACTCCGGCGAGGCGAACAGGCCATAGCGGAGTTCGCCTAATCGACGCGCGGCAAGGCCCGAATCGCTGAGTGGTCCAATCCGGATCGCCAGATCGAATCCCTCGTGCACCAGGTCGACGAGGCGGCCCGTGAACTCCGTTTCCACATTGACTTGGGGATAGCGCCGCAGATATTCGCCGATCCATCGGCTGACGGCCAGCATGCCGAATTCCACCCCGCAGGTCAGTCGCAACGTGCCTCTGGGTTCGGTCTGCATCTTCTGCGCGACGCGCTCGGCGTCCTCGAGGGCGCCGAGTATCCCGACCGCCCGCTCGAAGATCTCCCGGCCAACCTCCGTCAACGACAGTGAACGGGTTGTGCGTTCCAGCAGACGGGTGCCAAGTTTCTGTTCGAGATTTGTGATGACACGCGACAAGTAGGCCTTTTGCGTGCCCATGCCGTGCGCTGCCCGAGTGAAGCTGCCTGCCTGTACCACCTTGACGAAGGCATTGAGCTCACTGAATTCCATAGTTGTCCTATCTGGCAACAGTCAGTCATGCTTTTAATTATTTATCTTGGGCCGCAAGACGGCAATACTGCAGTCAACGTCCCTACTGGAGCACACCATGAGTCTCAGGAATCCGAATGTCACGCGACCGAACCACAAGAAACGCATTGCGATTGTCATTGCCAACTCCGCCGTGTCGTCCACAACGGGCTGGCCAGTCGGTTTCTGGTGGAGTGAACTGACCCACCCCTTTCTGGCGTTCGACGAAGCCGGATACGCGGTCGAGATATTCAGCCCGGCAGGCGGCAAATGCGAGGCCGATGCCATGAGCGACCCCGGCGATCCAAGCGGCTACAGCAAGACCGACGTGATCAGCCAGGGTTTCATCCACACCCCGGAATGCATGGCACTCATCGATAACACCCGGCCGGTCGCCGAGATTGACGTGGCCCATTTCGACGCAATCGTCGTAGCCGGGGGTCAGGCGCCCATGTTCACCTTCGACAAGGCCGCCGACCTCCACGCCAAGTTCGTGCAGTTCCATGAATCCGGGAAAGTGGCGGCCGCCCTGTGCCATGGCGTCGCGATTCTGGCTTTCGCCAAGGGGAGCGATGGGCAATACATCGTCCAGGGCAAGACCGTGACCGGCTTTGCCAACGTCGAGGAAGACTTTGCCGACAACGCGGTGTGGAGCTACGGGATGTTGCCCCGGGAGAAGCACGTCATGCCCTGGCGGATCGAGGATCGGCTCAAGGAACTTGGCGCAAACTTCGTGCAGGCCGGGATGTGGCGAAGCTTCGCCGTCCGCGACGGCAACCTGATAACGGGTCAGCAGAACTTCTCTGGCGGTGAAACGGCCCGACTGGTGATCGAGGCCTTGGGGCGATAAGCGAGCGAAATCTGGAGAGCAGACATGAGCATTTCCATACTGGGCGCCGGCAACGTCGGCATGGCCTTGGCCAGTGCCTTCGTCGCAAAAGGTGAGTCGGTCGTTTTCGGTGTCCCCGATCCGAGCAAGTATCGCGAAGTTGTGTCGGCCCTGGGTCCTTCAGTCAGCGTGGGTGATGTGCCCGGCGCGATTTCCGCGTCCAGCGTCATCATCCTTGCGGTGCCTCATGCAGCGGCAGAGAGCATTGCCAGGTCGGTGCCCGACTGGAACGGCAAGATCCTCGTCGATGCGACGAACCCTTTGGCACCGGGCCTGGCCGGGCTAAGCTTCGGCACGACGACATCGGGTGCCGAGGAGATGGCAAAATGTGCCAACGGCGCGCGCGTCGTCAAGGCATTCAACACGACCGGCGCTGAAAACATGGCCAACAGCCACTATGCGGATGGCACCCCGTTCATGCCAGTATGCGGAGACGATGCGGAGGCCCGCGCCGCGGTCATTGCCCTGGCAACGATGATAGGGTTTGACGCAGTTGATTGCGGCGACCTGCAGGCGGCCCGCTATCTCGAGCCCATGGCCATGGTCTGGATCCACATGGCGATCCGGCTCGGCTACGGGCGCAACTTCGCCTTCGCCCGCCTGCGACGCTGAGGAGGGACTCATGCACAAGACCCGGCTCGAGGCATTCAGCGACGGCGTGCTGGCGATCATCATCACCATCATGGTGCTGGAGATGAAGGTGCCGCACGGCGAGGATCTTTCCGCCCTGCAGCCCTTGCTGCCGGTGTTCTTCAGCTACGTGCTGAGCTTCCTCTATGTCGGAATCTACTGGAACAACCACCACCACATGCTGCACGCCGCACAACGGGTCAGCGGCGGCGTGCTGTGGGCCAACCTGCACCTGCTGTTCTGGCTGTCGCTGTTCCCGTTCGTGACCGGATGGATGGGCGAGAACCATTTCGCGCCCCTGCCGACCGCGCTCTACGGCGCCGTGCTCCTGATGGCGGCCATGGCTTACTGGATCCTGGCGCGGGCCATCATCGCCACGGAGGGGGCCGACTCCCTGCTGGCGAAGGCCGTGGGCAAGGATTACAAGGGCAATCTGTCAGTCGTGCTGTATGCCCTGGCGATCCCACTTGCCTTCTACAACGCATGGATCGCGCAGGCCCTGTATGCGTCGGTCGCACTGATGTGGCTGGTGCCAGACCGGCGCATCGAGCGCACCCTGGGCAGCCGCAGCGGTTGATCCTGGCCGTTTCACCCGATTCGCATTGCCGGGCGGGCGACGCAGGTCATGGATTGCAGAGATCGCAGCATTCCGCATCGGCTGCTTGTGGCCTGGCAGCCGGAAGCGTCTGCCGGTCGCCGCATTTCACGCAGCCATGCACTTCCACACTGGGCACCCGTGTCGGCAGGCCGCAGGTCGGGCAAGTCGAGTTGAGCGTGCGCCCCAGGTCCTCGGCCGTCAGCCCGATCATGGCCCTGCGGGTGGGGTTTGCGCGGACACGTCCGCCGGTCTCCGCGAAGAGATGGCCGCGGCGGATCGCGCGCATGCTCGGTCACGGGCCGACCGCAAGGCTGGCCAATCGGCGATCTCCTTTTGCAAACGCGTGTCGTCGTGCCCGTCCGGGCGCAGCGCGACCTGCTGCCGGGGAGCCGATGCCCCGTGAGAGCGCCTCCAGCGCTGCCCAGTCCTCGCACAGCCGGCGCTCGAAGCAGGCCTGCCCTGCGCCAGGCCTGCCACTTCCATGTTGCGCCTTGCTCCTTGACGCCTCCAGTTGCGTGCCCTGGCACGGAACGTCGTGGCTCAAAGGGCCCAGGCGTTCGGCGTCGTAGCTGTCGTCGAGGCGCACCCGGCAGCCCAGGCCTCGAGCGCCGGGGTGATGACGCGCGCCTTGCCGTGCCGGGTGAGCAGCGACACCTCGCGCCAACGTAGCAGGCGCTGCCCGTCACGCAGCGATCGCCAGGGGCTCCCACTCGCCGCGGGGCAGGCGCCGGTAGACGCCGCCGTCCTCGCCGATGCGGAACAGATGCAGCCAGCCGTTCTCCACCAGCTGGCGAACCAGGTCGTGTCGGGCGATGATGTCGTCCATGGCCGCTTCCGGCGCCTCGATGAACACCGACAGGCGCAGCGGTTCGTGCACCCAGCGCCTGCCATCGTGCAGGGACTGCAGCGGCAGGCCCACGCGCAGGTCGCCGCCGTTGCCTTCGAGCACGCCGATGGCACCGCCGACGATGTTGTGCAGCACCTTGTTGCCGCTGCCGAAGCGCGGGTTGTCCACGACCGAGCCGTAGTACTGCATGTTGATCCAGTTCGCCACCACCATGGGCGCGGTCATGATCAGCTCGAGGATCTTGAAGCCCTCGTCCTTCTGCCACACGTATTCATGCAGGAAGGCGCGGCCGCCGAGATCCATGCCGGCAGTGCGCGGGCGCGGCGCCGCGATGAACGCGGCGTTGTTCGCCAGCGCCCATTCCGGCCGCACCTGCGACCAGTCGCGGCTGCGCTGGCGCACATCGGCCGCCACGCGGTGGTCGGGCAGGCTGCCGATGCCGAGCATGGCGGCGCGCTCCATGCGCGCGAGGTCGCCGGCCTGCTCCAGCCACTGGCGCAGCTGGGCGAGATCCTCGGACAGCGCCTTGGGCACGTCGTCGGTGTCGTACAGGCGCAGCTCGTCCGTGGTGGTGTCGTGCAGGCCGGCCAGGAACCAGGTGTCCTCCGGAATGCTGATGCCCCGCTCGCGCAGGCCGCGGCGCACCGCCGGGTCGTTCATCAGCGCCGCCACGACGCGCGCGCTGGCCTCGCCGGTCTGGCCCGCGCAGGCGCCGCAGTCCAGACCGGTGGCGTGCGGATTGTTTACCGTGGTGCTGCCGTGGCCGGCCAGCATCACGAGGCGGCCGAAGTTGCCGGTCATGGCCATGGCGCGCAGGATGCGCTCGGCATGGCCGAGCCGGTCGTCCCGGGGAATGCCCGAGTCGGCGTGGTGCGTGCAGCATTGCGCCTGCGGCATCGCTTCCAGGGTCGGGCCGACGCGGTCGATGTCCTGCCTGGCAAGACCCTGGCTGTGGGGATCAGGCACCGGCCGGGTCCAGCCGAAGCTGTCGGTCAGCAGCTTGGGGCCGTAGCTCAGGCCCGCAGCCTCGACGAAGGAGAAGCACGACGAGGCCGACAGCTTGAAGCTCTTCCACGCCTTGGCGAGGCCGATGCGCTGGCGGCGCTGCTCGAGCAATGATGTGGCGTCGCCGCCCTTGACCCGGTCATGGATGCGATAGGCGGGGTTGAAGATCACCGGAACATGGGTGCGGCCCGCGCTGGCGCCGAGCGGCACGTGCTCGATGAAGATGCCGAAGAAGCCGGCGAAGCCGATGGTCTGCACCGCGGGCGCCACGGTTTCCAGGGCGCGACGGAACACCTCGGAGCGCACGTCGATGCAGAAAGCCGCCTGCACAGCCGGTCGCGCAGCGGGGGCGGACACGGCCGGGTTGGCGAGCCCGGCGATCACGCCGCGCTGGAAGCCGATCTCCATCGCGTTCAGCAGGATGCGGTCGATCTCGGCCGCGGCCTGGCGCTTGGCCGACGGCAGCCGCATGCTGGCGGCCAGCATCTCGCGCCAGCGCGCGACCAGGGCCGCGCTGCGCTTCTCCTTGAACAGCAGCACGTCCCACATCAGGCGGATCGCCAGCAGATCGACGATCGAGTCGTCGCGCTGTCCGGCCAGTTCCGCCTGCCAGCGCAGGTAGCGCGCCCAGCCCGCCCAGCCACCGATGCTCAGGAGGGCGGCGTGCAGATAGCGTTCCACCGCCGCGTCGGGCACGCCCAGCTCGGCGACGGCCCAGGCGATGGCGGCACGCGGCTCGGCAGGCAGTCTGGCAACGGCATCTCGGAAATCCCTCAGGCCCATCATCGCCGGGCTGCGGTCGATGGCTGCGGCCTTGCGCCAGGCGGCATAG
>JAYRNU010000030.1:0-1922 GCA_041912015.1 Thiobacillus sp. | reverse complement strand
GCTGCCGGCTGATCCGGCGATCCGCGAGGCGTTGCACGACGAGTGCGCCGACATCCTGCTCTATCTGTTGCTGATCGCCGAAACGGCGGGAATCGATCTGGCTGCCGCTACGCGTGCCAAGATGGCGAAGAATGCACAGAAATATCCGGTCGACAAGTCCCGGGGATCGCGGGCCAAATACACCGAACTCGGCTGATGGTCAGGCCTGGGAGTCAGGCGCTCTGGCTTTCCAGCGTGTATTTCGCCCCGGCATCCTGAGCCAGGATCTCGGTCAGCTTTGGCAGGGTTTCGTGCAGCTTCTTTTCCAGCGTCCACGGCGGGTTGATGATGAACATGCCGCTGCCGTTCATGCCGAAACCGTCCTTCGGCGGGGCGCCGACTTCCAGCGTGACATGCAGCCAGTTGGCCGCGCCGAGACCCTTCAGTTTGTCCGGCAGCTTGCGCGATTCGAGCTTGGACAGCATTGGATACCACAGTGCGTAGGTGCCGGTGGCGAAGCGCCTGAGCGCTTCCTGCAGGCCCTTGACGACGTTCACGTAGTCGTCACGTGTTTCGTAGGAAGGATCGATCAGCACCAGCGCGCGGCGGGTCGGCGGCGGCAGGATGGCCTTGAGACCGGCGAAGCCGTCGCCGGCGGTAATCGTCACCTGGCGGCCGGCGCCCTTGAAGCATTCCTGCAGCAGCTTGACGTCGGTGCTGTGCAGTTCGTAGAGGCGCAGGCGGTCGCCCTCGCGCAGCAACTGGCTGGCCAGCCAGGGCGAGCCCGGATAATGGCGCAACTGGCCATCCGGGTTGAGCATTTTGACGAATTCCAGGTAGTCGACCGCAGCCGGCGGTAGTCCCTTCCTGTCCCACAGGCGGCCCACACCGTCGCGGTATTCGCCGAGCTTGCTGGCGTGCGCCGACTCCAGCGCGTAGCGCCCGGCGCCGGCATGGGTGTCGATGACCCAGAACGGTGCCGGTTTTTCGCCCATGTACTCGGCGATCTGCAGCAGGATGAGGTGTTTCAGCACGTCGGCATGGTTGCCGGCGTGAAAGGCATGACGATAGCTGAGCATGGGTGCCTGAAGGTCTAGAGCGGGACGAGGGCGAAGAACTCCAGCCCCTCGGAGGCTTCGAGGCGCCTGCCGATCTGCCAGAGCTGGGGCTCGCCGGCGGCGGCAAGCTTGAGTTTGTGGCCGCTGGCGAGATGGCCGGGCCGGGCCATGATGCCCGGGAGATTGCCATAGCCTGGCAGTCGGTGAAGGTAGATGCCGCGCCGGATATCGCCGTGACCCTGCAGATCGACCACGCTGACCTGCGGCGATAGAACCTGCGGGCCGAGTTCGAACCGTCCCTCGGTGTTGGTTGCGATGCGCCGGACCAGGCAGACGTGGACCTTGCTCGATTCGCGCGGCTGCAAGGCGACGATGTTGCCGACGCCAACTTTCCAGCTCTCGCCCTGGATGAAGCGGACGAGGAAGCCGTCAGGACTCTGGTCGATCAGCGACCATTCGCTAGGCTCGAAGGTTTTCGGACCATGATGGCTGGCGGCGTCGGCCGAGCGCCGGGAGTGGGGGCTGGCCTCGATGAAGGGAATGACCTGGGTGATGCCGCCGACCATGTCAGCGTGCGGTTTGAAGCGCTTGCGCGCGAAGCGGCGCATCGAACGGCCGCCGAGTGCCAGTTGCAGGGTGTGCAGCAGGGCAGGGGGAATATCGAGGCCGGGTTCCTCGGTGGCTTCCGGATGACGGTTGACCGATTTGTCGAGGACATTCAGAACACCGCTGCAATCGATGATCATGCCGTCGAATATCGGGGTGCCTTGAGGCAGGCGTTGCAGAGGCGTGCCTGGGGTGCCTTCTTCGGGGCGAACCACGAAGCTGGAGGGGCTTGCCTTGGTGGTGTTGGTTTCGGGTGTGACTTCGGCAACAACGGCATGG
>JAYRNU010000029.1:0-6297 GCA_041912015.1 Thiobacillus sp. | reverse complement strand
CCTGTCACAAACAGACACCAAGTGAATCCGCCCTGAAACACTGCCGTTTCAGGACATCCTTATATTGAAAGCGTCTTCTAATCTTTCCAACGACTCGGAGGAATTTCCATGAGAAAAGACATTTTCGCCAGTGCGGTGCTGGTTGCCGCCTTATCGAGCGGCGCTGTGATGGCAGGAGGCGGCGGTTCGGGCGCCAAGGGCGGTGGCCAGGGCGCCATGCAGGGCGGCGGCTACGGCCAGATGACGCAGCAGAAGAGCAGCCCGTCCTATCAGCAGTCCGGTGGTTCTGCCTGGGAAGTGCAGGCTCGGGAACAGCAGCGCCTGCAGCTCGAACAGCATGAAGGCGCCAAATCCATGGACGGCGATCATGCCGCGACCCAAACCCGGACGCAGGATCGCCAGTAACTCGGGTAAAGAGCTGTTCCCAACAGCAGTCCGTCTGCGCCATGCCTGCCGTTTGCGTGGAGGCATCCCCATCCTGAAAGGAGATTTGAATTGATCGCACGAAAACTATCCGCTTTACTCGCCGCAGTGATGCTCACGCTCAGCGTTCCGGGCTTCGCCGCCAACACATCCAGCACTGCCGTCTCGGGTCTGAGCGTCGTCGAGGCAGCGGACCTGACCTTCATGCGCGAGGAAGAAAAACTTGCCCGTGACACCTATCTGGTCCTTGGCGACACCTGGAAGCTGACGGTGTTCGCCAACATTGCCGGTTCCGAGCAGCGCCACATGGACGCCATCCTGGGTTTGCTGAAGAAATACCGCCTGCCGGATCCGGCCACGAACACGGCCATCGGCGAGTTCAGCGATCCCGAGCTGCAGGCGCTGTATGACGCACTGGTTGCCCAGGGGATGCAATCCGACATCGAAGCACTGATGGTCGGTGGCCTGATCGAGGAAACCGACATGGAAGACATCCAGGCCGCGATCGACCGGTCGCAGCACGCGGACGTCATCGCGGTCTTCGAGAGTCTGATGTGCGGATCGCGCAACCACCTGCGGGCGTTCGCCGAGAACATCGTGGCTTTCACCGGGCAACCCTATGCCGCGCAGGTGCTCGATCAGGAAGCAGTCGACGAGATCCTGGCGAGCCCGCCCGAAAACTGCGGGGAGTAACGCACGTCGGGCGCGGGCTTCATGCCGCGAACCATAGAAACAGGGGGCAACCAGGTCCCCTGTTTTATTGCGTGGGTACCCGCCACCCTTCAGGTCTGCAGCATTTCCGCCGCGCGCACGATCGCCAGCGCCTTGTTGTGGGTTTCCGTCCACTCGTTGTCGGGCACCGAATCGGCGACGATGCCGGCGCCGGCCTGGACGAACAGGGTCTGGTCCTTGACCACGGCGGTGCGGATCGCGATCGCCAGGTCCATGTCGCCGTTGAAGCCCAGATAGCCGACCGCCCCGGCGTAGATGCCGCGCTTGCTCGGCTCGAGCTCGTCGATGATTTCCATGGCGCGCACCTTGGGCGCGCCCGAGACCGTGCCGGCCGGGAAACTGGCGCGCAGCACGTCGAGCGCCGAGAGCCCCGGCTTGAGCCGGCCTTCGACGTTGGAGACGATGTGCATCACGTGCGAGTAGCGTTCGATCAGCATGTGCTCGGTGACCTTGACGCTGCCGGTGACCGCGACGCGGCCGGTGTCGTTGCGCCCCAGATCCAGCAGCTGCAGATGCTCCGCGCATTCCTTGGGGTCGGCCAGCAGTTCCTCGGCCAGCCGCTGGTCGTCTTCGCGCGTGAGTCCGCGCGGACGGGTGCCGGCGATCGGGCGCAGGGTCACGGTGTCGCCTTCGAGCCGGACCAGGATTTCAGGCGATGAGCCGACCACGTGGAAACCGCCCATGTCGTAATAGAACATGTAGGGCGACGGGTTGAGGCTGCGCAGCGCGCGGTACAGCGACAGCGGCGAGGCATTGAACGGGCGCGTCATGCGTTGCGACAGCACGACCTGCATGATGTCGCCGGCGGCGATGTAGTCCTTGGCCTTCTGCACTGCCGCCTTGAATTCCACTTCGCCGAACTCGGACTGCGGTTCGTCCGCCGCCACCACAGGCTCGGCTGGCAGCCGCACCTGCGTCTGCAGCTGCTCGGCCAGCGCCTGCAGGCGCAGGTGCCCCTGGGAATAGGCGTCGGCCTGCATCGGGTCGGCATGCGTGACCAGGTAGAGCTTGCCGGCCAGGTTGTCGAACACCGCCAGTTCTTCGGTCAGCATCAGCAGGATGTCGGGCGTGTGCAGCACGTCGTCCTTGCGGGTGGCAGCGAGGCGCTTCTCGATGTAGCGAATTGTGTCGTAGCCGAAATAGCCGGCCAGGCCGCCGGTGAAGCGCGGCAGACCCGCCAGCGGCGCAGCCTTGAACCGCGCCTGGAAATCGGCGATGAAGGCCAGCGGGTCGGGCAGGCTGTGCTCCTCGACGACCTCGCCGTCCGTTTCAACCGTCAGCAGGTGGTTGCGCACGCGCAGCACCGTGCGCGCCGGCAGGCCGATGAACGAGTAGCGGCCGAAGCGCTCGCCGCCGACCACCGATTCGAGCAGATAGGAATACGGCGCGTTGGCGAGCTTGATGTAGACCGACAGCGGGGTCTCCAGATCGGCGGGCAGTTCGCGCACCAGCGGGATGCGGTTGAAGCCCTGTCGGGCGAGTTCGAAGAATTCTTGTTCAGTCATGGTGGGTCCGTGAAAAGTTAGGCGATGAAGGACGAAACGAGGGAAACGCGTTTCATGCCCACCATCGCCTGAGGTTCACGGCCAGTCCCATGATCAGCCTGCCTTCGTGACGAGCTTGCTCGCCTCGACCAGGCTCGGCACCACCGCATCGAGATCGAGTTCGGCGACCGGGCGGCCGCGGTTGTAGCCATAGGGCACGCAGAACACCGGACAGCCGGCGGCGCGCGCGGCCTGGGTGTCGTTCAGCGAATCGCCGATCAGCAGCAGTTCGGCGGGCTCGACCCTGAACACTTCGCAGGCGTGCAAGAGCGGCAGCGGATCGGGCTTGCGCTTCGGCAGCGAATCGCCGGACAGGATCAGTTCGAAGTAATCGAACAGGCCCGTGTCCTTGAGCAGCGGATGGGTGAACGCTGCGGCCTTGTTGGTGATGCAGGCGATGTGCAGCCCCATCGCCCTGAACGCCTCGAGCCCCTCGACCACGCCCGGGAACGGGCGCGAGTGCAGCGAGACGTTCGCGCCGTAGTGCTTCTGGTACGCGGCGCTGGCCTGTTCGAACAGTCTGGCATCGGGTTCGGCTTCCATCTCGCCGGTCAGCACGCGCTTGACCAGCCGCGACACGCCGTTGCCGATGTAGGTCGAAATCGTTTCCAGCGACGGGCACGGCCGGCCCAGGTCGGCCATCATGAGCTCGGCGGCATGGGCGAGATCGGGCGCGGTATCGAGCAGGGTGCCGTCGAGATCGATGACGACGGCTTTGATCGGGAGGGGGAATTTCATATTGGAGTGAACAGTAAGCGGGAAACGGTGAACGGTGCGGTCAGCGAATGACTCCGCTCACCGCATGCTGCTCACCGCTTGCCGGTTGTCAGACTTTCGCCAGTTCGGCCCGCATCGCGGCGATGACGCTGTTGTAGCGCTGCGGATCGCTGTCCTTGGCGGCGCCGAACACGGCCGAGCCGGCGACGAAGGTGTCGACGCCGGCGCGCGCCACTTCGGCGATGTTGGCCGGGCCGACGCCGCCGTCGATCTCGATCTCGACCTTGAGGCCGCGGTCATCGATCATCTTGCGCACCGCGCGCGCCTTGTCGAGCACGTAGGGGATGAACTTCTGGCCGCCGAAGCCCGGGTTCACGCTCATCAGCAGCACCATGTCGAGCTTGTCGAGCGTGTACTCGAGCACGTCGAGCGGCGTGGCCGGGTTGAACACGAGGCCGGCCTTGCAGCCGTTTTCCTTGATCAGGCCGATGGTGCGGTCGATGTGTTCCGACGCTTCCGGGTGGAAGGTGATGTAGGTGGCGCCCGCCTTGGCGAAGTCGGGAATGATGCGGTCGACTGGCTTGACCATCAGGTGCACGTCGATCGGCGCGGTGACGCCGTGCTTGCGCAGCGCTTCGCAGACCAGCGGGCCGATGGTCAGGTTGGGCACGTAGTGATTGTCCATCACGTCGAAGTGGACGATGTCGGCGCCCGAGGCGAGCACGTTGTCGACCTCCTCGCCGAGCTTGGCAAAGTTCGCGGACAGGATGGACGGGGCGATGCGGTAAGTCATGGAAAGCTCCGGAGAAAGGTGAAAATCCCGCCCATTTTACCAGCCCGCCGCCGCATTGCGTTACACTCGGCAGATTCCATCCCGTCGAGCAGACCCGTGGCAGAAGGCAACAAGTATCACATCAGCATCAGCGTCAACACGGCCTACCTGGCCGACCAGAGCGACCCGTCGGCCGATCGCTACGTGTTCGCCTACACCATCACCATCGCCAATACCGGCACCGTCGCCGCGCAGCTGATCTCGCGCCACTGGATCATCACCGATGCCGAAAACGTCACCCAGGAAGTCAAGGGCCTCGGCGTGGTCGGCGAACAGCCGCTGCTGCAGCCGGGCGAAAGCTTCGAGTACACGAGCGGCACCGCGATGGCGACGCCGGTCGGCACGATGCACGGCAGCTATCAGATGGTGGCGGAGGACGGCAACAAGTTCGAGGCCGAGATCCCCGAGTTCACGCTGTCGATGCCGCGGGTCCTGCATTAGGCCCGACGACCTTAAATCAAGCCTCCACACCCAGCAATAAAAAAGCCCCGTCTGGTTGACGGGGCTTTTTCCCAGTTGGTCGATGGGTAGCCCCACCGACCGTGCCGTCAAGGCAGTGTCATTGAACCGGGGTCAGCCCCAGAGAGTACTTGCCCATATCACGCTCATACGCGAGCGGCTTCTGGATTTGCGTGGTCCACGGCAGACCTGCGAAGTTGCGCCAGCCGTCCTTGTCTGGATTCGCATCCTTGGTCTGCGTGAAGACGTCGGCCGTGTCCGAATTGATCACGCCATCATTGTTCAAGTCGAGCTTGTACCCATAGGCCACGCCGTTGTCGATAAAGAGTTCAAGCGAGTCCGTGCCCGTCTTGAAGGCATACTTGGGCTGGCCGACGAAGCCCTCCCAAATGTTGCGCACATGGGTGAACGCCGGCCCGGTGATGCCATAGCTGCCCGGGTCAGCCAGGATATTGCCCGCCAGAACGCTGCGATGGCCGGTGCGGCACAGGGTCATGATCGGGGTGTCCACTCTGCCCTTGACGATCCTGTAGACCTCGTCATAAAGCTTTTGCGGGGTCTGCGCAGCATCGCCGCCCATACCGCTGACGGTGGGATAAGGCACGTTGTAGGCATCCTCGGGATGGCCGGACGCGTATTCGCGCAGCGAACGGACGTCGATCAGTACCGGTTTGGGTCCTTTGGCGTGTACGAAGTCCTTGCTGTGTTCCATCGCCAGATAGGCCTCGGATACGCTGATCTCGGACTCGTAGAAACGGGGGAGGTCAAAGTAGCGGTTGCCATCTTGCGGCAGATCGGCAGATGCCGTTGCCGTGACAACGACGGCGATGGCTGCGGACAGGATCGTGATGCTGGATTTGATGCTCATCTTCAGGGTCTCCTCGATTGTTGGACCCAACACGAAACATGACATCCGACAGCGTGTTCGTGTCGATCCATTGTTTTCAGATATTTTTGCCCGACGCCCTGAATCAAATGAATCATTGGCCGGGCTGGTCAGATCATATTCGGATTGCTTTTTTAGGCAATATTTTTAGCAAATAAGAATAGGGTAATACCCTTGCCGTTGGTCAGCATGGCTTCACTTTTTCATCGTCCACCACACGATGAACACCAGCAGTCCCAGCGCGATGCCGGCTTCCAGCAGCAGCCACCCCAGTCCCTGACTTTCCATTAGGCGTACTTCTCCATTGCTATACTCGTCGCTTGTTTTCGAACCGAGCCATCTTCACCCGTGATGTCGTTGCGCGCAAGCCCGTGGCTGTTCGCCCTGCTGTTGTCAGCCTGTGCCCAGCACCCGCCGGAGGAACCCGCCCCGCCCCCGACTCCGCCGGCGCCCGTTCAAGTCCCCACACCCGAACCGGCGCCGACGCCGGCGCCGCCCCCGGTCGTCGAACCCGTGCCGCCGCCTGCCCCGCCCGTGCCGCTGCCGACGCCGGCGCAGGCCTATCCGACGCTCAAACCGGTACGCTGGAGCGACGTGGCGTTCTGGAAGGAAGATTCGGCAAGCGCGGCCTGGCCGGCCTTCCTGCAGGGCTGCGCCACGCTGGTCAAGCGGGCGGCATGGCAGGATGTCTGCAGCGAGGCGCT
>JAYRNU010000028.1:0-15784 GCA_041912015.1 Thiobacillus sp. | reverse complement strand
TGATCGGAAACCTGCCGCTGTAATGCTCGACCACCGACTGATCTTTCTCGCCACGCCCCGCCAGATCGGCGTCCTCGACTGGCGACCGGGCCACATGCACTGGCTTGGCGAGTTTTCCGCCAATGCCGAGGGGCTGGCAGGCTTCCGCAAGGTCGTGGTCAGCCATGCGCACCTTCCTGCATTGCTCGTGGCTGACACGGTCGAAGAAGACTATCGTTCCGAGAGTTTGCCGCATGTGAAGGGACAAGCCCGCGATGAGCTGCTGACCCGCAAGCTCAGGCAGGTGTTTCGCAATGCACGTTTCACCGGCGCATGGCGCCAGGTACGCGAGGCAACGGGCCGGCGCGACGATCGCTATCTGCTGGCCGCCCTGACCGATTCCGACTGGCTGACGCCATGGCTCAGCATCCTGCATCGCGAGCGCGTGCCCTTGTTCGGCATCACCCCGCTGGCGATGGCCTGCCAGCATCTGCTGGACAAGCTGAAGTTGCAGGAGCAGCACATGCTGCTGGCCTATCGCCTCAACAACCGGCTGCGCCTGTCCTACTATCACGATGGCCTGCTGCGGTTCTCGCGACTGATCGGCAGCGACACCCCGACCCAGCTGCCGAGCAGCGCAGCCGACGAAATCGCCAAGACCCAGCTCTATCTCGCCGGCCAGCGGATCCTGCCGCGCGAAGCACGACTCCACGTGCTACTGCTCGATCCCAGCGGCCAGCTCGACAGCGCCCAGGCACCGCTCAATGCCGACCCCGCATTCAGCACGCGCCTGATCGATCTGCCCAGCCTCGCGCGGGCATTGCGCATTCCGGACGATTTTCTGGCGACCACACCGGAAATCGCCCCCTTGGCGGCGATCGCCGGCGAAGGGCTGCAGCTCAATCTGGCGCCCCCCGAGCTGCTGCAGCGGCACACCGAATTCCGCTGGCGGCGTGGCCTGCACGCCGCAGCCGGCCTGATCGCATTTCTCGGCGTGGGGATCACGGCCGCCACCTGGCTGCAGGCCCAGGAACTCGACGACCAGGCACGGCTGCTGACGCAGCAACGCCAGCAGCTCGAGGTGCGCTTTCGGGACATTGCCAGAACCTTTCCTGCCCAGGTTCCGGCACCGGAGAAACTGGCGCAGACCGTCTCGCTGGCCCAGCATCTCGACACGCCGTCGCCCGACCCGGGCGCCCTGCTGGCGCCGATCGGCCAGGCACTGGAGATGACGCCCGACATCGTGCTGGAAAATCTCGAATGGACCGACGAAACCCTCCTGCCTTCCGGCGACAGCCAGGTCAGGCTTGATGCCATGCTGGTTCCGTTCGATGGCAATTACCGCGCCGCCATGCAGCGGATCGAGCGTTTCATGCGTGCCCTCGAAGCCTCGCCCCATGTCGGACAGGTCAGCCTGCAGAACAGTCCGGTCAATGCCGATTCCGGCAGCACCCTGTCAGGCAGGACCAACGGCGCCGACACGCTCAAGACCGACGCCGCACGCTTCAGCATCAGCCTGCGCTACCACGAGGCCGCGCCATGAACCGGCCGCCGCTCAGCATCCTCAAACTGCCGCTGTTGCTGGGGCTGCTTGCCCTGCTGCTGGCGTCTGCCAGCGTGCTGTGGAGCCGCGGACTGGCGCAGCAGTCGGATCAGCGTCTGCAGCAGGCGCGCAGCGAGCTCAACAGTGCGCAGCGCCAGCTCGATCGCAGTCGTCAGCAGCGGCAGCTCATCGCCACCCATCTGGATGCGTACCAGGCCCTGTCCGAACGCGGCTTCGTCGGCGCTGAAGACCGGCTGGCGTGGATCGAGGCTGCGCAACTGGCCAATCGAGATGCCGGTCTGTATGGCCTGAGCTATCGCCTGACCCCGCGCACGCGGTCGCTGCCTGCGCTTTCCCAGGGGCTGCCGCTCGGCCAGACGACAATGGTCCTCTCCATGCCCCTGCTGGTGGAAACCGACCTGATGCGTTTTCTGTCGGCGCTCAGAAGCCGGGCACCCGGCGTCTATCGTGTCGAGGCCTGCCGCCTGTCATGGCTCAGCACTGCGCCGTTCGAGGCTATCAACCAGCCACGTCTGCAGGCCGAATGCGATCTGAACTGGTTTACCGTGGCGGCAACAGCGGGGCCGGCGTCATGAAGCCGCACATCCTCGTGGCAAGATTCCGTGCTCTGTCGCCCCCCGGTGCGGCAAGGCCCGTCAGCTGTGGCGCCCTGCGACGCGCTCTGGGGGGCGCTCTGGCCCTGCTCGCCCTGTGCGGCGCAGGAACGAGCCTGGCCGCACCGGCCGAACTGGGGCGTCTGTTTTATACCCCGTCCCAGCGCGACCAGCTGGAGCGCGCTCGCGCGCACAACGTCACCCAAGCCGCCAGACTGCCCCAACCGTCTTCGCCAGCGCCCCTGCGTTATGACGGGGTACTGATCCGTTCGGACGGCCAGACCACGCACTGGGTCGACGGCAAGGCGCAAGTCGGCTCCGCGGGCGTAAGGGGGTTGAAGCCCGGGCAGATTCGCGCCGGCGACAAGGTCTATGAACCCTATCAGGTGCTGCGGCCCGCCCCGGCTGCGCCAGTCGTCCCGGAAACGGCCCCATGACGCGCCAGCGCGGCTTCACCCTGATCGAGATGGCCATCGTGCTGGTCATCATCACCTTTCTGATCAGCGGGCTGATCATGCCGCTCGCCGCACAGGTCCAGGCCCGGCGCATCGCCGAGACGAAAAGGACGCTGGAAGAGGCGCAGGCGGCCATCATCGGATTCGCCATGTCCCATTCCATACCCGCCATTCCGGGCAGGCCCTATCTGCCCTGCCCCGACATCAATGGCGATGGCCTCGAAGACAGGAGCGGCGATGCCTGCACCCAGGCCGACGGCTGGCTTCCCTGGGCCGACCTTGGCACGGCATCGCAGGATGCCTGGGGCAACCGCCTGCACTACAGCGTCGAAACCACGGAATATGCCGACAGGTCGAAGGGGCTGCCGGACATGACCCTGTATGTGCCGCCCTACACCACGATGAACCTGAAGCGCATTTGCCGCAGCAGCAGTTGCACCCAGGTCGATGCCCTCTACCTGCCTGTCGTGGTGTTCTCCCACGGGCCGAACGGATGGGGCGCCCTCAATGCCAGCGGCAGCACCCTGAGCAGCCCCAGCAGTGCGGACGAGCGTGAGAACACCGACAGCGATGCCGATTTCGTCAGCCGACCACCTTCCAAGGCAGGCGATGCCAGCGGCGAATTCGACGACCTGGTGATCTGGATCTCGGACAACGTGCTCAGGAGCCGGGCGTGTCCTGCCGGCGGCTGTCCGTAGCCTGCAGCCGGAACGTCACCCGCCCGGCCTGATTGCTCTTGAGATCGAGCCGGTAACCCGAACGTGCTGCCTGCCGTGCGGCCTGATATAGGCCCACGCCGAGACCGAAGTCCGACGCCACCGGGCTCATGAACAGATTGCGCGCCACGTGCTCGGGTGCAGCCGACCCGCTGTCGATCACGCTCAGACATGCCAGGGGATGCAGGACCAGATGGACTTCCACTGAAATGCCGGGTTCCCGCTGCCGCTTGCGCAGCGCGTTGGTCAGCAGGTTGTCGACCACGCTGTCGAACAGATCCTGCGGCAGGGGCGTGTCGTCGACCGCGTCGGCGAAGAACTGGACGGCGTCATGCTCATAGCGCGTCTGCAGCGCCGCCCACCAGTCACGGGCAGGAATATGGGCGACATCCATTTCCGCCGGCTGCTTGAGCTTGTCGACGGTCTGCGAGAGGCGTGACGCCAGTTGCGGCAACTGGCGCTTCATCAATGCCATGAGGCGCTCGCTGTCTTCGGGCGTCGACGTGTCGGCGGCGGCAAGCAGGGTCTTCATCGACTGCAGGATGTTCTTGACGTCGTGCGTCAGGCGCGCGCCGGTATCGTGGATCGCCTGGCTGTAGGCCTGCTCGCGCAGCGTCTGCTCGCGCACCTTGGCGGCATAGAAATACCCCAGCAACTGCGACAGCAGCCGGACATGCAGCGCCAGCGCCGGTGTCAGCGGTCGCGCGGACTGCCAGGTCAGGTTGAGGCCGTGAAACGCATGATTCAGGCTGTGCTCGGCGGGCTCGCCGAACTGCCCTTCGCCGCGCGCCGCCTGCCAGCGACCGCCGCGGATCCAGGTCAGCTCGTGGAGGTCGGCCAGCGCATCGCGCACGAATGATTCGGGATCGCGCTCGCGCTCGGCCAGCGTTGCCAGCCGTTGCGCCCAGCCCTCGAACGGCAGGCCCACCGACAGCAGGTAGCGTGAAGTGACCTGACCCAGCCCGGAAAATCCGGCCCGCGGATTCCACAGCCACGACAGCGCCAGCAATAGCCCGGCCATGCCAAGCAGGGTCTGCACCAGTGCCCATGCGTAGCTCACCCTGGCCACGGCGACTACGGCGAACACCCCGAGGGCCATGACCATGATCAGCAGCGACAGCATCAGCCCGTATATGAAGTCGAGCGTCGACGAGGCACCGCGCTGGCGCGCGGTCGGCAGGAAAAGGATCACCAGCGGCAGCAGCGGCAAGCCGTAGCGCACCCCGAGCTGCAGGGTGCCCGCCAGCGAGGTGTCGCCCAGGCTCTGCGGCAGGACCCAGGCCAGCAACAGTCCGAGCAGGTAGGTCAGCGCGAGCAGGTAGGCCCAGCGCTGCCCGCGCTCGTTCTGCGAGGCGGCCGCAGCCCCCACCAGCCCGGCCAGGATCGCCAGCCACAAGGCCATGACCCAGGCGCTGTCCACCAGCACCAGCAGCGCCGCCATGGCGAACACGGGCAGGGCGAGGCGGGGCTCGATCCGGGCCTCGCTGCGAACCAGCGGCTGCCACAGCAGGAACAGACCGTAGTGCGCCAGCAGGAATGCGCGCGTCACCGACACCTCGGCATCGAGCACCACGGCCGCATGCAAGGCCAGCAGCATCAGGGCCAGCCAGCGTCCGGGTGCCACATCCGACAGCAGGACGGCGAGCGACGCCAGCCAGCTGCGACGCCGCAACGTCTCGGCAAGATCGGTCATCTCGGGGAAAGGCCGCAAAAAAGGTGATTCAGCATGACACAGCTATCGGCAGTCAACGCGGGAAATGGAGCCAATTTCCCCATCTCGCTGCCGAAAAACCTGATGGAATCCCGGCGCGGGCGTCGTCTTTTCGTCAGATTCGATGCGACCCGGGCATGGGAATTGAATATTTAATGACATTTATCAATACCTTAGGCAAATCAAATGCCTGGTACATATTTTGCAGATTGGCGTTTAGCAAACGATTAACGGAGCGTTCCACCATGCCTATCCGCCACCATCCGCGTCATCAATCGGGTTTCACCCTGATCGAGATCGCCATCGTGCTGGTCATCATCGGTCTGCTGCTCGGCGGTATTCTGAAGGGGCAGGAACTGATCAACAGCGCCCGGGTGAAGAATCTCGGCACCGATTTCCGCAACATTCCGCTATTCGTCTACGGCTACCAGGACAAGTTCAGAACCCTGCCCGGCGACGACCCCGGCGCCGTCGAGCATGTCGGCACGCCGAGCATCACCCCCGGCGTCGGCAATGGCAACGGCGTGATCGAGGGCAACTGGAACAGCACCAACAGCGGCGACGAGTCCGTCCTGTTCTGGCAGCACGTACGGCTCGCAGGACTGGCGCCGGGCATCACCACGATACCGGCCACGCTCCCGGGCGAGTTCAATCCCAAGAACGCATCCGGCGGCATCATCGGCATCCAGAGCGGCACGACCGATGTCACCAACACCCCGATCAAGGATTCTGCCGGCAATGCGATCAGCGGCGCCTACGTCATCTGTTCGACCGGCATCCTCGGCAAGTTCGTCAAGCAGCTCGACATCCAGATGGACGACGGCAACACCGCATCGGGTTCGATGATGGCCACGCCGACCACCGGCTATGCAATCGGCGCCAACGCTACTGCCACGACGGACATCGACGACGCAACGAGCTATACCGTCTGCATGGGCGTTTAACGGTCCTGCATCGGCAAGCCCGCCTGGTCAGGCGGGCTTTTTTTCGCCCCGATCCCGACGCAGGACGCTAGCCCTGCAGCAACCTGAATTCCGCGGCGGCCAGTCCTTCGGCGGCACCCCGCAGCAACAGCACGTCGCCGGCATGGATTTCGGTATCGGGTTGCGGATCCACCCCCTTGATCCCCTGACGCCGGATCGCCACCACGTCCACCAGCAGTTCATCGAGCGCCAGGCTGTCCAGACGCTGACCGGCTGCTGCCGCGCCCGGCGTGACCAGGACCGTAAGCAAACGGGGCTGGGCATGCTGATCGATCTCGTCATCGATATCGCTGGCGCCGCGAAAAAAGCCGCGCATCATCGCATAGCGCGACTCGCGCACGCTGCGGATGCGCTTCAGCACCTGTGACAGCGGCACGCCCAGCAGCATGAGTGCGTGGGAGGCCAGCATCAGCGATCCCTCCATGACTTCGGACACCACCTCGGCCGCACCCGCGGCCTTCAAGGCGTCGATATGCGTATCGTCGATGGTACGCACCACCACCGGCAATTCCGGGCGCAGCTCCCGCACGTGACGCAGGATCGCCATGCTCGAATGCACGTCGGAGTAGGTCACCACCACAGCCTGGGCACGGGACAAGCCTGCGGCGACCAGCACTTCGCGGCGGCTGGCATCGCCATAGACGACGCTCACCCCCGAAGCTGCCACGGCACGAATGCGCTCGGGGTCGGAGTCGAGCGCGACGAAGGTAATGCCCTCGGCCTCGAGCAGGCGAGCCAGGTTCTGCCCGCTGCGGCCGTAGCCGCAGAGAATCACGTGCTTGTTCTTGCCGAAGGTCTTGACGGAAATATCGTGGACCTCCTTGGCGCGCCCTGCCCACTCGCTGCCGGCGATCAGCCGTGTCAGCGTGTTCATGTGGTTGATCAGCAACGGCGCGATCAGCATCGACACCAGCATGGCCGCCAGAACCGGCTGCGTGATGCCCGTGTCGAGCAACTTCAGGTCGGCGGCCAATGCCAGCAGCACGAAGCCGAATTCGCCCGCCTGCGCCAGACCCAGCGCGGTCCGCACCGCCGTCGGCCGGGCGCTGCCGAAGGCCATCGCCAGACCGGCGACCAGCACGCCCTTGCCGATGATGATGGCAGCGACCATCAGCAAGACATTGCCCCAGTTCAGCATGACCTGATGCAGGTCGAGCCGCATGCCGATGGTGACGAAGAACAGCCCCAGCAGCACGTCGCGGAAAGGCTTGATGTCGTCCTCGACCTGATAGCGGTATTCGGTCTCGGAAACCAGCATGCCAGCAAGGAAGGCGCCGAGCGCCAGCGACAGGCCGGCAGTTTCGGTCAGGAACGCCAGCCCCAGGGTGAACAGCAGAAGGTTCAGGGTAAACAGCTCGGGGGACTTGCGGCCGGCCACCCACTGGAACCACGGCCGCATCATGCGCTGCCCGACAAACAGCAGGAATCCCAGCACCACCACAGCCTTCAACATGGCCAGCGCCAGTTCGGTCGCCATGGCGTCGGATTGCTTTGCAAACGCCGGGATCAGGATCAGCAGCGGCACCACTGCCAGGTCCTGGAACAGCAGCGCACCGAAGATCTGCCTGCCATGCGTCGTCTGGATTTCCAGCCGCTCGGCCAGGAGCTTCGACACGATCGCGGTGGACGACATCGACATGATGCCGCCGAGCGCGATGGCTGCCAGCAGCGGCAGGTCGAGCAAACCAGCGATACCGGCGGTCAGCGCGATGGTCAACACCACCTGGGCGCCGCCAAAGCCGAACACAGTCATGCGCATGCTCATCAGTCGGGGCAGGCTGAATTCCAGACCGATCGAGAACATCAGGAAGACCACCCCGAATTCGGCAAGGTAGCGTTCCTCGGGGCTGTCCGGAATCCACCCCAGCGCAAAGGGGCCGATGGCAACGCCGGTCACCAGGTAGCCGATCATGGTCGGCAGCCGCAGGACGCGTGCTGCAGCCGCCACCAGTACTGCGACTGCAAGCAGAATCAGAACAAGATTAAGGCCGCTATGCATACGACCTTTCATGGGCTTCAGCCCATAGAAAGTCGGAGTCCCCTTGTGGGGCATACGACTCCACACGCGCTTTAGCGCGTAGTGGATCGGAGTCCCCTTGCGGGACATACACGCTTTCGCGGACAGCCCGGACCCCGCTGGCGTCAGCACGCAACGGATCGGCAGCTCTCTGGGCTTTCGGCCAGTTCAAAATCGGAATCCTCTTGTCATCCATGCGCCGCATGGATGGGCATGAACGCTACGTAAACCGGGCCTTTCCAGATCAGGGCAAGCCGTCAGTTGGGGGCCGGGGCGCCAGGCTTTAGTATACTTGCCGACCATGCATCCCCAGCCAAGCTCCCCCGAACATTTGCTCGCCCTCGCTCGCCAGGTTCTCGACATCGAATCCGAAGCGCTGCAGGCGCTGTCGAGCCGCCTCGATGCGGGCTTTGCCGACGCCGTGCAACTGATCCTCGCCTGCAGCGGCCGGGTGGTGGTGTCGGGCATGGGCAAGTCCGGGCACATCGGCGGCAAGATCGCAGCCACGCTCGCGTCCACCGGCACGCCGGCTTTTTTCATGCACCCGGGCGAGGCGAGCCATGGCGATCTCGGCATGATCGCACCCAACGATGTGGTCCTGGCCCTGTCGAATTCAGGCGAGAGCAACGAGATCGTCAGCATCGTGCCGCTGATCAAGCGGCGCGGTGCCAAGCTCATTGCCATGACCGGCAATCCTGGCTCGACCATGGCGCGCGCGGCCGACGTGCATCTCAATGCCGCGGTCGACAAGGAAGCCTGCCCGCTCAACCTGGCGCCGACCGCCAGCACCACGGCAGCCCTCGCGCTGGGCGACGCGCTCGCGGTAGCATTGCTCGATGCGCGCGGCTTTTCGGCAGACGATTTTGCCCGCACCCATCCCGGCGGCAGCCTGGGACGACGCTTGCTGGTTCATGTGCGCGACGTCATGCACAGTGGCGACGAACTTCCCAGAATCGATCTCGAGGCCTCGCTCAAGACCGCCCTGCTCGAAATGACCCGCAAGGGACTGGGCATGACGGCCGTGGTGGATGCGGCCGGCAAGGTCAGGGGCGTCTTCACCGATGGCGACCTGCGACGCGCGCTGGAACACGCGCTCGATCTGCAACAGGCACGGGTCATCGATCTCATGACCCACAATCCGAAAACGATTCGTGCGGACGAACTCGCCGTTGCTGCGGTGGAAAAGATGGATACGCTGAAGATCAATGGACTGCTGGTCGTCGATGACGACAATACCCTGCTCGGGGCACTCAACATGCACGACCTGCTGAAGGCTGGAGTGGTGTGATGACCGCCGACCTCATTGCCCGCGCGCAGAAGATCAGGCTCATCGCATTCGATGTCGATGGCGTGATGACCGATGGCACGCTTTTTCTTGGCGACGACGGACAGGAATACAAGGGCTTCAATTCGCTCGACGGCCACGGTCTGAAGATGCTCAAGGGCAGCGGCGTGGAACTTGCCATCATCACCGGCCGCAGTTCGCGCGTGGTCGAGCATCGTGCAAGGAATCTCGGCATCGAAATCGTCCACCAGGGCGCCCACGACAAGCTGGTCGTCTATGAGGCGCTTTGCCGCGAGCTGGGCATCGCCTGCGATACCACCGCCTACATGGGCGACGATGTGGTGGACCTGCCGGTGATGCGGCGCGCCGGGTTGGCGATTACCGTGCCGGCCGCCCCGGAACTCGTCAAGGCGCACAGTCACCTGATCACCACCCGGCAGGCCGGGCGCGGTGCGGTGCGTGAGGCCTGCGAATTCCTGATGCGCGCGCAAGGCACGCTGGATGCGGCGCTGGCACCCTATCTGAAATGAACACCGGAGCAATGATCTCCGGCAGACCAGGCGGGCCGGAACCGGCATGAGTGCGAGGGGATCGCTGTGGCTGCCGCTTGTCATATTGATGCTGCTGGCTGCTCTCAGCTACTGGATCGAACAATCGGTACAACTCCCGGACAACGGCAACGGCTCTGAAAGGAAGGACCCGGAAGGGATCATGGAAAATTTCGATGCATTGCGAACCGATGCGGCAGGACAGCCTCACTATCGGCTGACCGCACGCACACTCAGGCACTACTCCGGCAGCAAACGTACCGAACTGGAATCGCCACGCATCGTCCAGCTGGATCCGAAGATCGGGGAAGTGAGCGTCGTGGCTGACAAGGCGACGGTTTCGTCCGACGGCCACGAGGTCGACCTGCGCGGCAATGTTCACGCAGTGCGTGCGGCGCATGCCGGGCAGTCCGCACTATCCCTCAAAACCGCACAGGTGCTGGTCTTTCCGGATCGCGACCTGCTGCGCGCGCCGGGTGCCGTGGAAATCAACGATGCCAATCTCAATGTGCAGGCAAGTGCTATGGAGTTCAACTACAAGCAACGCGTCATCAAGCTCACGGGACGGGTGCACGCCCGTTACGCCAATGCGAAGCGCTGACGTCATGCGAGCACTTCGAAATGGCTTGTATGCCGGGCTTTGCATGGCGCTGCTGAGTTTCTCGGCCCATGCCGAAAAGGCCGATCGCGAGAAGCCCATCCATCTCGAGGCCGACACGGTCACGCTCGACGACATCAAGAAAGTCAGCGTTTACGAAGGCAATGTGGTCATGAGCCAGGGCACCATGCTGGTGCGGGCCGATCGGGTACAGGTCACGCAAAACGACAACGGCATCGACAAGGTCTATGCCACCGGTCGTCCCGTGGCGTTTCACCAGAAAATGGACAACAGCGACGAATTCATCGAGGGGTATGCGGATCGCGTCGAATTCGACGGCGTCACCCGTCAGCTCGAGCTCATCGGCCAGGCACGCCTGCGGCGGGGCAACGATGAACTGCATGGCAGGCAAATCTCGTACAACGCCAACACCGAATTCTTCAAGGTGGTGGGCCAGCCGGACGCCAAGACCCCGAGCGAACGCGTCCGCGCAGTCATCCTGCCGAAACCGCGCCCCGAGAAATCGACCGCCAAACCATGAGCCAGATTTCAGCCCAGCACCTGCGCAAGACGTATGGCAAGCGCACCGTCGTTCAGGACGTGTCGTTCGAGGTCAACAGCGGCGAGGTGGTTGGTCTGCTGGGCCCCAACGGCGCCGGCAAGACGACCTGCTTCTACATGGTGGTGGGGCTTGTCGCCGCCGATGGCGGCAGCGTGAGCATGGATGCACACGATCTGACCCACATGCCGATCCACCAGCGCGCACGTCTGGGCTTGTCCTACCTGCCGCAGGAACCGTCCATCTTCCGCAAACTGACGGTGGAAGAAAATATCCGCGCCATTCTCGAACTCAAGCCCTACCGCAAGGATGAGCGCGAGGAGCACCTCAACAACCTGCTCGAGGATCTGCACATCGCGCATTTGCGCGAGGCTGCCGCCATCAGCCTGTCGGGAGGCGAACGACGCCGCGTGGAAATCGCCCGCGCGCTCGCCATCAACCCGCGCTTCATCCTGCTCGACGAGCCTTTCGCCGGGGTCGACCCGATCGCCGTGCTCGACATTCAGAAACTGGTCGAATTTCTGATCGAGCGCGACATCGGTGTGCTCATCACCGACCACAACGTCCGCGAAACCCTCGGCATCTGCGACCGCGCCTACATCATCAGCGAGGGTCGCGTGCTGATCGATGGCACGCCGGAACTCATCATCCAGGACGACAATGCCCGCAAGGTCTATCTGGGCGAAAATTTCCGCCTCTGATGCAGCGGCCGGACCCAATCGCGATACACTTGATTCAAGCCGGCACAGTTTTTGCCGTAGTCAAGAAACATGAAGCACAGCCTCCAACTCAAACTCGGTCAGCACCTGACGCTGACGCCGCAGCTGCAGCAGTCGATCCGCCTCCTGCAGCTGTCGACGCTGGAACTGAACCAGGAACTGGAGCAGATGCTGCAGGACAATCCGCTTCTGGAGCGCGAGGACGAGGACGAAGCCAGTCATGGCCCGGCCGACGCGCCGGCGCACACTGCCGAGGCTGAAGCGCAAAGCACGGAAACCCCGCAGCCCGAAACCGCCGACTCGGAACCTGGCTCCGCGCTCGATGACGCCGACTGGAACGATTACAGCTCGGCCGGCAGCGACGACGAGGACAGTGACTACGCGCAGGGCTCGATCGCTGGTGCCAGCCTGCGCGAACACCTGCTGAACCAGCTGATCGTCAGCCCGCTCAGCCTGCGCGACCGCACCCTGGTCGCAGCGCTGATCGACGACCTCGACGATGCGGGCTTCCTGAGCCAGCCCCTCGCCGACATCACGGCCAGCCTGCAAAACGAACTCGAGGATCTCGAACCCGAAGAGGTCGAGACCGCGCTCAAGCACCTGCAGAACATGGATCCGACCGGCGTCGGCGCTCGCAACCTGGCCGAGTGCCTGACCCTGCAGCTGCGCGCCCTGCCGCCTGACACGCCGGCGCGCGACGATGCCATGCGTCTTACCTCGCATTACCTCGACCTGCTGGCCGCGCGTGATGTCGGAAAGCTCAAGAAGATGCTCGGCATCGACGATCCTGCGCTGCGAGCCGCACGTACCCTGATCCTCTCGCTGAATCCCCGCCCGGGCTCGGCATTCAGCACCGATGAAACGCACTATGTCATCCCCGACGTCTATGTCCGCAAGGTCAAGGGCATGTGGATCGCCAGTCTCAACCCGGACGCCATGCCCAAGCTGCGTGTCAATCGCGTCTATGCCGACATCCTGTCGCGGCACCGTGAAAGCGGCGGCAGCCAGTTGTCCAGCCAACTGCAGGAAGCGCGCTGGCTGATCAAGAACGTTCAGCAGCGTTTCGACACCATCCTGCGGGTGTCCCAGGCCATCGTCGACCGCCAGAAGCATTTCTTCGAGCATGGCGAGGTGGCGATGCGCCCGCTCGTGCTGCGTGAAATCGCCGATGCCGTGGAATTGCACGAATCGACCATATCGCGTGTCACCACGCAGAAGTTCATGATGACGCCGCGCGGGCTGTACGAGCTGAAGTATTTCTTCGGCAGCCATGTCGCGACCGACAATGGCGGCGCCTGCTCCTCGACCGCGATCCGCGCCCTGATCAAGCAGCTGGTCGCAGCCGAAAGCGGAAAAAAACCCCTGTCCGACGGCCAGCTGGCCGAGGTGCTGGGACAACAGGGCATCGTGGTGGCCCGTCGCACCGTCGCCAAGTACCGCGAGTCGCTGCAGATCCCGCCGGCTAACATGCGCCGTTCCCTTTGACAGCAATGGATTTTCGCCAGCCCCCGCGCATCGACCGCAGCGCCTGCGCTTGAATGTGCCCGGCTTTCGTCCCACAATGACATCGAGCGCATCACGGCGCTTCTGGAGTCGGGTCAGGTCGCCGATTTTCAGTTCTTATCCGCAACCAAGGAGGTTCTATGAATTTGACGATATCAGGTCATCATCTGGAAGTGACCCCAGCCATCCGCGACTACGTCTCGGAAAAGCTTGACCGCGTCAAACGACACTTCGACCATGTCATCAATGTGACGGTCATCATGCAGGTGGAAAAGCTGGTGCACAAGGTGGAAGCCACCCTGCACGTCAAAGGCCACGATTTCCACGCTCACAGCGAAGACGGCAACATGTATGCTGCAATCGACCTTCTGGCCGACAAACTCGATCGCCAGATCGTCAAACACAAGGAAAAGACATCGGATGTACATCAGGGCAGCGGCGGCCTGAAACATCAGACGTCGGAGAGTTCACTCTGATCCTGACACCCGAAGGGTAGGACATTTTGCCCGGGGCGAATCGCTGGCCCCGGGCGTATAATTTCCGGGCGCCGCATTTCCCGACCGGCTACAGCAACGGCATGAATCTGATCGCCCCCCTCATTACCCCCGACACCACCTTGCTGGACCTGAGCTTCACCAGCAAGAAGAAGCTGTTCGAGCATGCCGCCGATCTGTTCGCCCAGGCACGTGGGCTCAAGTCGGCGGACATCTTCACCAGCCTGTTCGAACGCGAGCGCCTCGGCTCGACAGCCCTCGGTTGCGGAATCGCCATTCCGCACGGCCGGATCAAGGGTCTGCAGGAAGCCAGGGGAGCGCTCTACCGGCTCAAGACCCCACTCGAATTCGATGCACCCGACAATGCGCCGGTATCGCTGTGCTTCATCCTGCTGGTGCCCAAGGATGCCAACGAGCGGCATCTGCAGATTCTCGGCGAACTGGCACAACTGTTCGGCGACGAAAGCATGCGCGCGAAAATGCTGAAAGCGGCCACGCCTGCCGAACTCATTGCGCTGATCGGCGCATGGACAGGCTAGGCGCGCTGCCCGGCGCATGGACGACCTGATCCACGTCTCGGTCGAATCGCTGTTCCGTGACATGGCGCAGCAAGTCGGCCTGCAATGGGTCGCCGGCCGCAACGGCGGCGGCCGCACGCTTTCTTCCGAAACCATCCAGAAACCGACCCTGGCGCTGATCGGCCACCTGAATTTCGTGCACCCGAACCGGGTGCAGGTCCTCGGCCGCGCGGAAATGGATTATCTGCGCAAACTGCCCGAAGCGGGCCTTCGGGATGCAATCGACCACCTGTTCTCGACCGAACTCGCGGCCATCGTGGTTTCCAACGGCGAATCCGTTCCGGCGCTCCTGCGCGACAGTGCCGAGCGTACCGAAACCCCGCTGTTCACCTCGACCCTGCCCAGCCCGATCCTGATGTCGCACCTGGGTCATTACCTGACGCAGCGCCTGGCCGAGACGGCCACGCTCCATGGCGTCCTGCTCGAAGTGCTGGGCACCGGCGTCCTCATAAAGGGCGATGCCGGCGTCGGCAAGAGCGAACTTGCGCTGGAACTCATCACGCGCGGCCACCGGCTGGTCGCCGACGACGTGGTCGAGATCAAGCATGTCGCGCCCGAGACGCTGGAAGGCAATTGCCCGCCCATGCTGCTCGACTTTCTGGAAGTACGGGGCCTCGGCGTACTGAACATTCGCTACCTGTTCGGCGAGACCGCAGTGAAGCCGCGCAAGAACCTCAAGCTCATCGTCGAACTGGTGCACCCCGAGGAAATCGGCGAAGTCGGTCTCAACCGTCTCGACATGGTCGCCTCGACCGAGAACGTGCTCGACGTTGCCATTCCCAAGGTGCGCATTCCGGTAGCGGCCGGTCGTAACCTGGCCGTGCTGGTCGAGGTCGCCGTGCGCAATCACATCCTCAAGAGCCGGGGCATCAATCCGGTCGAGCAGTTCATCAGGCGCCAGCAGGCGGCGATGGACGAGGAGAGCTGAATGCAGATCGTTCTCGTCTCCGGCCTGTCCGGCTCGGGCAAGAGCATCGCCGTGGAGGTACTCGAAGACGCAGGCTATTACTGCGTCGACAACCTGCCGGTGGCCATGCTGCAGTCTCTGGTCGACTATTTGACCGGCGAGGGCCACACGCGCATCGCGATCGCCGTCGATGCGCGCAGCAGCGGCCATCTTGCGCAACTGCCGCAGATTGCCGAGTCGCTGCGCAACCAGGGCGCCGACCTGCGGGTGGTCTTTCTCGAGGCCAAGACCCTGACGCTGGTCCAGCGCTTTTCCGAGACGCGGCGCCGGCACCCGCTCTCCAGCGACTCGGTATCGCTGCAGGAGGCCATCCAGATCGAACGCGAGATGCTCGCCGAGATCGCGCCGCTGGCACACCGCATCGACACCAGCGACCTGTCGGTCTCGGCCCTGCGGCTGTGGATCAAGGATCTGATCGGCCAGGACCGTTCCCGCATCACGCTGCTGTTCGAATCGTTCGGCTTCAAGCACGGCATCCCGCTCGATGCCGACCTGGTGTTCGACGTGCGCTGCCT
>JAYRNU010000027.1:0-34451 GCA_041912015.1 Thiobacillus sp. | reverse complement strand
ATTGCCACGCAATATCGCTGCATGCATCGCCACCTTCTTTGTCATCGGGTTCGTCGGTGGTAACGCGCTCGGACAACTCGACGGCAAGCTGGCTGCCCGCCTGCTGAGCCGCCTGGACGCGAAGCCGGTGCAGAGCGTCTGTTGTTGCGCATGGTGTTCCAGACCGTTCCCGCCCTGAACTACACGCTGGCACTGAGCGGGATCCGGTTTCGCGACTGTCTGGTGGGCACGCTGCTCGGGCTTCCGCTTCCCAATGCCGCCTGCTGCCTGTTCTTCGATTACCTGGCGAGAGCGCTGAAGAGCGGCAGTTGAGCAGGAACGCGGGCTTCGCGGCCTGCGACGTCCGCTCAGCGCAGCACCAGCCGCTCGACCACGAACAGCAACGCGGCGATCACGCCGAAAACCAGTGTGAAGCGCAGCACGCGCCCGATGTACAGCAGGTAGCTGCGGTTGCCGCTGAACAGCCATGCCAAGGCAAGCGACCCCACCGCAACCAGCAGGGCGACGATGGCCAGGCGGATAACGATCATCAGGCAGTCAGCGGATGCAGGCGTAGGAAAGCGGGCGGCACGTCTGCCTCGTGCTCGAAGCTGGTGAAGGCCCAGGATTCCTGGTGCTGCAGCAGTTCGCGCAACAGTGCATTGTTGAGCGCATGGCCGGACTTGTAGGCTTCGAACGCGCCGATGATCGGATGGCCCAGCAGGTACAGATCGCCAATGGCGTCGAGCACCTTGTGCTTGACGAACTCGTCCTCGTAGCGCAGGCCGTCCTGGTTGAGCACGCGGAATTCATCCATGACGATGGCGTTGTCGAGCGAGCCGCCGAGGGCCAGGCCCTGGTTGCGCAGGTACTCGACCTCGTGCATGAAGCCGAAGGTGCGGGCACGGGCGACTTCCTTGGTATAGGCCGTGTCGGCGAAATCGATGCTGACAGTCTTGCCGCTCTTGTCGAAAACCGGATGCTTGAAGTCGATGGTGAATTCGACCTTGAAGCCGTTATGCGGCACGAAGCGCGCCCACTTGTCGCCGTCCCGGACCTCGATCGGCCGGATGATGCGGACATATTGCTTGGCAGCGGCCTGCTCGACGATGCCGGCCGATTGCAGCAGAAAAACGAACGGCGCCGAGGAGCCGTCCATGATCGGAATTTCAGGTCCGGTCAGATCGACCAGCACGTTGTCGATGCCGAGTCCGGCCAGTGCGGACATCAGGTGTTCGACGGTGGAGACCTTGGCAGCGCCGGATTCGAGCATCGAGCACAGCCTGGTATCGGTCACCAGATAGGGATCGGCCTTGAGTTCGACCGGCGGCGCGAGGTCCATCCGTCTGAACACGATGCCGGCATTGGGCGCAGCCGGCCGCAAGGTCATCTCGACCTTGACGCCGGAATGCAGGCCCACGCCGGTGGCATGAACAGGGGTCTTCAGGGTGCGCTGCTTGATCATTCCAGTATTCTAGACGCTAGGAGACGCGGGGAGCCAAATGAATGAAGCGCGGCATGGGACCGCCTTTTTCCATCAGAGGTTCCCCGCGCCCTGTCGCCTAGTCGGCCTGCCGGCGCAGGAAGGCCGGAATGTCCAGGGTGTCGATGCCGGAGTCGGACATCGCCTGGATCGTACGGCTGCGGCGGCTGGTCATTACGCTCGGCAGCTCCTCGCCGGCGCCCATCATCGGCATGTCGTCGGTGCCGGTGCGGATGATCTGCATCGGCTTCGATTGCTGGCGCGCGACGGGATTGCCCAGGCCAGTGGCGACCATGGTGACACGCAACGAGTCTTCCATGTTGTCGTCGAGCACCTGTCCGACGATGACGGTGGCTTCTTCGGCGGTGAACCCCTTGATCGTGTTCATCACTTCGTGGATTTCCTTCATCTTCACGCTCGACGATGCGGTGATGTTGACCAGGACGCCGCGCGCGCCAGCCAGGTTGATGTCTTCGAGCAAGGGACTCGCGACGGCCTGCTCGGCGGCGACCCGGGCGCGGTTCTCGCCGCTGGCCTGTGCCGAGCCCATCATCGCCATGCCCATTTCGCTCATCACCGTGCGCACGTCGGCAAAGTCGACGTTGACCAGGCCGGGGCAGTTGATGACTTCGGCGATGCCGCCGACGGCGCCATGCAGCACGTTGTTGGCTGCCTTGAAGGCGTCGAGCATCGAGACGTCCTCGCCGAGCACCTGCATCAGCTTCTCGTTGGGGATGATGATCAGCGAGTCGACATGGCGCGACAGCGCCTCGATGCCCTGATTGGCGGCGCGCACGCGCTTGCCCTCGAACATGAAGGGCTTGGTGACGACCGCCACGGTCAGGATGCCGAGCTCCTTGGCGACTTCGGCGACCACCGGCGCGGCCCCCGTGCCGGTGCCGCCGCCCATGCCGGCGGTGATGAACAGCATGTCGGCGCCGTCGATCATTTCGGCGATGCGCTCGCGGTCCTCGAGCGCGGCCTCGCGGCCGACATCCGGGTTGGCGCCGGCGCCGAGACCCTTGGTCACGCCGTTGCCGAGCTGCAGCTGCAGCTTGGCCTGGTTGCGCTTGAGCGCCTGTGCATCGGTATTGATGGCGATGAACTCCACGCCGTTCAGACCCGACGTGATCATGTGGTCAACCGCATTGCCGCCGCAGCCTCCCACGCCGATCACCTTGATTACCGCATCCTGGGTGTCTACATCCATCAGTTCAAACATCGTGCTCTCCTCTTTTGTCCCAATCAAAAACCACACTCACAATCGTTTGGCGTGTCTGCCTGGATGCGCTGGATGCGCTCCGGCACTACCACCAAATCCCGTTTCAACGTCGCCCTGCCGCAACGGGCGACATCAGAAATTCCCCTTGAACCAGCTCTTCATGCGTTCAAGAATGTCCTTCAGGCTGCTGCCCGACAGTTTTGGCGCATCGCGCCCGCGCGCCTCGAGCCCGGCCATGAGCAGTCCCACGCACGTGGCGTAGCGCGGGTTGTGCATGACTTCGGCGAGTCCCCCCTCGTAGCGCGGCCAGCCCAGGCGCACCGGCATGTGGAACACTTCCTCGCCGAGTTCGACCATGCCCTGCATGGCAGCCGACCCGCCGGTGATGACGATGCCGGACGACAGCAGCTCCTCGAAACCGCTGCGGCGCAGTTCGGCCTGGACCAGCGAATAGAGCTCCTCCATGCGCGGCTCGATGAATTCGGCCAGCGTCTGCCTTGACAGGGTGCGCGGCGGCCGGTCGCCGATACCCGGCACTTCGATCATGTCGCGGGCATCGGCCAGCTGGCGCAGTGCGCAGCCGTACTGCACCTTGATGTCCTCGGCCTCCTTGGGCGGGGTGCGCAGCGCCACCGCGATGTCGTTGTTGACCTGATCGCCGGCTACCGGAATGACGGCGGTATGGCGGATCGCGCCGTTGGTGAACACGGCGATGTCGGTCGTGCCGCCGCCGATGTCGACCAGGCATACGCCCAGCTCCTTTTCATCCTCGGTCAGCACGGCCATCGCCGACGCGAGCGGCTGCAGCACCAGGTCGCCGACCTCGAGACCGCAGCGACGCACGCACTTGATGATGTTCTGCGCAGCCGACACCGCGCCGGTGACGATATGCACCTTGACCTCGAGCCGCACGGCGCTCATGCCGAGCGGATCGCGCACGTCCTCCTGCCCGTCGACGATGAACTCCTGCGGGATGGTGTGCAGGATCTGCTGATCGGTCGGGATGTTGACTGCGCGCGCGGTCTCCACCACGCGGTCGACGTCCATCTGGCTGATTTCCTTGTCCTTGATGGCGAACATGCCGTGCGAGTTGAAGCTCTTGATGTGGCTGCCGGCGATGCCGGTGTAGACCTCGCGGATCTTGCAGTCGGCCATCAGCTCGGCTTCTTCCAGTGCACGCTGGATGGCGTTTACGGTGGCCTCGATGTTGACCACCACGCCGCGGCGCAGGCCGCGCGACGGGCTGGTGCCCATGCCGATGATTTCCAGCGCGCCTTCGTCGTTGATCTCCGCGACGATGCAGACGATCTTCGAAGTGCCGATGTCGAGGCCGACGACCAGGTTTTTAGGGTCTCTTGGCTTGCTCATATTGCGTGGTACTCATGTTGGACTCGGTTTGAATGGCGATGCGCCGCCGGGCATACGCATGGCGAAGCCGTCGGAATAGCGCAGATCGACCGTGACAGGCGCGAGTGGCGCGGCGGCGGCCGATGATCCGCCGGCCCCGGCGCCTGCCGTGGACGTGCCGGCCGCCGGTGCCGGAAACAGTCGCGGATACAGGGCCACGAAACGTGCCAGACGCTCGTCGGCCTGCACGCGTCCCAGTGCGATCTGCATGCCGTTGTTGAGGGTGATCCGCCAGGCCCGGCGCGGCGACAGGCGGAGCTCGCTGATCGTCATGCCCAGGGGCGCCAGCGCAGCCTGGTGGCGGCGAAAGGCATCGACCACTTCGGCGCTGCTGTCTTCTGGCCCGAACAGCCGCGGCAGCGTCTGGTTCAGCGCCGCCACGAACACGTCGCCCGTCCTGCTCACCAGGGCGCTGTCGTTCCAGCGCGCCATCGGCACGTGCTCGACGAGACTCACCACGAGCGTGTCGGGCCAGCGGCGTTCCACACGCGCCTCGCTGACCCACGGCAATTTTTCCAGGCTGCCGCGCACGCGTTCCAGGTCGACCGTGAAGAAGGTGCCCTGCACCCGCCGTTCGGCCACCAGCCGGATCTGCGCCTCGGTCACATGTGCGGTCGGCGTTTTCACCTCGATGGTGCGCAAGGCGAACCAGGGCTGTGCCGCCAGCCAGCCGATGACGCCATAGGCCAGCAGACCGGCCGCGCCCCAGGTCAGGACGCGGGCGACCTGGACCAGGGGATGCGCGGCAAGCTCGGGCGTCATGCTCATAGCGTCTGCTCCAGGATGGCGAGGCACAGCGCGTCGAAATCCAGACCTGCGACGCGTGCGGCCATCGGCACCAGGCTGTGGTCGGTCATGCCGGGCGAGGTGTTCACTTCCAGCAGATAGGGGTTGCCGAGGCTGTCGAGCATGATGTCCACGCGTCCCCAGCCACGCCCGCCGATCAGGCCGAACGCATCGAGTGCCATCTGCCGCAAGGCCATTTCCTGCACGTCGGAAAGTCCTGCCGGACAGTGGTAGCGGGTATCGTTGCGCAGGTACTTGGCCTCGAAGTCGTAGAATTCCTTTTCCTTGGCCGGTTCGAGGCGGATCAGCGGCAATGCGGTGCTTCCGAGGATCCCCACGGTGAATTCGGCGCCGTCGATAAATTTTTCGGCCAGCACCAGCGCGTCGTGCTCGGCGGCAATGTCATAGGCGGCCTTCAGCGTGCCGGCTTGGCTCACCTTGCTCATGCCGATGCTCGACCCTTCGCAGGCGGGCTTGACGAAGATCGGCAGGCCCAGCTTTTTTTCCACTTCGGCAAAATCGCTGGCGGCGGTGAGCATCTCCCAGTCGGCCGTCGGCAGTCCCGCTGCGCGCCACAGCAATTTGGTGCGCCACTTGTCCATGCCGATGGCCGAGGCCATGACGCCACTGCCGGTATAGGGAATGCCGAGCAGTTCCAGCGCGCCCTGCATGCAGCCATCCTCGCCGTAGCGGCCATGCAGGGCGATGAAGACACGGTCGAATTCGCCGGCGATCAGGTCGCCCAGATTGCGGTTGGCCGGATCGAAGGCATGGGCATCGATGCCCTGCCGCGTCAGCGCTGCCAGCACCGCGGCGCCGCTGTTGAGCGACACCGGACGCTCGGCCGAGGTGCCGCCGAGCATCACTGCAACCTTGCCGAATTTCTTCGCTGCTTCAGTCGGGCTCACAGCCGCTCTCCAATAATTCGAACTTCGCGGATCAGCCGCACGTTGGTGCGCGCTTCCACGGTTTCTTCCACATGCTCGATCAGGCGCTCGATGTCGGCTGCCGTGGCGCCGCCGAGATTGACGATGAAATTGGCATGCTTCTCCGACACCTGCGCGCCGCCGATGCGATAGCCCTTGAGCTCGCAGGATTCGATCAGCCGTGCGGCATAGTCGCCGGGCGGGTTGCGGAACACCGAGCCGGCATTGGGCAGATTGAGGGGCTGCGACGCGATGCGTTTCTTGAGCAGCGCCTTGATCGTTTCGCGCGATGCGGCGCCATCGCCCCGCGCCAGGCGGAACCAGCCGCCGACGAACCATTCCTGACTGGCATGCTTCAATGCGACGTGCCGGTAGCCGGTCACGTATTCGTCTGGCAGCCGCTCGTTCAGATGGCCCTGGCGGTCGAGCGTCTGCACCTGCACCAGCCGGTCCCAGGTCTCGCTGCCGTGGCAGCCCGCGTTCATCGCGATCGCGCCGCCGACCGTGCCGGGGATCCCGGCCCAGAATTCGCCGCCCATCAGATCGTGGTTGGCGGCAAAGCGCGCCAGCTTGGGCGCGGCGACCCCCGCCTGGGCATAGACCAGAGCCGTTTCGACGCCTTCCGGGGCCGGCGGCATGCCCTGCGTGCGGCTCTCGATGGCAATCCTGTCGAGCACGCCGTGCAGCAGGATCACCACGCCGGCCACGCCACCGTCGCGCACCAGCAGATTGCTGCCCAAACCCACCATATGGATGGGTTCGTGAGCCGGCAACGAGCGCAGCAGCCAGGTCAGATCTTCGAGATCCGCCGGAAGATAGAGCCGTTCGGCGGAACCGCCAGCTCGCCACGACACATGCTTCTTCATCGGTTCGTTGTAGAGGAAATGCCCACGCAGCACCGGCGCGGCACCTGCGCCGAGATCCATCTCGCTGATCCGGTAGTCATGCCGCATGGCGCTCTCCCAAGGTCGGAGCCAGCTGGCCGATGCTGCCGGCCCCCATCACCATCACGACATCGTTTGCCTGCGCGAGATCACTGACTGCCGCGGGCAGGTCGGCGACGTGCTCGACGAATACCGGCTCGACCTTGCCCGCCACCCGCACCGCGCGCGCCAGCGCACGGCCGTCGGCCGCCACGATCGGCGCTTCGCCCGCGGGATAGACTTCGGTCAGCAGCAGCACGTCGGTCTCCGACAGCACCTTGACGAAGTCCTCGAAGCAGTCGCGGGTGCGGGTGTAGCGATGCGGCTGGAACACCAGCACCAGCCGGCGCCCCGGGAAGGCACCGCGCGCGGCCGCCAGCGTGGCCGCCATCTCGACCGGATGATGGCCATAGTCGTCGATCAGGCAATAGTGCCCGCCGCCCTTTGCGGGCAGTTCGCCGTAGCGCTGGAAACGCCGGCCGACCCCATGGAACTCGGCCAGCGCCCTGACGATCGCGGCATCGCTGGCACCGACTTCGGTGGCCACCGCGATGGCCGCCAGGGCGTTGAGTACGTTGTGCATGCCGGGGTGGTTCAGCACCACGTCGAGATCGGCCATGCCGTCGCGCTTGACGGTGAAGCGCATGCGTCCCTGCTCGAAGCGGGCGTCGACGGCACGGACCTGCGCCGTCTCGTCGAATCCGTAGGTAGTGATCGGCTTGGTGATGCGCGGCAGGATTTCCCGCACGTTCGGGTCGTCGATGCACAGCACCGCCATGCCATAGAACGGCAGACGCTGGCAGAAATCGACGAAAGCCTGCTTCAGGCGCTCGAAGTCATGGCCATAGGTGTCCATGTGGTCGGCGTCGATATTGGTGACGATCGCGATCACCGGCGTCAGATACAGGAAGGAAGCATCGGATTCGTCGGCCTCGGCCACCAGAAAGTCGCCCTTGCCGAGCCGCGCATTGGTGCCGGCGGCGGTCAGCTTGCCGCCGATCACATAGGTCGGGTCCATGCCCGCCTCGCCGAGTATGCTGGCGACCAGGCTGGTCGTGGTGGTCTTGCCGTGCGTGCCTGCGATCGCGATGCCCCGTTGCAGGCGCATCAGTTCCGCCAGCATCAGCGCGCGCGGCACGATGGGAATTTTCGTTTCGCGCGCCGCGACGACTTCGGGGTTGTCATCCTGTACCGCGGTCGACGTGACCACCACGTCGGCACCGGCGATGTGTTCCGCAGCGTGACCGCGGCTGATGCGCGCGCCGAGCCGGGCGAGCCGCTGCGTCACCGCGTTGTCGGCCAGATCCGAACCCGACACGGCATAGCCCAGATTCAGCAGCACTTCGGCGATGCCGCTCATGCCGGCGCCGCCGATGCCGATGAAATGGATGTGCTTGACGGCGTGCTTCATCGTGCGCCCTCACCCCTGGTCGAGTTCGACACCAGCATCCGGCGATCCTCGCGGCCGTTCGCATCCCGCAAGCGGGAACCCTGCTCCCTGCTCGGATCGACCATGCCAATGAAACGGATGGGCTTAAGCGTGCGCTTCATTTCGCCATGGCCTCGCAAATGTCCGCGACGCGCGCCGTGGCGTCCGGCCGAGCCAGCGCCCGCGCCTTGTCCGACATGGTGGCGAGCGTGGCGCGTTCCAGCCCGCCGATCAGTGCCGCGAGTTTTTCCGCGCTCAGGTCCTTCTGCTGCATCAGCCAGGCTGCACCGGCCTCGCTGAGGAACTTGGCGTTGCCGGTCTGATGGTCGTCCACCGCGAACGGGAAGGGCACGAGCACCGCGGGCACCCCGGCACAGGCCAGTTCGGCCACGGTCATCGCACCGGCACGGCAGACGGCGAAGTCGCACGCCTGATAGGCGGCAGCCATGTCTTCGATGTAGTCGCATACCTCGGCCTCGACTCCGGCGGCGGCATAGTTCGCGCGCAGGATCTCGAGATGCTGGCGCCCCGACTGATGCACGACGTGCGGACGCCGCTCGACAGGCAGCAGGGCCAGGGCCTTCGGAATCAGGTCGTTCAGGGCCGACGCGCCGAGACTGCCTCCGACCACCAGGAGCCGCAGCGGGCCGCTTCGCGCCTGCCTGGCCGCCGCTGCAATGTCGGTCCGCACCGGATTGCCGACCCATTCGGTCGACACCTGCCGACAGGGTATCGGCTTGTCCTTTTCTCCCCGGAACGCCTGCGGGAAGGCAGTCAGTACCCGGTCGGCCAGACAGGCCAGGACGCGGTTGGTGAGGCCGCCGATCGAGTTCTGTTCGTGGATGACCAGCGGCCGGTTCAGCAGGCTTGCCATCATGCCGCCGGGAAACGCCGTGTAGCCGCCCATGCCCAGCACCACATCGGGCCGGCGCTGCAGGATGGCGCGCAGGCTCTGGCCGAATGCGACCAGCAGCATCAGCGGCATCAGCAATTTCTTCACCAGGCTCTTGCCACGCATGCCGCCCATCGACACCCATACGATGGCGATGCCCGCCTTGGGCACCACGCGGGCTTCGAGGCCCTGCCGGGTCCCGAGCCAGAACACGTCCCAGCCACGCGCGCGCATGGCATCCGCCACCGCGAGCGCCGGATAGACGTGGCCGCCGGTGCCGCCAGCCATCACCATGAGGGTACGGTTCGCGACGGCCATCAGAACGTTTTCCCCCGCATCATCTGCCGGTGCTCCCAGTCGATTCGCAGCAGGATCGCGACTGCCAGGCAGTTGGCGATGATGCCGCTGCCGCCGAACGACAGGAATGGCAGCGTCAGGCCCTTGGTCGGCAGCAGGCCGACGTTGACGCCCATGTTGATGAGTGCCTGCACACCGAGCCAGATGCCGATGCCTTGCGCCACCAGGGCGCAGTAGTTGCGCTCGAGCTGGGCGGCCCGGTGGCCGATCAGGAAGGCCTTGACGATCAGCCAGGCGAACAGGGCGGCCACAACGGTCACGCCGACCAGGCCGAACTCCTCGGCGATCACGGCAAGCAGGAAGTCGGTGTGCGCTTCGGGCAGATAGAACAGCTTTTCGACGCTGCCGCCCAGTCCCAGGCCGAACCATTCGCCGCGGCCGAACGCGATCAGCGCGTGCGACAACTGGTATCCCTTGCCGTAGGGGTCAGCGAACGGATCCATGAAGCCAAGAATGCGCTGCATGCGGTACTCCGAGGTGAAAATCAGCAGCGCGAAGCCGATCAGCAGCACCACGATCAGCCCGACGAACACTTTCCAGTTGAGTCCGCCGAGGAACAGGATGCCCATGGCGATGGACACGATGACGACAAAGGCCCCGAAATCGGGCTCGCGCAGCAGCAGCGCACCCGCCAGCATCATCACCCCGGCCATCGGCAGGAAGCCCTTCTTGAAGTCGTGCATGAACGCGGCCTTGCGCGTGGTGTAGTCGGCCGCATACAGCACGGCCAGGAACTTCATGAGCTCCGACGGCTGCAGGTTGGCGAAGCCAAGCGGAATCCAGCGGCGGCTGCCGTTGACTTCGCGTCCGATGCCGGGGATCAGGACGACCACGAGCAGCAGCAGTCCGGCGAGAAACAGATAGGGCGAGGCTTGCTGCCACACCCGCATCGGAACCTGGAAGGCCGCGATGCCCACGCCCACCCCGAGTGCGATGAAGATGCCCTGGCGCAGCAGGTAGTATTCGCCGTTGTTGCCGGTGTAGCGGGCGGCCTCGGCAATCTCGATCGAGGCCGAATACACCATCACCAGGCCAATCGCCAGCAGCGCCATGGCGAGCCATAGCAGGCCGAAGTCGAGTTCGGTGCTGGGCTGGGGCGCGCGTGCCGAATACAGCATCAGTCGACCGCCCTTTCCGCCGCCAGCGCCCTGACGGCTTCGGTGAACGCCTCGGCACGATGAATGTAGTTGCGGAACATGTCGAAACTCGCGCAGGCCGGCGACAGCAGCACGGCGTCTCCGGGCCGGGCCAGACGATGGGCCTGTTCGACCGCGTCGCGCATGCCTGCCGCGGTGACGGTCTCCACGCCGCTTCCCTCGATGGCGGCCGCGATCAGCGGCGCATCGCGCCCGATCAGCACGACCGCGCGGGCGTTGGCCTCGACGGCTGCCTTGAGCGGAGCGAAATCCTGCCCCTTGCCGTCGCCCCCGAGGATCACCACCGCCCGCCGCGTTCCCATGCCGTAGAGCGCCGCCTCGGTGGCACCGACATTGGTACCCTTCGAATCGTCATACCAGGTCACGCCTTCGATCTCGGCCACTTTCTCCACGCGGTGCGGCAGGCCATTGAAATGAACCAGTGCGCGCAGCAGGGCCTCCATCGGCAGGCCCAGCGAATGCGTCAGCGCCAGCGCGGCCAGCGCGTTGGCTGCGTTGTGCAGTCCCGCGACCGGCAGCGCGGCCAGCGGCATCAGCAGCTCCTCGCCCATGCAGAGTTCGTCCTCGCAGCGTCCGAAATCCTCTTCGTGCGGACAGCGATCGAGTCCGAAGCTGACCACCCGGCGATCGGGCCGGACCATGGCCATGCTGCGGGGATCGTCGCGATTGACCACCTGGACGCCATGACCACTGAATACGCGTGCCTTGGCTGCGGCATAGGCGTCCATGTCTGCGTAGCGATCCATGTGATCTTCCGACAGGTTGAGCACGCTGGCCGCATCGGCGTCCAGGCTGGTCGTCGTCTCGAGCTGGAAACTCGACAACTCCAGCACCCACATCTGCGGGGCTTCCGCCATCCCCTGCTCGACCTCGTACAGCGCATCCAGCACCGGCAGCCCGATGTTGCCCGCCACGCAGGTGGTCAGACCGGCCAGGCGGCACATGTCGCCGCACATCGCCGTCACGGTGCTCTTGCCGTTGCTGCCGGTGATCGCGATCACGCGCATCGGATGCTCGCGTTGCGCATTGAGTGCGCGGAGCGCACGCGCGAACAGTTCGACGTCGCCGACCGCCTCGACGCCCGCGGCAACGGCACGCGCCACGGCTGGCTCGGCCAGCGGCACGCCGGGACTGACGACGAGCAGATCGGCCGCCTGCAGCAATGCATCGTCGAATTCCCCAGCATGCAGGGGGACCTGCGGCAGCAACTCGGCAAGCCGTGAAGCCTGCGGCGGGGCAGTGCGGCTGTCGGCGACGCTGATCTGCGCACCGCGCGCGGCCAGCCAGCGAGCGCATGACAGGCCGGTGTCGCCGAGCCCGAGCACCAGGACGTTCCTGCCGGCAAGGTTCAGGCTGTCGTAGTTCATCTCATTTTCAGGCTCGATAGGCCGATCAGCACCAGCATCATGCTGATGATCCAGAATCGCTCGGAGCGGTTTTGGTATCGACATAACTCGCGGAACGACCCCGCGAGTGAGTCTCTCCCACACCGTTCCGTGTTGCGATTCACTCTGCTTGCGCTCATCTCAGCTTCAGACTCGATAGGCCGATCAGCACCAGCATCATGCTGATGATCCAGAATCGCACCACCACCTGGTTTTCCTTCCAGCCCTTGAGTTCGTAGTGATGGTGGATGGGCGCCATGCGGAACACGCGTTTGCCGGTCAGCTTGAACGAGGCGACCTGCACCATGACCGACAGGGTTTCCACGACGAACACGCCGCACATGATGAAGAGGATGATCTCCTGACGCACGATGACGGCGACCACGCCAAGTGCCGCGCCGAGCGCCAGGGCGCCGACGTCGCCCATGAAGACCTCTGCCGGATAGGCGTTGAACCACAGGAAAGCCAGGCCGGCGCCTGCCATGGCAGCGCAGAAAATGACCAGTTCGCCGGCGCCTGGGACGAATGGCACCCCGAGATACTTGGAGAACACGGCGTTGCCGGCCACATAGGCGAAGATCGCCAGAGCCGAGGCCACCATCACGGTCGGCAGGATCGCCAGTCCGTCGAGGCCGTCGGTCAGGTTGACCGCATTGCTCGAGCCGACGATGACGAAATAGGTCAGCGCGATGAACGCAGCCGCAGAAAGCGTCAGCGTGGCGTGCTTGAGGAACGGGATGATGAGTTCGGTCTGCGCCGGCAGGCTGGCGGTTTGCCATAGCGTGATCGCAACCACGAGACCGATCACCGATTGCCAGAAGTACTTCCAGCGCGAGGGCAGACCACGCGAATTCTTTTCCACCACCTTGCGCCAGTCGTCGACCCAGCCGATGACGCCGAAGCCCGTCAGGGTAAACAGCGCAATCCATACGTAACGATTCGACAGTTCTGCCCACAGCAGCGTGGTCACGGTGACCGACACGAGGATCAGCGCGCCGCCCATGGTCGGCGTCCCCGCCTTGACCAGATGGGTTTGCGGCCCGTCGCTGCGAACCGACTGGCCGATCTTCAGTGCCGTGAGCTTGCGGATGACCGTCGGGCCGACGATGAACGAGATCGTCAGCGCGGTCAGCGTCGCCAGCACCGCGCGCAGCGTCAGGTAGTTGAAGACGTTGAAAGCGCGTACGTCCTGGCCGAGTTGCTGGAATAGCCAAAGCAGCATGTCAGTGTCCCCCTGCCGCCAACGCGGCCGGCTCTTCCATGAAACCCTGCACGACGCGCTCCATCTGCATGAAGCGCGAACCTTTGACCAGCACGGTGACATCGGGAGCGAGTTCGTTTTCGAGCTCTGCCAGCAGTTCCTGGATACGCTCGAAATGCATCGCGCCAGCACCGAAGGCACTGACGGTTTCACGGCTGAATTCCCCCAGCGCCAGCAGTCGATCGACCCCGGCGTCACGGGCTGCCAGACCGATCTGCAGATGCATGGCGGCAGCGTCGCTGCCGAGCTCGCCCATGTCGCCCAATACCAGGATTTTCCTTCCCGGCTGCTGCGCCAGCACGGCAAGTGCCGCCTTGACCGAATCCGGATTGGCGTTGTAGGTGTCGTCAATGAACGTGCTGCCGTGCAGCGCGGGTTTTTTCTGCAGGCGACCCTTGACGCCGCTGAAGCCAGCCAGGCCCTTGACGATGCTGCGATAGCTGACGTCGAGCGTGAAAGCCGCCGCGGCGGCAGCCATCGCGTTCATGACGTTGTGTTCACCCGGCACCTGCAGGGCAATCTCGAGGGTGGCGTTGGGCAATGTGAGCGTGAGCGCTGCGCCGGATTCGGTGGGTTCGTAATGCCCGCGCACCACCGCAGGTTGCCTAAGCCCGAAATCGGTCACGCAGCGACGTACATTCATTTCCCGCCACAGCCCGGCATGCGGGTCGTCTGCGTTGAACACCGCGATGCCGGCGCCCGAGAGGCCATTGAAGATTTCACCCTTGGCGCGGGCGATCGCCTCGACCGACCCGAGAAAGCCGATATGGGCAGTCATCGCATTGTTCACCACCGCCACGTCGGGACGTGCCAACCGCGTCAGATAGTCGATCTCGCCGGTGTGATTCATGCCCATCTCGAGCACGGCGAACTGGTGATGCGTCCGCAGCCGCAACAACATCAGCGGCAGGCCGATGTCGTTGTTGAGATTGCCCTCGGTATGCAGTACGGCCGTATCCGAGCCGCACTCGACTCGCAGGATCGCCGCCAGCATTTCCTTGACCGTGGTCTTGCCGTTGCTGCCGGTGATTGCCACCACCGGCAGGTGGAAGCGGGCCCGCCACCCGGCGCCCAGGCGGCCGAGCGCAAGACGCGTGTCATCGACCCGAATGGCCGATGCGATGTCAGGCGCCTGCGCCGCGTCAAGCACCACGCCGACCGCACCCTTGCGCAGCGCCTGGCCGGCGAAGGTACCGCCGTCGAACCTGTCGCCGCGCAGGGCGATGAACAGATCCCCCGGCAGGATGTCGCGGCTATCGGTCGACACGCGCAGCACTTCCGCGTCCGCACCCGTGTAGGGTACGCCGAGCATCGCCGCGGCTTCGGAAAGGCGCATCATGGGCGCGCCTCCGGCAGATCCGATGCAAGGCGAGCCATCCCATGTCGGCGTGGGTGGCCATTCGCGGTACTCGCAGCTGCGCAGGCTCGGTCGCTCATGTTCACGCCTCCGGCAGATCCGATGCAAGGCGGGACCCCATGTCGGCGTGGGTGGCCATTCGCGGTACTCGCAACTGCGCAGGCTCGGTCGCTCATGTCCACGCCTCCAGCGCCTTGCCCGCGACGACGATGTCGGAGAAGGGCATGCGCTCGCCGGCCATTTCCTGGTAGTCCTCGTGTCCCTTGCCGGCGATCAGCACGACGTCGCCCTGTTGTGCACCGCCGATGGCTTCGAAAATGGCGCGCGCACGGTCCGGTTCGACGTGTATCGGGTGATCGGGCGTGCTGCTGCCCATCCCGGCAAGAATGTCATCGATGATGTGGCGGGGGTCTTCGTTGCGGGGGTTGTCGCTCGTCACCCACACTTCATCCGCGCCCCGGGCGGCCGCCTGCCCCATCAGCGGCCGCTTGCCTTTGTCGCGGTTGCCGCCGCATCCGAATACGCAAACGAGGCGGCCGCCGCTGACGATTTCCCGCAACGTGGCCAGTACCTTTTCCAGGGCATCTGGGGTATGGGCATAATCGACAACGACCAGCGGATGGGCCTGGCCACCGAGTGTCTGCATGCGTCCTGGCGGTGGCGCGATGCACGCCAGCGCATCCCGCGCCTCATCCAGCTTGACGCCCGACACCAGCATCGTGGCCAGTACGGCAAGCAGATTGGCTGCGTTGAAACGCCCCAGCAGCGGCACCTCGAGCTCGGCATCGCCCCAGTCGCTATGCACGTCGAGATGCAGGCCGGCTTGTGACAGCCGCAGGTTTCTCCCCACCACGGCACCGCGCCGGAATCCGTACCCCGCGACGCGCGCGGGCCGGGTTTCACTCTCCAGCCGCTGGCCGAAGGCATCATCGACATTGAGCACCGCCCATTCCAGCCCCGGCCAGCCGAACAGTCGCGCCTTGGCGTCGGCGTAGCTGTCCATGTCGCCGTGGTAGTCAAGGTGGTCGCGCGACAGGTTGGTCAGTACCGCGATATTGAAGGCCGCGCCATTGACGCGTCCCTGCGACAGGCCGTGCGACGACACCTCCATGGCACACGCCGTTGCGCCCTGCTTCAAGTAGGAAGCCAATCGCTGCTGCAGCTCGATCGCGTCGGGCGTGGTGTTGAGCGCGGGCGTGAGCGCCCCCGGAAAACCGTTGCCGACGGTGCCGATGACGGCCGTTTTCCGCTTGGCCTGCAACAGCGCCTGCGCAATCCAGTGCGCGACCGAGGTCTTGCCATTGGTGCCGGTGATGCCGATCATGAGCAGCGAGCGCGAAGGCTCGCCATAGACGTGCGCAGCAATTTCGCCGATGCGATGTCGCAGCCCGGGAACCCCGGCGTTGGCAACGGCAAGCGCTGGGTCCCATTGAAAGTGGTCGGCTTCCCACAACACGCCATCGACGCCCTGCGCCACTGCCTGCGAGATGAAGTCGCGGCCATCGCGCGACTCCCCCGGGTAGGCTGCGAAGGTCGTGCCAGGCCTGGCCTTGCGGCTGTCGTTGACGAGTTCGCCCGTCGCGATGCCGAGCCGCTCGAGGATGTGCGGCACGGATTCCCGGATTCCCTGCGCGCCCGGTACGGTAGCAGCCAGTTTGACGCCGGGTCGCGCCATCACAGGCCCCGCTCCGCGCGTGCCAGGACCGACGAGCCGTTCAGCGTCATCCGCGTCGCGGTTTCCGGCGCATCGGGCGGCAGGCCCAGCTGGCGCAGACACCCTGCCATGACCTGGGCAAACACGGGACCTGCGACGCTGCCGCCGTAATACACGCCGTCTGACGGCTCGTCGATCGCGACGCCGATGATGAGGCGCGGATTCGACGCCGGTGCCATGCCGACGAAGGACGACAGGTAGCGGTCGGGCGCATAGTGGCCGTCGACGAGCTTGTGGGCGGTCCCTGTCTTGCCTGCGACGCGATATCCCGGCACGCGGGTCAGCGTTCCGGTGCCGCCCTCCTGGGTGACCGCCTCCATCATGGAACGCACTTCGCGCGCCACGCTCGGCGAAAACACGCGCTCGCCCACGATTTCCTGCGGCTCGCGCTTCAGGAACGACAAGGGCATCACTTCGCCGTCATTGGCAAAGGCCATGTAGGCACGTGCCAGCTGCAGCAGGCTGACCGACAGTCCATAGCCATAGGCCATGGTGGCCTGCTCGACCGGGCGCCAGGTGCCGGCATCGCGCAAGCGCCCGGCAGTCTCGCCAGGGAAGCCCGACCCCGGCATCTGGCCGAAACCGGCACGGTTCAGCACGTCCCAGAATTGCTGCGGCGTCAGCGTCATCGCCATTTTGACGGCCCCGACATTGCTCGATTTCTGGATGATTTCAGTCACCGTCAACTGCGGGTGTGTATGCTCGTCGCGCACCAGCTTGTTGCCGACGCGCCAGGTCGGAGGCGTGTCGATCACGCTGTCGGGACGGAACAGGCCCCGCTCCAGCACGGCGGCCGCGACGAAGGGCTTGATGGTGGAACCCGGCTCGAAGGTATCGATCACCGCGCGATTGCGCATCGGCCCCGGCTGGTAGTTGCTGCGGTTGTTGGGATTGAAGTTGGGCTGGTTGGCCAGCGCGAGAATCTCGCCGGTCTTGGCGTCGAGGACGACCACGCTGCCGCCCTTGGCCTTGTGCTCCTTGATCGCCGCGGCAAGCTCGCGATGCGCCAGGTACTGGATTTTCAGGTCCAGCGCCAGAGCGAGATTGCCGCCCATCTGTGCCGTCTTGATCGGCGCCAGATCACGGATGGGGTTGCCGCGGCGATCGCGCATGATCTGGCGCTCACCCTCACGACCCGCCAGCCAGTCCTGATAGGCGCGCTCGACGCCTTCCTGGCCAAGGTCGTCGATGTTGGTGAACCCCACCACATGCGCAGCGACCTCGCCTGCCGGATAGTAGCGGCGAAACTCGCGGCGCAGGTACAGACCCGGCACGCCCATGGCCGCAATCTTGGCTGCCTGATCCGGCGTCACCGGACGCCGCACGCTGAATTCGCCACGCGTCTTGCGTGCCAGCTTATTCGTCAGTTCCTGCACCGGCATGCCGAGCACCCGAGCGAGATGGGCCTTCTGTTCGCCCGTCAGCTCGAGTTCGGCCGCGCGCGCCCACAGCGACTCGACCGGCGTGCTGATCGCAAGCAACTGGCCGTTGCGGTCGGACACCTGGCCGCGATGGGCCGGCAGCGTGAGATTGCGGTTGGCGACTGCATCGCCCCTGCCTTGCAGATAATCGGTGTTGAGCCCTTGCAAGTAGAACGCCCGTCCCACGATCAGCACCAGTCCGCCAAGCAGCAGGCCGCCCACGGTCGCCATGCGCCATGGGGCCAGATTCAGCTTCAGGAGCTTGCGCGAGTGGTAATTCATGGCGTGCCCGCGAGCGTTTCGACATGAACCCGATCCTGCGGTGCCACCACCAGCCCCAGCTGCGTGCGAGCGATCGTGTCCACCCGCGCCGGATTGGCCCAGGTGCTTTGTTCCAGTTGCAATTGCCCCCACTGCTCGTCAAGGGCATGCGCCTCTTTTTTCAATCGTTCCAGTTCCACGAAATAAGTGCGCGCACGATGCTGGGCCTGAACGACCGCCAGCGCACTCAACACCACCACCACGCCCAGCATGAGGTTGAGGCGGCTCACGCTGCCGCCTCCACAACCTGCCCGAACGCGCCAGCACCATCCTGTCGGCGGCCGGCCGCCTTCGCCTTGCCGTCGATCCCGCTGCGCGGGCCCCTCGCCGGGTGGCTCACGCTGCCGCCTCCACAACCTGCTCGAACGCGCCAGCACCACCCTGTCGGCGGCCGGCCGCCTTCGCCTTGCCGTCGATCCCGCTGCGCGGGCCCCTCGCCGGGTGGCTCACGCTGCCGCCTCGACCCGTTCGGCCACGCGCAGCACGGCACTGCGCGCACGCGGATTGGCTGCCACTTCCTGCTCTGTCGCATGCTGGGCGCGGCCCACGAGCCGGATGCGGCCAGGTTTCAGCATGGCTGCCGGGATCGGCAGTCGGGCCGGCGCCTGTTCACCCATGGCCTCGTCACGCATGAATCGCTTGACGATCCGATCCTCCAGCGAGTGGAAGGCGATCACCGCCAGCCGCCCGCCAGCCTCGAGCCTGTCGACGCACTGCGGCAGCACGGCACTCAATTCTTCAAGTTCGCGGTTGATATGAATCCGTATAGCCTGGAAGCTGCGCGTCGCCGGGTGTTGTCCCGGCTCGCGCCGTTTGATCGTGGCCGCGATGAGGTTCGCCAGCTGCCCGGTGCTGCGGATGGCTTCTTTTTGCCGTGCCGCAACAATCGCGCGCGCAATCGATTTAGCAAACCGCTCTTCCCCGTAGCTGCGGATGACTTCACTGATCTCCCCCTCTCCAGCCGTGGCCAGCCAGTCTGCAGCCGATATCCCGCTGCCCGGATCCATGCGCATGTCGAGCGGCGCATCGAAGCGAAAGCTGAAACCGCGCGTCGCATCGTCGAGTTGCGGCGACGACACCCCGATATCCAGCAAGATTCCGTTCACCCGCGCCACACCCAATTCATCCAGCACCGCGCCGAGGCGCGAAAAAGCACTCTGCACCAACGTCAGCCGCGCGTCCTGCAGCACGGCACCGGCACGCACGGCATCGGGATCCCGATCCAGCGCGATCAATTTTCCCCGCGGCCCCAGCCGATCGAGGATCAGACGGCTGTGGCCGCCGCGTCCGAACGTCGCGTCGACATAAACGCCCTCCGGTCGGATCGCCAGCGCTGCTACCGCCTCCCGTGCCAGCACCGGCACATGGGCGGCCGGCGTCACAACGTGAACCCCTCCAGTTCGGATGGCAGCGCGTCGTCGCTGAAGGTCAGCGCCTGTGCCACCCTCGCCTCCCAGCGCGTCTCGTTCCACAACTCCAGCTTGCTGCCCTGGCCCACCATCACAACGCTCTTGTCGAGTTCGGCAAACTTTCGAAGCATCGGTGGCAGCAGCACCCGGCCGGCACCGTCCATGTCGACGTCGTGCGCATAACCAACCAGCAATTGTTTGAGGCTACGGGTATGGAGATTGAAATCGGAGAGGCTGCTGAGCTTTTTCTCAATCGGCTCCCATTCGGGCAATGGATAGAGCAGCAGGCACTGGCTGGGGTCGGCGGTGATCACCACCCGCCCGCCACCATTCACCAGCAGGGCGTCACGATAGCGTGCCGGCACCACGAGCCGGTTCTTGCTATCCAGACTGATCGTCGCTACGCCCCGAAACATGCCCCCCCCTTATATTTTTGCCGCGAATGGCCGGGCGCATTCTCCCACAACTTCCCACCATTCACCACTTGCACCCACTATAGGGGATAGATTTGGGGGGGTCAAGCCGTTGGGCACAAAAAAACCCCTATGTCTCAAGGACTTAGGGGCGGTTTTGGGATGTGGATAAGTTTCTGGAAAAACCAGAGCTTAGAAACGGTTTTTAAATATTAATTTATTAAATTTATATAACTTATTGAAATTAATGGATAGTGGGAAAGTCGGTCGATAAGCCGGGTTCTGTCGTGGACAACCATTCCTCTAGGCCGGTCATTGCTGCCCGGCTCCAGCCACCTACCCGCAGACTCGGCGAGCCGCGTCATCGTCTGCCTATTTGGTGTTGCTCCGGATGGAGGTTACCGCGTTTCACCGTAACTGAATACGCTCGTCTCTGTGGCCCTGTTCCTCGCCTCACGGCGTCCGGCCGTTAGCCGGCATCCTGCTCTGTGGAGCCCGGACTTTCCTCTCCCCCGCACCCCCCGGAGGGACATGCAAGGCAGCGGTTGTCTGACCGGCTTTCCCGCCGGTCATTATATAGGGCCGACCCTTGACTGCCGAAGCTGATTTGCTAAGCAGAGGTATCCGGTCCTGACAAGGGCCCCAACAGGAGAACCATCATGAGAAGACGTCTTTATTTCATGGTGCCGGACGCGAGAAGCGCCCGACAGATTCACGACGAACTCTTGCTCGCGCGCATCGAGGATGGCCACATACACGTCATGGCCAAGGACAGCGTGTCGCTGGGCGATCTGCAAGAGGCCACCTTCCTGCAGAAATCCGATTTCGTCCATGGTGCCGAGACAGGTTTGGCGGTTGGCGGCGGCATCGGCATCCTGGCCGGGCTGGTGGCGATCTTCTTTCCGCCCGCGGGGGTGGATCTGCAGCTCGTGACCATTTTGCTGACCGCGCTGGTCGGTGCCGCATTCGGCGCCTGGGCCTCCAGCATGGTCGCCAGTTCCATTCCGAATTCGCGGCTGCGCGCCTTCGAATCGGCCATCGCTGCGGGCCACATCCTGATGATGGTGGATGTGCCGTCAGGCAGGGTCCAGGAAATCCGGGAACGGGTTGCCGCTCATCACCCCGAGGCCATGGGCTCGGTCATCGAGCCCACCATCCCGGCATTCCCCTGAACGCGGCGCACAGCATTGATGTGCTCGACCGGGCATGCGTGCCCGGTTTTTTCATGCAACGACCCGCCAGCGTACCGACTCTCCGGCACGCAGCGGCACCAGGTCGACATCGCCGAGTTTGAGGGTGGCCGGGATGTCCATGTTCTCGCGCCTCAGCGTGATGGTGTCGGCATGGCGCGGTAATCCGTAGAAGTCCGCGCCATGAAAACTGGCAAATGCTTCGAGCTTGTCCAGGGCACCCGCTTCGTCGAACACCTCGGCGTACAGCTCGATTGCCGCATGCGCGGAATAGATGCCGGCGCAGCCACAGGCGGCTTCCTTGGCCCCCACTGCGTGCGGCGCCGAATCCGTGCCCAGAAAGAACCGCGGATTGCCGGATATGGCCGCGGCCACCAGTGCCGTGCGGTGCGTTTCGCGCTTGAGCACCGGCAGGCAGTACATGTGCGGGCGGATGCCGCCCCGGAACATGGCGTTGCGGTTGTACAGCAGATGATGCGCGGTGATGGTGGCGGCCACGTTGGGCGGCGCTGCCGCCACGAATTCTGCGGCCTGGCGCGTGGTGATGTGCTCCAGCACGACCTTCAGCCCGGGAAAGTCACGCAGCAGTCGGGACAGATGACGCTCGATGAAAACGGCTTCGCGATCGAACACATCGACATCGGGATCGACCACTTCGCCATGCAGCAACAGCGGCATGCCGACCGCCTCCATCGCGGCGATCGCCTTGTACGCCTTGCCCAGCTCGGTGACACCGGAATCGGCGTTTGTCGTCGCACCGGCCGGGTAGTACTTCACCGCATGTACGAAGCCGCTTTCGCGCGCACGGCGGATTTCGTCGGGCTGCGTGTTGTCGGTCAGGTAGAGCGTCATCAAGGGCTCGAATGCCATGCCGCCGGCAGCAGCCAGCAGGCGCGCGCGGTAGGCCGCGGCATCGGCCACGCTCACGACCGGCGGCTTGAGGTTGGGCATCGCGATGGCGCGTCCGAACACCCGCGCGGTGTCGGGCAGCACGCTCCGCATGGCGGCCCCGTCGCGGAAGTGCACGTGCCAGTCATCCGGGCGAGCGATCGTGAGGGTGTCGGTCATGCGTCGTGTTGTTCCTGCGGCTTCAATGCCAGCGACATTTTATAGAGTTCGGCCTTGCTGCGTCCGGTAATCTGCGAAGCCAGCTTGGCGGCGAGCGTGGGAGGCAGCGCACCCTGCAGCACGTCGAGTACCCGCATCGCCTCGGCGTCAACCGCGGCCACCGCGGCACCAGGCGGATGCACGATGACGACGAATTCCCCGCGCACGTGATTGGAATCGGCCGCCAGCCAGCCGGGGGCATCGCGCAACGGCAAGGCGACGATGGTCTCGTATCGCTTGGTCAGCTCCCGCGCCAGCGTCACCTGCCGTGCGCCGTCCAGCACAGCTGCCATGTCGGCCAGCGTTTCCTCGATGCGGTGTGGCGCTTCATAGAACACCAGCGCGCAGGGAAGTGCGGCAAGTGTTTGCAGTTGCGCCTTGCGGGCGCCGGATTTGGGCGGCAGGAACCCCTGAAACAGCCATGCGCCCGATTCCAGCCCCGCCACCGACAGCGCCGTGGTCACCGCCGCCACCCCGGGAATCGGGACGACCGCCAATCCCGCCTTGCGAACGGCAGTCACCAGCCGTGCACCGGGATCGGATATCGCAGGCGTGCCGGCATCCGAAACATAGGCCACCGCTTCGCCTGCTGCAATCCAGGCGATCACCCGGTCCGCCGCTTCGCGTTCGTTGTGTTCCCGAATCGACACCAAGGGCCTGGAGATGTCGAAATGCGCCAGCAAGACGCCGGATACGCGGGTGTCCTCCGCGGCCACACGATCCACGCGCTTCAACGTGTCAAGGGCTCTGAGGGTGATGTCCCCCAGATTGCCGATCGGGGTCGCAACCACATAAAGCGCAGGAGGCAGGCGGGTATGATGCGGACTTTCACTCATGGCCGTCATTGTCGCAGATGTTGAAAACCCAGCTTGGGCAATCCGCAGAAGCGCGGGCCGAGGCATTCCTCGCCGCCAGGGGGCTGACGCTCGTGGCGCGCAACTGGCGTTGCCGCTTTGGCGAGATCGACCTGATCATGCAGGACGGCGCGACGCGGGTATTCGTTGAAGTGCGCCTGCGCAGCCGCAGCGATTACGGGAGCGCCGCTGCCAGCGTGACTGCGGCCAAGCAGCGCCGGCTGCTTGCCGCGGCGCGCCAGCATCTGGCGACGCTTGCAACGGTGCCGCCCTGCCGCTTCGATGTCGTGGCCATCACCGGCGATGCGGCGCCCGACTGGATCAAGAATGCCTTCGACGATGTGGGATAATCCCGCCCATGCCTTTACACGACAGAATTCTCGAGAACTTCCAGGCTTCGGCCCAGGCCAAGCTCGAAGCAGCGGGTACGCTTGCCCAGCCGATCGAGATGGCGGCGCGGCTGATGGTGCACAGCCTCGCGCAGGGCGGGAAAATTCTTGCCTGCGGCAATGGCGGCTCGGCAGCCGACGCCCAGAATTTCGCTTCCGAGATGATCAACCGCTTCGAGCACGAACGACCGGGGCTTGCCGCCATTGCCCTGACCACCGACACCTCGACCCTGACCTCGATTGCCAACGACTATGCCTACGATCAGGTGTTCGCTCGGCAGGTCAAGGCGCTCGGGCAGCCGGGCGATATCCTGCTGGCGATTTCCACCAGCGGCAATTCGCCCAGCGTCCTGCAGGCCGTGGCCGCCGCCCACGCCCGCAACATGCCGGTCATCGCGCTGACCGGGCGCAACGGCGGCGGACTTGCGGAACAAATTCAGGATGACGACGTCTTCCTGTGCGTGCCGGCAGAATCCACTGCGCGCATCCAGGAAGTTCATTTGCTGACCATTCATTGCCTGTGCGATGCGGTGGACAGCGTTTTACTAGGAGTAGAGGAATGAAGAAACTGATCCCGATCGCGCTGCTGGGTATGGCGCTTGTGCAATTGCAAGGATGTTCGACGACGACCGAGCCGGGCACCAGCCCGGGACGATCCATGGGCACCCTGGTCAGTGACCAGGAAATCGAGTTTCGCGTGATGAGCCGGATGTCCGAGGCCTTCCCGGAAAAGACCGGCGACATCACGACCGTCAGCTACAACCGCAAGGTATTGCTCGTCGGGCAGGTGCCCAACGAGGAGATGCTGAAGAAGGCCCCCGAGATCGCCAAGGGCGTTCCCGAAGTGCGCACGGTGTACAACGAGCTCGTTGTCTCGGGGGGGCTTTCGGTCGGCGCGGACATGAACGACATGTCGATCACCACGCAGGTCAAATCCCGCATGCTGGGTGACGACAAGGTGCCTGTCTCCAAGATCAAGGTGGTGACCTCCAACGGAGTCGTCTACCTGATGGGTCTGGTCACGCATGCCGAAGCCGCTGCAGCGACCGAAGTCGCCCGCACCACGTCGGGCGTGACCAAAGTGGTCACGCTGTACGAATACATCGATTGATGACGCCGCCCGCCTTCGAGCGCAAGCTGTGCCCTCCCGGCGAGCTCGCCGATCGGGTCGACAGCTTGCCGCGACCGCGGGTGTTCACCAACGGCTGCTTCGACATCCTGCATCGCGGGCATGTCACGTATCTGGCCGAGGCGCGCGCGCTGGGCGCCTCGCTGATCGTCGGCGTGAACTCCGACGATTCGGTGCGCCGCCAGGGCAAGGGAGACGAGCGCCCGATCAACCGACTCGAGGACCGCATGGCCCTGCTCGCTGCCCTGGAGTCCGTTTCGCTGGTGACCTGGTTCGACGCCGACACCCCGCTCGAGCTGATCTTGTCGCTTCGCCCCGATGTGCTGGCCAAAGGCGGCGACTGGCCGATCACGGCCATCGTCGGCGCAGCGGAAGTCACGGCATGGGGCGGCAGCGTCCATTCGATCCCGTTCCGCCATCACACCTCGACCACGGATCTGCTTGCCAGAATCCGTGCCTGATCGGCCAGCCATGATCTATCACGACCTGCGCGACTTCATTGCCCAACTCGAGAAAATGGGCGAACTCAAGCGCATCGCCGTCGAAGTCGACCCCAGACTGGAAATGACTGAAATCGCCGATCGCGTGCTGCGTGCAGGCGGACCGGCCCTGCTGTTCGAACACCCCAGGGGGCATGACGTCCCGGTGCTGGCGAACCTGTTCGGAACGGTCAGGCGCGTGGCGCTGGGGATGGGCGAGGACGACCCGAGCCGGCTGCGCGAGGTCGGCAAGCTGCTGGCCTACCTGAAGGAGCCCGAACCGCCGAAGGGCCTGCGCGACGCCTGGGACAAGTGGCCGGTCCTGAAGCAGGTATTGAACATGGCGCCGAAGGAAGTTCGCAGCGCGCCCTGCCAGGAAGTCGTATGGGAAGGCCGCGATGTCGATCTGTCGCGCCTGCCGATCCAGCATTGCTGGCCGGGCGATGTGGCGCCGCTGGTCACCTGGGGACTGACCGTCACGAAGGGCCCGCACAAGAAGCGGCAGAATCTCGGCATCTACCGCCAGCAGGTGATCGGACCCAACAAGCTGATCATGCGCTGGTTGGCGCATCGCGGCGGCGCACTGGATTTCCGCGAACACCAGCTGGCGCACCCGGGCGAGCCGTTTCCGGTAGCCGTCGCACTCGGCGCCGACCCGGCAACCATTCTCGGCGCCGTCACCCCGGTGCCGGATTCGCTGTCCGAATACCAGTTCGCCGGCCTGCTGCGCGGCGCCAAGACGGAGGTGGCGAAATGCCTCGGCAGCGATCTGCAGGTGCCCGCGTCGGCCGAGATCGTGCTCGAAGGCGTGATCCATCCGGGCGACACCGCACTCGAAGGCCCGTACGGCGACCACACCGGCTACTACAACGAGCAGGAGACCTTTCCGGTGTTCACGGTCGAGCGCATGACGCTGCGGCGCGACCCGATCTATCACAGCACCTATACCGGCAAGCCGCCCGACGAGCCGGCCATGCTTGGCGTGGCGCTGAACGAAGTGTTCGTGCCGCTGCTGCAGAAGCAGTTTCCCGAGATCACCGATTTCTACCTGCCGCCCGAAGGCTGCTCCTACCGCATGGCCGTGGTCAGCATGAAGAAGGCCTACCCCGGCCACGCCAAGCGGGTGATGTTCGGCGTCTGGAGTTTCCTGCGCCAATTCATGTACACCAAGTTCATCCTGGTCACCGACGACGATGTCGACGTGCGCGACTGGAAGGAAGTCATCTGGGCACTGACCACCCGCGTCGATCCGGCGCGCGACACACTGCTGGTGGAAAACACGCCGATCGACTACCTCGATTTCGCCAGCCCCGTCTCCGGACTCGGCAGCAAGATGGGCATCGACGCCACCAACAAGTGGCCGGGCGAGACGACACGCGAATGGGGCACGCCGATCGTGATGGATGCCGCGGTCAAGGCCAGGGTGGATGCGCTGTGGGGTGAAATGGGCTTGCCGCTGCCATGACGGATGTGCCGCAGGGCCGCCGCACCTGCCTCTACGACAGCGAACAGCTCGAAGCCATCGTCAGCGACATGGCGCGCCAGGCAGCGGGCCTGCTGACTGGCTGCACCCGGGTCGCGATAGTCGGCATCCTGCGGCGCGGGGCACCGCTGGCCGACCGGCTGCGCGCCCGGCTGCAGGACACTTACGGCCTCGCCAGCAGCGTGCGGCTTGATCTGCAGATCAAGCGCTATTCCGACGATCTGACCCTGCTCTATCCCGAAACCCTGCTGACCGAGAATCCGGCGCACGCCATCCTCGACCTCGCCGGCTTCACCGTGCTGGTCGTGGACGACGTCATGTATCGCGGCCACTCCATGCTGCGCGCAGTCGAATATCTCGCCTGCAGGCAACCCGCCGAGATTCGTACCGTGGTATTGGTGGATCGCGGCGCGACCAGATTGCCGGTGCGCTCCGACATCGTCGGCATGCGTCTCGATGTCGCGCCGCAGGACATCATCGAATGCCACGTCCCGCCCTACGAGGAAAGCTTCAGGGTCGACCTGCTGCAGCTCGGCTAGATCCGCCGCCTGGCTTCCCGGGCCCGCACGCATGCCTTGCGCGTCGGACACACTACCCGGCCGCAGGCAGCCGCCCCCGACATGCCTGACCGAAACAGCCTGGCAAGGTTCGTCCATCGGCAGAACCCAGGACCAGGGGGCTGCCATGGCCCGACGAAATGAACCATTTCGCCAAACGCTTAACAAACCTCGGTAGCCGCCCCGCATGTCCGCATGGCACGTGCTCATTTGTCCGGGGACGCCGGAAGGTGTTTCCTTTCTGCTCATGATAGTTGTCATCCTGGTCTGCCTGACGCTCGTCACCTTGACCACGGTTACCCACTACGAGGTCCTGCGTGCCGTCAATGCGGGGCTGCCATCGCTCGACATTCCGAGCCGGACGAAACTGCTCGTCGTCATCTTCGCGACGTTCATCGCGCATGCGCTGGAAATGGCCATGTACGGATTTTCGCTGTTCACGCTCGTCAGGTTTCTGGGCGCAGGCAGCCTCATCGGATCGGCCGGATTTTCCCTGATGAACTGCCTGTACTTTTCCGCCGAAACCTACACCTCGCTGGGTTTCGGCGACCTCACGCCGACTGGTCCGGTTCGCCTGCTCGCCGGGGTCGAAGCGCTCAACGGCCTGCTGCTGATCGGCTGGTCGGCTTCCTTTGCCTATATCGCCATGGAGCGGTTCTGGGATACGTCCCGTCAGGACCCGCGACGACCATGATGCCGGGGACCAGCCGCGCCGGAACGCTGCGAGCGTCGGCCAGGCCTACCTGCCTGGATGCGACATACACGTTACACTGCGCGCTGGCGGACCAGGAATAATGAAGCTCTCAGACCCCACGCTGTTCCATCAACAGTCGCTCGTTAGCGGAGAATGGGTCGACGCCTCCGACAGCACGCGCTTCGCCGTGCATAACCCGGCCAATTCGGAATTGCTCGGGCATGTGCCGCGCTGCACCGTCGCCGACTGCGCGCGCGCCATCGATGCGGCGCACGGCGCGCTGGCCGACTGGCGCGCCACGTCGGCGAAAGCCCGCTCCCAGACACTGCGGCGCTGGTTCGACCTGATCCTGCAGCATCGCGACGATCTCGCCATCGTCATGGTGTCCGAGCAGGGCAAGCCGCTGACCGAGGCACGCGGCGAGATCGATTACGCAGCGAGCTTCATCGAATGGTTCGCCGAGGAGGCGCGGCGCGTCTACGGCGACGTGGTGCCGTCGCCATGGGCGGACCGGCGCATGTTCACGCTGAGGCAGCCGGTGGGCGTCGCCGCCCTGATCACGCCGTGGAATTTCCCGGCGGCGATGCTGACACGCAAGGCCGGCGCCGCCCTGGCCGCAGGCTGCACGGTAGTGGCCAAGCCGGCGTCACAGACGCCGTTCACTGCGCTGGCGCTGGCCGACCTGGCCCTCCGGGCGGGACTGCCGCCAGGGGTGCTGAACGTCATCACCGGCGACGCGGCGACCCTCGGCGGCGTTATGACGTCGCATCCGCTGGTGCGCAAGGTCTCGTTCACCGGCTCGACCGCGGTCGGCAAGCGGCTGCTCGCCCAGTGCGCGCCGACCCTGAAGCACGTGTCGCTCGAACTCGGCGGCAATGCCCCCTTCATCGTGTTCGACGACGCCGATCTCGATGCTGCAGTGGCCGGAGCGATCGCCAGCAAGTACCGCAACAGCGGGCAGACCTGCGTCTGCGCCAACCGCATTTTCGTTCACGATGCGGTGTCCGAGGCCTTCGCGGAAAAATTCGCCGCTGCCGTGTCGCGTTTGAAGGTGGGCGACGGTTTCGAGCCCGGCACGGAAATCGGCCCGCTGATCGACGAGGCGGCCCGCGAAAAGGTCGAGGCGTATATCGCCGATGCGCTCGCCCACGGCGCGACTTTGCTCACTGGCGGCGCGCGCCAACCACCGGGCGGTCGTTTCTTCGAACCCACCGTGCTCGACCATTGCACGCCCGCCATGCAACTCTGTCGCGCGGAAACCTTCGGTCCGGTGGCGCCGCTGATCCGCTTTTCCGATGAGGCCGCCGTCATCCGCATGGCCAACGACACCGATTTCGGCCTCGCCGCCTACGCCTATTCCCGCGATCTCGGCCGCGCCTGGCGTCTGGCCGAGCAGCTCGACTACGGCATGGTTGGCATCAATGCCGGGGTGATTTCAACTGCCGAGGCAGCGTTCGGCGGGGTCAAGCAATCGGGGCTCGGGCGCGAGGGCGGCCGCAGCGGCATCGACGAATATCTCGAGACCAAGTACCTCAACCTCGGGGGACTCGGGTGAGCGCACGCACGAAATCACGCTGCCCATGGCGCTGTCTTTGGCTCCAGGGCGCACTGCTTGCCGCTTTGCTGGCAAGCGCCCCATCGCACGGCGCCACCCTGGCCGCAGTATCCGTTCCCAGGCACCTGATCGACCCCGGGGCGCTGAAATTCGACGACCCGGATAGCCTTTTGCAGAAGTATCTCGACGCCGTCGATCGCGGCGAGCTGACGGTATTCGGAATCCCGCTGGCGCGCGCCATGATCGTCCCGGTCAGCGTCGAATATGTCTACGACCTTGCCAGCCGGACGATGCAGATCAAGGTTCACGCGCATCTGAAAACCCCCTTGCCCGTGCCTGGACACAGCGATTGCCGGATTGTAGCTGTCAGCGCCATGCTCGAAGACGGCAGCATTGGCGAGATCGAGTCCCATGTCTGGATCCAGGAATAGGGCCTGGCTCGGGGTATGACGTCCAGCCGCCGCGTGCGCAACATCGTCGTCATCGGCGCCGCCAGCGGCGCCGGCGCACCCGACCCGTCCTGCAGCGAAGGGCCGGTGGCGCTGCGCCGATCCCCGGCGTTCCGCGTCAACCCGACGCGCCACGTGGCTTGGGACTCGATCCTGCGCGTGCCGCACGCGCAACGCGACACACCGCTGCATGCCGTCGCCTCGCTGTGCACCCGGCTGGCAGACGAAGTCGCAGCCGTGCTGCGCGCCGGCCACTTCCCTCTGGTGGTGGGCGGCGACCATTCCTGCGCCATCGGCACCTGGAGCGGCGTGCACCGCGCGCTTGCCGGAAAGGGGCCGATCGGCCTGATCTGGATCGACGCCCACATGGACAGCCACACGTTCGCCAGCACGCCGAGCGGACGCATTCACGGCATGCCGCTGGCCTGCCTGCTCGGTCACGGCGACACGACGCTGACCGCCATCGCAGGCGAGGCAGCCAAGCTGCGTCCCGAGCACGTGTGCCTGATCGGCGTGCGCAGCTTCGAGGCCGGCGAGGCCGCGCTGCTGCATCGCCTCGGCGTGCGGGTGTTCGACATGGATGAAATCCGCCGGCGCGGGCTGGCCAAAGCATTCGACGAGGCGCTGGCCATCGTGCGGCAGGGCACCGCCGGATTCGGCATCAGCGTGGATCTCGACGCGCTCGACCCGGCTGAGGAGCCAGGGGTGGGCACCCCGGTCGCCGGCGGCCTGCACCGCGCAGACCTGGCGAGCGCGCTCGCGCACCTGCGCGACGACCCGTCGTTCGTGGCCATGGAGATCGTCGAGTACAGCCCGCGGCGGGACCTGCGGCATGCCACGGCGGACGCTGCAGGCGCCCTGCTGGACGCCATTGCGCCGCGCTAGCCCGGGATCGCTCGTGGCCGGTGCGGCACCCTCGCCGCTTCTCGAACTTTTTCAGCCTGTAGAACCGACCGGCGTTGCCGTGCCGGTCCGACGGGCGTGTGCCGATGCAGGGGGGCGCACATCGTGCGCCCGGTTTCCTGCTCGGCCGTCATCACCTGCGCAACGGGGTGCGCCGTATCGACACGTCAGTCTGCCTGAATGCCTATCGGGCGCCCAGCCAGTCTGCCGCTGCCCCGACAAAGGGATTGTCGCGACGTTCGTGTCCGAACGTGGACAGAGCGCCATGCCCCGGCACGAAGCGCACGTCGTCGCCGAGCGGAAACAGCTTGCTGCGGATCGCCGCCAGCAAGGCCGCGTGGTCGCCGCGCGGAAAATCGGTGCGGCCGATCGAGCCCTTGAACAGCACATCGCCGACGAAGGCGAGCCGTGCGTCCCGCTGGAAGAACACGACATGGCCGGGCGTGTGGCCCGGACAATGCAGCACCTCGAAGCCGATCGAGCCGACTTCGACGCGGTCGCCGTCCTCCAGCCACTGGTCCGGGCTGAACGCCTGGGTGGGCGGAAAACCGAACAGCTCGGCCTGTCGCGGCAGGCTGTCGAGCCAATACTGATCCTCGCGCTGCGGCCCGACGATCGGAATGCCGAGCGCATCGCGCAATTCGACCGCCGCGCCGACATGGTCGAGGTGGCCATGGGTCAGCAGGATTTTCTCGAGAGCGAGGCCGCGGGCTGCCGCTTCGGCCAGCAAGCGGCCGGCCTCGCCGCCGGGATCGATCAGCGCAGCACGGTGCTGCGCATCCCAGACCAGCGAGCAGTTTTGTTGATACGGCGTCACGGGGAGGATGGTAAATTCCATGGAACCGATTATCCGCCGAAATCCTTCATGTCCGCACCCGATGCCCTGTTGCTGATATCCACCCACTGCCCGCACTGCCCGGCGATGCTGGCAACAATGGCCGACCTTGTGAAACAGGGTGCCATCGGCCGGCTCGAGGTCGTCAATCTGGAGCAGCACCCGGAAACCGGGCAGGCGCTCGGTGTGCGGTCGGTGCCATGGGTTCGGCTCGGCCGCATCGAATTGACCGGCGTACAGAGCCCCGCCGAGCTTGCCGAGTGGGCCGCCAAGGGCGGTACCGAGGCAGGCATGGCCGACTGGTTTCACATGCTGCTGAAGACCGGCCGGCTGCCCGATGCACAGGCACTGATCGAGGACGACCCCGAACTGCTGGCCGCGGTGCTGCCCATCGTCGGCAATGTCGAGGCCAGCCTCAACGTGCGTCTCGGTGCCGGCGTGCTGCTGGAAAATTTTGCCGGCAGCAACGCTCTGCGCGCCCTGTTGCCGCGCCTGGGCGAACTCTCGCGGCACGCCGACGCGCGGGTGCGGGCGGATGCCTGCCACTACCTGGGCCTGACCGCGAACTCGGCTGCACGGCCCTGGCTCGAACTCCGGTTGGATGACGAGGACGCCGACGTGCGCGAGATTGCAGCCGAGAGCCTGCAGACCCTTTCAGCCTAGCCGTGCCACGATGTCCGTCCCTGCCGCTTATCTTGGCGTCATCCTGATCTGGTCGACAACCCCGCTGGGTATCCAGTGGAGCGCGCAGGGCACCAGCTTCAGCTTCGCGGTGCTGGCACGCATGGCGATCGGACTGGCGATCTGCCTGACCCTGTTGCGCGCGACGCGCACGACCTTTCCCTTGACGCCGCCAGCACGGCAGCTCTACCTGATCAGCGGTCTGTCGATTTTCGTGGCGATGCTGCTGACCTACTGGGGCGCGCTGCACATTCCGTCTGGACTGATTTCGGTGATCTTCGGATTGTCGCCGCTGGTAACGGGCGTATTCGCCTCCTTTTGGCTCAGTGAGCCCACACTTACACCGGCGCGATTTGCCGGCCTCGGTCTGGCATTGGGTGGTCTGTGGATGATCTTTGGCCAGCCCTGGCCCGGCGACGGCCGCGCAACGCTGGGTGCCGCGGCGGTGGTGGCCGGGATGACGGCACAAGCGCTGGGGCTGGTGTGGATCAAGCGGCTGGACGTGCGCGCCTCGTCGCTGGCGATCACCACGGGCTCGCTCGGCGTGGCGACCCCGCTGTTCGCGCTGGCCTGGTCGGTGACCGATGCCGCGCAGCTGCCTGTCATCACGCCGCGTGCCGGCCTGGCCATCGTGTATCTCGGGGTGTTCGGTTCGGTGGTGGGCTTCACGCTCTACTACTACGTGATCCAGCACCTGGACGCCGGGCGCGTCGCGCTGATCATGTTGGTGACCCCGGTGACGGCCTTGCTGCTGGGACAGACGCTCAACGCCGAATTCATTCCTGCCGCTGGCTGGGGAGGCATCGCGCTGATCGGGGCGGGATTGCTGCTCTATGAATGGCAGGCACTGCGGCAGCTGCGCAGGCGCGCAGCCGCCAGGCCCCGCCCCTGAAATCGGCGCAGCGCAACCGCCCGCGCGCCTGACCGCACTAAAGCTTGCGGCGAATGCTCCGTAAAACACCCACACGAACAACAGGCCTATTGGGTGTCCTCGCTTCCATGAAAAATACCATTCGCTTCGCCTGCCTGCTGCTTGCCAGCGCAACTGCGATTGCCGCCACGCACGGCGAGGAAAAATCGCCTCCCCCCAGCCCGCAAGCGATGCATGCGAAGCTGGAAAAAATCAGCCACGATCCGGCCAGCCTTGCCGCAGCGATCAAGGACGGGGAGAAGGCCGCGTCGGTCTGCCGCCACTGCCATGGTGCCGGAGGCAACAGCATGATGACCGATGTGCCGAATCTCGCCAGCCAGAATGCGGCCTACCTGCTCGAGCAAATGAACAAGTTCGTGTCGGGTCAGCGCAAATCCTCCGCCTTCATGGAAGGTCTGGTCAAGGCGCTGACGCCCGACGAGCGCATCCAGATCGCGTTGTTCCTGGCTCAGCAACCGGTCACCCGCAAGCCGGCCGGGACGAGCGATCAAAGCGCGGACGGCAAGAAGCTGTTCGACAAGCTGTGCGTCACCTGCCACGGCAAGAGCGGCACCGGCACGGAGAAGATTCCTCGCCTCGCCGGCCAGCAGGTGCAATACGTCGAAGACTCTCTGAAGCGCTACCGCAGCGGCACGGGCGAACGCATCGACCCGCGGATGGCCTCCTACACCCGCAACCTCAAGGACGCTGACATCCAGAACCTGGCAGCCTATCTGTCCACCATGTAGCGCTGACCCGCTACTTCTTGAACAGCTCGTCCAGCGACTTGGGAGGTCCGGCGTCCCGGGCTCCGTTCTCCCCGAACAGCGCATCGAGCGCCGCGCGGCCACTCTGCGCCATCGCTGCGCCGCCGCCCTGATAGGCGTCGGGACGCGGCACGAACCATCCGCAGTCGTTGCTGCGCGTCTTGTCGGCGACACGATCCGCCGCCAGTTCCCTGCATTCCCCGGCACGACGCGGATCGTGGTGCCGGCACAGCCGGCACACATGGAGGTCGGCTCGACAGCTGGGGCAGCAGTCCCGCCGCGACAGCGGCAGCAGCATGCCGGCCAGGCTCGCGCCGCATTTCCAGCAGACCAGGCTCATGCGGGCGCAATGCCGGATTGCGGCAGGCGAGGCAAACGGATCGAGGCGCGGCCCGGCATGGACGGCGACACGCTCCCCCGGCAACTGAACGGATCGTTCACTGCACGTTTCTGCATCATGGCTGCTCGACCGGTTCGGCAAAGGTGGGGACCGGCCCCTGGGTCAGCTTGCCCGCAGCCGCCGCCTCGGCGTGCGATTGCTCGATATGCGCCAGCAAGCCGGGATCGGGGTAACCGTCGACCGGCAACTGGTGCAGGGCCTGGTAAAGCCGGATGGCCGTCTGGGTT
>JAYRNU010000026.1:0-45470 GCA_041912015.1 Thiobacillus sp. | reverse complement strand
GCCAGCTACAGGCATGGGGAGGCACGCCTGAACGCCTATCTGGACGATCATGCCTACCTGCTCGATGCCCTGCTCGAAACGATGCAGGCCGGTTACCGCGAATCCGACATGGCCTGGGCGTGCGAACTTGCCGAAGCCCTGCTTGCGCATTTCGAGGACGTCGCGCAGGGTGGTTTCTTCTTTACCAGCCACGATCACGAAGCCCTCCTGAGCCGACCCAAATCCGGGTACGACAGCGCCATGCCCTCGGGTAACGGCGTCGCCGCATTTGCCCTGCAGCGGCTGGGTCATCTGCTGGGCGAGCCGCGCTATCTCGACGCCAGCGCGCGTTGTCTGCGACTTTTCCAGGCGCAGATGACGCAGCAGCCGATTGCTTTCCCGACCCTGTTGGCCGCGTTGGCCGAAGCCCTGAAGCCGCCGCGCGTGATCCTGTTGCGGGGCCCTGCGTCAGAGGTGCAGGAGTGGTTGGCCGCCTTGGGCCCGACGGTGGCAGCGCGCGACATGCTGCTGGCCCTGCCGAACGGCTTGTCGTTGCCCGCCGCGCTGGCCAAGCCGGAGGCCGATCGTGCGACCGCCTGGATATGTCATGCCGGAACCTGTCAGGCGCCGGTCACGGCGCTGTCCGCGGTACTGGATTGATCCAGGTCTCCAGCGCGCAATGCGCCAGCCTCGGCGGTGCGGGGCCGCCCAGCCGGAGCGGGCCTGCCCGTTCGCGCGCGCGAACTGCGCGCGAATCGCAATGTCTTATCCGGCTTGGTAGCAAATAACCAAACACGGTCCTTGCACATGGCCATTTTTTCCATATTATTGCAGGCGCGATGATGTGCGCGCGCCAACCCGACCCTTACGGAGACTGTAAATGAACAAATCATGGATGATGACCGCAGCGTCCGCTGCTCTGTTGATGATGTCCGGCCTGGCCTCGGCCAGCGATGACGGTCGGGCGCTGGCGCAGAAGAACGCCTGCATGTCCTGCCACGGCGTGGACAAGAAGATCGTCGGTCCCGCCTTCAATGAAGTGGCCAAGAAATACGCCGGCGACAAGGGCGCGCAGGCCATGCTGGTCGCCAAGGTGAAGGCCGGTGGCAAAGGGGTGTGGGGCCAGGTGCCGATGCCGCCGAACCCGCAAGTCAAGGATGCAGACCTGAATACGATCGTTGCCTGGGTTCTGAGCCTGAAGTGATCTGAAGCACGACAAGAAAGGCCGACGTACGCGTCGGCCTTTCTTATGTGCGCAGTTTCTACGCCAAGTTTGTTATTGTTGCGGGCAATAACAAATTGCAGGGGGGCACAGGTGCTTAATCGTTCTTGTCTTTTCATCGCAGCCGTAGGGCTGTTTCCGCAGATCGCACTGGCGGCTGAGCCCGGGGTGATCGATGCCTTCTTCGGCACCCTCAACGGCTACCTGGCCAGCGTCATTTTCTTCGATGTGTATCCTGGTGAACCCGTTCTGCCCTTCATCGTCGGCTGGCTGATCGTGGGTGCCGTATTCCTCACACTGCGATTCAGTTTCGTCAATCTGCGCATGATGCGCCACGCCTACGGGGTGCTGCGCGGAAAATTCCGCACTGCTGACGACAAGGGTGAGGTAAGCCCGTTTCAGGCCCTGACCACTGCCTTGTCGGCCACGGTGGGGCTCGGCAATATCGCAGGCGTGGCCATCGCAATTTCCATCGGGGGCCCGGGCGCCACGTTCTGGATGATCGTGGCGGGCTTCCTCGGCATGACCACAAAATTTGCCGAAGCCACGTTGGCGCAGCGTTACCGCGAAGTCCGGCCCGACGGACGTATCATGGGCGGCGCCATGGAATACCTGTCCAAGGGCTTCGCCGAACACAACATGCCGCGCACCGGCAAGGTTCTGGCCGGCATGTTCGCCGCCTTCACGGTGCTGGGTTCGTTCGGCGCCGGCGGGGCATTTCAGGTCAGTCAGTCGCTTGGCGCGGTGCAGGAGCAACTGCCTTACTTCAGCAACACGCCAATCGCCTACGGGCTGATCATGGGACTCGCGGTCGGCGTGGTCATCATCGGCGGGCTGCGCCGCATCGCCCACACGGCCGAGGCGATCGTGCCGAGCATGATCCTGATCTATCTGTCAGCCTGTCTGTGGATCATTCTGGGCAATATCGACCAGATTCCTCTGGCGCTGACCAAGGTCGTCAGCGAAGCCTTCGCGCCCCTCGCCGTGGCGGGGGGCATGGTGGGCGTGCTGGTGCAGGGCTTCAAGCGGGCAGTTTTTTCGAGCGAAGCTGGTCTCGGATCGGCGGCGATCGTGCACTCGACCGCTTCGGTCAAGTATCCCATCAGGCAGGGCATGGTCGCGCTCTACGAGCCGTTCATCGACACCATCATCATCTGCACCATGACGGCACTGGTCATCGTGATCACCGGCGTGTACAACGATCCGGCCACGCTCGCATTGCGCGAGGCCAGCAAGGGCGCGGCGCTGACCTCCGTGGCCTTTGCGACGGTGTCAGACTGGTTCCCGAGCATCCTCACCCTGTCTGTGGTCCTTTTTGCCTACAGCACCATGATTTCGTGGTCCTACTACGGTGAACGCTGCTGGACCTACCTGTTTGGCGAGCGCACCTCGATTGTGTACCGGGTGATGTTCCTGGCATTCATCGTCGTCGCCTCGGTGGCGAGTGCGGCCAACATGGTCGACTTTACCGACCTGCTGGTGCTGGCGATGGCGTTTCCGAATTTCATCGGCTTGTATCTGCTCAGCGGCAAGGTGCGCGAAATGCTCACGGATTACCAGGCACGTCTCAAGAGCGGCGAGCTTGCGGCGGAGAGGCAATCGCACCGGCCCTGACGACAGGGCGTGCGATCAGGCCGAGCCGGTCAGCGTTTCCAACAGCCTGATCAATGCCGGTCCCGGCGTGTCGCTCGCAGGCAGCCTCTTGACGACAATCCCGCGGCCTTTGCAAGCCGCCTCATCGACCGACGCAAGTCCGGTGACGATGATGCGCGCGAGCTTGTGCAGTTGGCTGATGCTGGCTGCATCGATCGGGCACGCATGCGTGATCGCGGTGGTGGCCCAGAACAGTCGCGGCACCAGATCGCCGATCTCCGTGGTCGGGTATTCGCTCCAGTTGTGGTCGAATTCGGGGATCGGCAGGTCGTCCGGGGTGAAGGCCGCGCGATCAAGGAAAACGATTCGTTCCTTGGCGCTCATTTCCCTTCGCCGACCAGACGCTCAAGTGCGCGCATGATGGCAGACGAGTCCAGCTCGCTGTCGCCGGCTCCCATCAGTGCATTCATCTGCTGCGCGATCAACGCGGCGCCGGGCAGCGGGGTGGCTGTTTCCTGAGCGTTGTCCATGACGATCGCCATGTCCTTGTGGTGCAGTTTGACCTTGAAGCCGGGCTTGTAGTTGGAGTCGAGCATTCGCTGACCATGGACTTCGAGTATGCGGCTGCCGGCAAACCCGCCCAGCAGTGCTTCGCGCATCTTGACGGGATCAACGCCGTTGCGGCGCGCCAGCAAGATCGCCTCGGCGACGCCTTCGAACGTCAGGCCGACGACGATCTGGTTGCAGCACTTGACGACCTGTCCGGCGCCGTGGCCGCCGACGTGGACGATGCTCTTGCCGAGTACTTCGAATAGCGGGAGGATTTTGTCGAAGATCGGGGCATCTCCACCGACCATGATCGAAAGCGTGCCTTCGCGTGCAGCGACCTCGCCGCCCGATACCGGGGCGTCGAGCATGTGCACGCCGCGTTCGGCCAGGGATGCAGCGATGCGACGGGTGGCGGCAGGGGACACGGTACTCATGTCGACGATGGTGTGGCCGGGCTTGGCGCCGTGCACCAGGCCGCGGTCGCCCAGAATGATCTGCTCGACATCGGTGGTGTCGGAAACGACGGTGAAGGTGATGTCGGTTTCGGCGGCGACCTCGGCGGGCGTCCCCTTGCCGAGCGCGCCCATGACCAGCATGGGTTCGATGCGGTCGAAACGACGACCAAAGACGAACAATTGGTGCCCGGCACGCAGCAGGTTCTCAGCCATGGGGCGGCCCATGATGCCGCTGCCGATAAATCCGATTCTCATGATGCCTACCCTTTCACCACGACAAGCCAGAATGGCAGCGTAACCAATCCTGCCAGCGTTGACCAGCCCATGATCAGGCCGGCAAGCCGGGTGTCGAGGCCGAAGCGGTCAGCCAGCGCGATCACCATTACCATGGTCGGCATGGCCGCTTCCAGCACACCGGCTTCGCCCGGTTCGGTCAGCTTGCCCGGCCATGCCAGTGCGATGCCCAGCGCCAGCAGCGGCATCAGTGCCAGCTTGATGACCATGGCGACGAACACCGCCCTATGTGGGCGCAGGTCGTGCCAGGGAATCGTCAAACCCAGCACGAACAGCATCAGCGGAATGGTCGGGTTGCCGGCCCAGTGCGCAGCCTCGATCAGCGGCGCCAGCGGCAGACCGGAAAGATTGACGGCCAGTCCCGCAGCGAATCCCCAGACGGGAGGGAGTTTCAGCCACATCCTCAAGAACGAGGCGTGTTCGGTGTGCTGCCCGCACCTGAAGGCGATCCATACGCCGAGCGACCATACCAGCGGGGTCGTCGCGAGCATGTCGGCAAAAAATGGGTAGCGCGAGCCAGATTCGCCGTAAACCGTTGTCAGAAAGGGATAGCCGAAGAACAGCACGTTGCCGAAGCCCGATGCCAGCATGATCGCGCCGCATTGCGGACGCGACAGGCCATGTCCGAGCGGGGTGGCGAACAGCGCCAGGGCGGCCAGAGCGAGTCCCGACAGGGTGGCCACGCCCAGGATCAGGGGAACCTGGAGCAAACTGAAGTCGATGGTGGCGGCAGCGCCTGCCGAAAAGAACAGCATCGGCGCGAAGAAGTTCAGCACCAGCCGATTGATTTCGCCGCGCAGGCCGACGATGGAAATGCCGCTTTGCCAACGTGGCCAGATGCCGCCTGCGGCGATCAGCAAAAACAGGGGCAGCAGCGTTTTAAGCAGCAGCTGCTGGGCAAGATCGGATGACATGAAGCGGCAAAGGTTGGATGCGGGCGTTCATGATAACGCCCTCATCAGAGCATGGTCGCGAAGCGCCCGCGCAACGCGGACGCAGGTGTTGAACTGCCTTTGCGTCAGCCCATCCGGATCGGATGGGCCCAAGTACGAGGTCGTCAGGTACGCGAGGCGGGATTGAAGGAGTCGGAGCGCTGCGAGGAGTTGCCTGACTCCTCCAGCCAGGTCTTGATGCGTGTGGCGTCGCCCGCACGATTGTTGCGGCCCTGTGCATCAAGCAACACGATGATGACGTCACGCTCCGCGATGTGTGCCTGCATCACCAGGCAATGTCCGGCTTCGTTGATGAAGCCGGTTTTCGACAGGCCGATGTCCCAGCCATCGGCGCGGGTGAAGCGATTGGTGTTGTTGAACGCCACGGCGCGGTAGAAGACCTTAGGCTTGCGGTGTCTCTTCTTGACCACCACCCGCCGGGTCCCGAGGGAGTAGCTGCCGGTCGAGGTGATTTCGCGAATTTCGGGATAGTTCTGGTAAGCGTGATCTGCAAGCTTGGCGAGATCGAACGCGGTCGAGCGATTGTCGCTCGACAGTCCGGTCGGTTCGACGTAGACCGTGTCGTGCATGCCCAGTGCATGGGCCGTCCGGTTCATGTTGGCGACGAATCGGTCCAGCCCGCCCGGGGTGCTTCGCGCCAGGGCATGGGCGGCCCGGTTGTCGGACGCGATCAACGCAAGATGCAGCAACTGGCCGCGCGTGTAACTGGCGCCGATGGCCAGCCGGGAACCGGTGCCTTTCAACGTGTCCCGGTCCTCCGACGTGATGGTGATCCGCTCGTCCAGCGGCAACCCTGCATCCACTACCAGCATGGCCGTCATCAGCTTGGTGATCGAAGCGATCGGCGTTTGCATGTCGGCATTCTTCACCAGAAGCGGCTTGCCGCTGTCTTGGTCGAGCACCAGCACCGACTGCGCGCTGAGTTCAGGCATGGGTGCGGTGTCAAGCGATGCGTGCGTCAGGGACGTGATGGCACTAATCTGGTTGCTCAGTTGCAGCGGCGTGTTGCCATCGAGCGCGAACGCGGTCGTGTGAGCGCAAAGCAGAACCAGCCCGGCCAGAACAGTTTTCATGTGCATTCGCTTCAAAGGGAGGCATTTGAAATGTATCAGCTTCGACGAACTACGGACACTCCTGCGAGAAACTTGAAAACAACATTTCATGGCATCCCCCCATTAATTTTGATTGCCTGATTGACTGTTTAGCAAAAATTATTATATATAGCAATGACATGCGAGAACTTCCGGATAAATTACTAAAGAAATCGGAGCTAACGACCTGTCTCTGCGCCCCGGGCGTAGTGGCTGAGGCGCTGGATCATCTGATGCAGGGCGATGCCGGGCGTGCCGAGCTGGCTGCCAGCGTACGCTGCGACCCCGTTCTGGCGCTCCGCTTGCACCTGCTGCGCACCGGCTTGGCAACGATGCAGCCGGATTTGCTGCGGGCACTGCTGCTCGCCGCGCCGGTTGCGATGGGGCTGTCCCAGCCAGCGTATGCATTGCGCTGGCGGCAATCGATCTCGGTTGCACTGCTGTCGCAGGCGCTGGGAGCGCGGTCCGCCAAGGTGGTGGCCGAGACTGCCTGGATGGCGGGACTGATTCACAATCTGGGAGCCTACTTCGAAAGCGGCAGCCTGTCGGCTGCACAAATTGCCGACTGGCTGGACGGGTTCGATCCGGAGGGCTGGCTGGCCGATGCGGTTCGCTATCATGCCGAGCCGCTGGCGCGAGGGCGGGCCGCTCATCCACTGGTGCGCATTGTCCAGCTTGCCTATCAACTTGTCGTGCGTGCCGACGCAGTGGACAGCGTGGATGTACGCGCCGCCCTCGCGGCACTGCAGGTCGGGGCGGGTGAGGCGACCCAGCTGCTGGCCGACAGCCAGTCACAGGCACGCCAGCTGGCACTTCGTTTCGGACTCGTCGAAGCTGCGACACCTTCGCACGGGACGGGCTTTGATCGCCTTGCCGTGCTGTATGCCGGTCAGGCCGCACAATCGGCCGTACACAGTTTTTTTCGCCGTTCCAGCTCACCCGAGCAAGCCTACGCCCTGATGAAAGACAGCCTGCGTGCGTTGTTCGGCATCGAAGGCGTTTGCCTGTTCGTTCCTGCTGCCGATGGCTACCTGTGCCTGAGCGGCTTGATCCCGGCTGCGCCCGGACTTGATGCGCTGGCGATTCCGTCTGACGATGGCCATTCGGCCCTGTCGCGCGCGCTGTCATGCAATGCGCCCCAGCATTTCGAGCGTGGCGGGCCGGAGGGCGCGCTGGTCGACGAGCAGATCGCCCGGCGGCTCGGTGCGACAAGCTTCCTTTGTCAGCCGCTGGCGCTGCACGACGGCCGGATCGGTGTGCTGGTCGCTGGCGACGCGACGCCTGAACTGAGCGGGTCACCGTTGTGGCGGTTCGTTCTGGCCGAATGCACCGATGCCCTGCGGCCCTTGCCGTTGGGCTTGGCTGCGCTGATGCAGCCATCGCCTGTGCCCGCAGCGATGCCCGTTGCGCCAAGCGACGATATCCCGCGCGAGCGTGTCCGCCGCGCCGTTCATGAGGTGGCCAACCCGCTGACCATCATGCGCAATTACGTCAACCTGCTGTCCGAGCGGCTTGGCGCGGATTCGGCAGTTCAGCGCGACCTCGGCATCATCGGCGATGAGATCGAGCGGGTAGCGCGCATCGTGCGCGGAATCGTCGCCAAGGAAGATGCGGTCGCGACCGATGCGTCGCTCGAACTCGTGTCCGTCAACGCAATCGTCTCCGAGTTGGTGCGGATGGCATTGGGCACGCTGTTTACCCCCAACAAAGTCAATGTCCAGATCGACCTCAATCCTGACGTGCCGCCGATGCCGCTGCAGAAAGACCTGCTGAAGCAGGTGCTGTTCAACCTGGCGAAGAATGCGGTCGAGGCCATGCAGGCTGGCGGCCATCTGAAATTTACCACGCGCCTGGTCACCGTCGCAGGCCAGCGTCAGATCGAGATCGAAGTGGCCGATACCGGCCCCGGCCTGCCGGAGGCCGTCGTGTCGCAGCTGTTCGAGCCTGTCGTCAGCAGCAAGGGCGGCGACCATGCCGGCCTCGGCCTCAGCATCAGCCGCAGCCTGGTCGAGCGCATGAACGGCCAGATCAGCTGCAACAGCACGCCGCAGGGCACCCAGTTCCTGATTCGCCTGCCGACCTTGCAGCACGGTCAGGCTTCGCTTACGACAACGCGTTTCGGGTCGATGTAGCCCGGACCGGAGAGGAGGAAACCTTGACAAACGATCCCATAGAACCCGTCGAGCTGCAGAGTTCGATCAGCAGCTTCCCGGTTCGCTCCCGTCTTCTGGTGGTGGACGACGAACCGCTGATTCTGGAAGGCCTCTCGCGGCTGCTCGCCACCCGTGACTACGATGTGGTGATCGCCAATGGCGGTTGCGAGGCGCTGATCGCAATCGGCAAGCAGCAGTTCGACGCGATCCTGCTCGATCTCGGCATGCCGGACCTGAACGGCAACGAGGTGCTGCGCTTCGTCGCCGACCGCAGCGCCGATACACCGGTCATCGTGGTGTCCGGCGACAGCACCATCGATGCCGCGATCCGTGCCCTGCGCGGCGGCGCGTCCGATTTCGTGCGCAAGCCTTACGAACCGGAGGAACTGCTGCGCCGGATCGACAACACGCTGACGCGGCGCAGACTGGAAAGGGAAAACAATCACATTCTGCAGCGCCTGCAGCAGTCGGAGAAATGGCATCGCTTTCTGGTCAACAGCTCGCCGGATTTCATCTATACGCTCGATTGCGAAGGCCGGTTCACCTTCGTCAACGACCGTGTCGAAAGCCTGCTCGGCTACCGCCGCGAGGAACTCCTGGGTCAGCATTACAGCATGCTGATCCACGAAGACGACATCGCGCGCGCCGAACACGTCTTCAACGAACGGCGGGCCGGTGATCGCAGCGCCCGCAATATCGAGATCAACCTCCGGTGCAATCCCGGCGTGCGGCGCCCGCGCCTCATGAATGGCCGTTGCAAGTCGGTCGAGCTCACGGCCACCGGCATGTACGACGAGGAGGCCGGCCCGTTCGAGCAGCGCTTCATCGGTAGCTACGGCGTCGCCAAGGACGTGACCGAGCGCAAGCAGGCCGAGGAAATCGTCCATTACCAGGCCTATCATGACCTGCTGACGGGTCTGCCCAACCGCGCGCTGTTCCGCGACCACCTGGGCCTGATGCTGGCGCAGGCCAAACGCAGCCAGCAGACGCTGGCCGTGCTGAGCCTGGATCTCGATCACTTCAAGGTGATCAACGACTCGCTCGGCCACACCATTGGCGACGAACTGCTGCTTGCGGTCGGTGCGCGCCTGCGCCAGTGTCTGCGCGAGGGGGACACGCTGGCGCGCCTGGGGGGCGACGAATTCGCCGTGCTGCTGCCAACGCTTGCTTCCCGCAGCGACGTCGAGCACATCGGACGCAAGATCATCCAGGTTCTGTCGAAGCCGGTGTACGTCAAGAGCCATGAAATCTACATCTCGGTCAGCATCGGCGCCTGCGTCGCGCCGGAGGATGGCGACCTGATCGACAGCCTGATCCGGCAGGCTGAAATTGCCATGTACCAGGCCAAGTCACAGGGCCGCAGCCGCCTGCAGTTCTGGGAATCCGGCATGCAGGCGCCCTATTCCGAGCGCATGCAGATCGAGGCCGACCTGCGCCGCGCGCTCGCACGCAACGAATTCGTGCTGTTCTACCAGCCGCAAGTCGACACCGTCAGCGGGGAAGTGCGCGGCTTCGAGGCCTTGCTGCGCTGGTGGCATCCGCAACGCGGCATGCTATCTCCTGTCGACTTCATCCCGGTAGCTGAGGAGTCCGGCGTCATCGTCCCGATCGGGGACTGGGTGATGCGACAGGCGGGCGCGCAGATGGCCGAATGGCGCAAGGAGGGTCTGCCGCCGGTGCGGCTCTCGATCAACATTTCCGCACGCCAGCTCGAAAGCCCCGACTTCGTCGACAGCATCATGCGCGCCGTGCAGGTGTATGCCCTGGACGGCCAACTGCTGGAGCTGGAAATTACCGAAAGCCTGCTGATGCGCGATTTCGAGGCCAACGCGATCAAGCTCGGGCGACTCTCCGCCTCCGGCATACGGTTGGCCATCGACGACTTCGGCACCGGCTACAGTTCGTTCAAGTACCTGTCGCGCTTCCCGATCCATACCCTGAAGATCGACCAGTCCTTCGTTCAGGATCTCGACCGCGAGGAGAACCTGTCGATCGTCAATGCCATGATCGCCATGGGACGGGGCATGAATCTCAACGTCGTCGCCGAAGGCGTCGAAACCGAATCGCAGCGTGCGCGCCTGCAGCAGATGCACTGCCATGAAGTGCAGGGATACTATTGCAGTGCCCCGGTATCCAGCCACGAAGCGACGGCCATGTTGAGCCAGCACGTACGGGGCTTCGATCGCGCGAGGCAGATCGCGGCGAGCTGACCCGGGGAGCCGCGCCCCTATCGCAGCCGGGAAGCCGGTTCTTTCGTTCAAGCAGACACGGACTCACCGGGCCATGGGCAAGCATTTCTACATCGTCGATGTCTTTGCAGAGCAGCCTTATTCGGGGAACCCGCTTGCGGTTGTTGTAGGGGCAGAACACCTGCCCGACGAAACGATGCAGCTGATCGCGGCAGAGACCAACTACTCGGAAACGACATTCGTGACACCGACGCCCGATACGGATGGCGGATACCGTGTCAGGATCTTCACCCCGGCCCGGGAGATCGCATTTGCCGGGCATCCCATTCTCGGTACTGCGTGGGTGCTGCGGCATCACGTCCAGCGCGACGGCTCCGGCAGCGTTGTCCTGAATCTCGCGGTGGGCCGGATACCGGTCACATTCGATCTGTCGGAAGAAGGAAACGAGGTGGCGTGGTTCCTGGCGCCGCCGGCCACGCTCGGCAGGTATTGCGCCAGGGAACCCGTTGCGGCAGCCCTGGGCATAGCAACGGACGACCTTGCCGCAGAGGCTCCGGTCCAGCAGGTAACGGCCGGCGTATCGGCCTTGATCGTGCCGCTGAGCAGCCTTGATGCATTGCGGCGCTGCAGGCTCGACCTCGATGCCTATGCGCCGTTGGCAGCGCAAGGCTTTCCGCCGCTTGTCTACCTGTTCTGCCGTCAGACCCACCATCCGCAGAACGACCTGTGCGCACGATTTTTCTTCGAGGCGCATGGCGTACGCGAAGATCCGGCCACCGGGAACGGCGCGTCTTTCCTCGGTACCTATCTGCTCGAGAATCGGGTGCTGGGCGCGGGCGATCTGTCGCTGCGGATCGAGCAGGGGTATGAAGTACGACGTCCTTCCCTGGTCAGGTTGCAGGCCCGCCGGAGCGATGGTGGCCGCGAAGTCAGGGTAGGTGGACGCGTCTTGCCGACATTCCGCGGGGAACTGCTATGAGGTCGGCGGGCTGGAAGCACGGGCGTGTCGAGCCCCTGCCATCCCCAATGGCTGGAAATGGCGATGGCAGGACCTGGATGCGCCATGGAAGCGGCCCTGGGTGCCTGGCTGCGGGGTGAAGCCGTTCGCTTCGACGGTTGGGACAGGCGCTCCGAGGCCGATTTCCGGATAACCAGGAGCAACCATGCTGAAACTCTATGACCGCGAGCGGTCCGGCAACGCCTACAAGATACGCTTGCTGTTGTCGTTCCTGGACTTGCCTTACGAACGCGTCCCGGTTGCCCTGAAGGAAGGCCGAAACCAGATCGACAGTCAATATCTGCAGCTGAATCCGCGCGGCCAGATTCCCACGCTGCAGGATGGCGACGCCACCCTGTGGGGCTCGACCGCGATCCTTTGCTATCTGGCATTGCGTTACGACAGAACTGCCTGCTGGCTACCGCGCGATCCGCTGCAATGCGGCCAGGTCATGCAGTGGCTCGAACTCGCGCAAAATGAAATTCAGGCCGGGCTTTTCCAGGCGAGGGCAATCGTTCAGTTCGGCCTGGAAGGCGACCTGGAGGCAGCCCAGCGGATCGGTTGCCGGGCTCTCGAAGTCCTGGAGTCGCGTCTCGGCACCGAGCCGTGGCTTGCCGGATCCGGGCCGACGATAGCGGATATCGCATCCTTTCCCTATGTTGCACTTGCTGGGGAAGGAAGGGTCGACGTTTCGGCTTTTCCCGGCATTCGACGCTGGATCCAAGACTTCGGGTCTCTCGATCGTTTTGTCGGCATGCCGGGAATCGAAGCGGACGAGCCTGGCTGAACGAGCCTGCAAGCCTGGCCTCGGACTGTATTTTCAGCGTCAGGTGGTCGAAACCGTATCCTCGCCGACCGAGACGTCGCATGCGTCGGCGGCAGCAAGGGTTTCGTCGAGCAATTCGATCCAGTGGCTGACCGGCACCGGTGAAGCCGTTGCCAGATGGGCCAGGCAACCGATGTTGGCCGTCGCAATGGCTGTCGGGCGACTTGCCATCAGGGTCTCGAGCTTCTGCGCTCGAAGCGACTGCGCGAGTGCCGGCTGCAGAAGCGAATAGCTGCCTGCCGAACCGCAGCACATGAAGGGGTACCTGACCGGCAGCAGCTTGAAACCCGCGCGTTTCAGCAGTTTCTCGACCACGCCGTTCAGCTTCTCGCCGTGCTGCAGGCTGCAGGACGACTGGAAGGCGATGCGCCTCGGAGGGGATGGCGCCGAAGGCTCCTGCGGGGGCGCGTCTTTCCATTCCTCAGCAACGATCTCGGCAATGTCGCGCGTCATCTCCGAAACCCGCTGCGCCTTGTCGCGATAATGCGGGTCATCGTGCAGCAACTGGCCGTATTCGCGGAAATGCGTGCCACAGGCGCTGGCCGTCAAAACGATGGCCTCGACGCCGGCCTCGATGTGCGGCCACAGGGCATCGATATTCCGGCGCATGAAGGTGCGCGCCTCGTCGGTTGCGGCCATGTGATGGCTGAAGGCGCCGCAGCAGCCGTCCTGCGATGCAATCAGCTGGATGCCGAGTCGATCCAGCACCCGCGCGGCGGCGGCATTGATGTCGGGCGCCAGCGCCGGCTGCACGCATCCCTGCCACACCAGCATGCGACGGGCGTGCGCATGGTTGGGCCAGGCGCCAGCCTTACGCCGTTCTGGAATCCTGGCGCGCAATGTGTCCGGCAGAAACCGGCGCAGCGCCTGGCCGGTGCGCAGCAAGGCTGTAAACCGGTAGCGGTGGGGAACCACGGCGCGCACGGCACGGCGGGTGAGTCGTTCCTTCAGCGGGCGTGGTACGGCCTTTTCGACCAGTTCGCGGCCGATATCGAGCAACCTGCCGTAATGAACGCCTTGCGGACAACTTGTTTCGCATGAGCGGCAACTGAGGCAGCGATCGAGATGCAGCTGAAGGTTGGCATTCAGGGACTTGCCATCGAGCGTCTTGATCGAGAAGGCGGGCGGCAGGGAGGTCGGATCGGGCTCTTTGCCCTCCAGCATCAGCTTGATCAGATAGATCCGTCCACGTGGGCCGTCCCATCCCTCGTTGAGCAGACGAAAGGTCGGACAGACGGGTTCGCACTGCCCGCATATCACGCAGGGGGACAGCAGCGCCTGCGCTTCGCGCCCCAGATCGGTTCCACGGTAGGCTTCGGCCAGATCGGTCTTCATTTCAGCTTCGTGACGAGGCGTCGTCGATACAAACTATGGAGCATCCCGGGCAATCTGCCCGAGACCATGTCCCTCTGGTGCAATGGCGATCGGGCAAGGTGCCCACAAGTCCCAGCCCTTGAAGCGATGCCCTCATGACACTGGATAGGACTCGCAACGCTGGGTGACGCTCCGTGCTGGTTCGGCTGCAATGCGTCGCGCTGGTCGCGCGCCTGGCGCCTTCAGCTATCGTCCTGGTCATGCTGAAGCCGAGTCGGGCACCTCGGCAGCACCGGATCTGGATTCGCCATGTTTGCAGGTATCGGTCAGGGGGCAGGGTCTGAACCGGTGGCAGGTTTTCAGCTTGCATCTGACCGTGGTCCATTCCGCCGCCAATTCCGAGAATGCCCGGCACGCCGGACTCTTGTAGGCGCCCTTGCGGCAGATCAGGCTGATCGTGTGGCGGGGCAATTCGGGCAGCAGGTCGATTGCATGAAGACCGTGCTGCGCGCAGGCAATGGTTTCCGGAAGGATGGTCGCGAGACGGCCGAGGCGGACGATTTCGATGATGACGCTGAGCGAGGTGGCCTCCATCGCGATAGGCGGCGTGATGCCATGATCGAGGCAATACAGATCGATGTGCCGCCGCAGTGCGTAGTCGGTATTGAAAAGCACCAGCGGCTCCTGCTCCAGGGCGTGCTTGCTCAATGGGCCCTGTTGCTCTGCAAGGGGATGATCCTTGCCGACGGCAAGCTTCAGCGTTTCGACGAACAGGATGTGGCTGTCGACATCTTCCGAACTTTCCTCGGTCGAGAGGGTGCTGCTGAAGGCGATGCCCAAGTCGACCCGGTCTTCTGCCAACGACGACACGATGTCGTTCTGGGGCATTTCAAGCGTACTCACCGTGATGCTCGGATAGCGCGCGTTGAACTGGTCCAGCAGCGGCGTGGCCAGGAAGTCGGTGATCGGCGTCATGCCAAGACGCAGCGAACCGCGACTCAGATCCTGCAATTCGTGGATGGCGCGCTTCGCCACATCGAGCTCCCCCATCGCGCGGCGTGCGTGGTGCAAATAGACCTCGCCAGCAGCGGTCAGTCGCACGCTCCGCCCGGAACGGTCAAGCAACTGCACCTCCAGCAAGTCTTCCAGCTGCTTGATCTGCTGCGACAACGTCGGCTGCGAGACGTACAGAACTTCTGCCGCCCGGGTGAAACTATGATGTTCCGCCACCGCCAGCAGGTAGCGGATGGAACGGGGGAAGATGATGTTTCTGTCCATAGCCAACCCCTATAGGACTCATCGGAATTTAATCTTGGAAAGCGATCGTCGCATGGTACATAGTTCAGTGCAACAGCGGCGCGGGGTGCACGCTCATGCGGACTGCTTGAGCGATTCAGCAGCTATGGCGCTTCGTGTCGCTGCTTGGTTTTCCTGATATTTGCTGAATCGAAAGTGGCAGGATCGGGAGCGTTCATAGATATTAGGAGAGATACATGCACATCGAACCAGGCGTCGTCGACGGCGCAAAAATTGTCCTGAGCTATGTTACGGCGGCCGGTGCGATCGGCTTTGTGGCCAAGCAGGCGCTGAACACGATGAAGCGGGATGGGGCCGTTCCGCTTGCGGTCCGGAGTGCCATCGCGACGCTTCTCGTATTCTGTTTCTTCCAGGTGCTGCCGCACTATCCGATCGGCGTGTCCGAGGTGCATCTCATTCTGGGGGCGACGCTTTTTCTGATGTTCGGTGCTGCACCTGCCGCTATCGGCTTGGCGCTGGGCCTGTTGGCCCAGGGTCTCTTCTTCGTGCCAGCCGACTTGCCGCAGTACGGCATGAATGTAACGACCCTGCTGGTCCCGCTCCTTGCGCTCCATGCGCTCGCGCGGCGTGTCATCCCGGACAACACGCCCTACAAGGACGTTCAATATGGGCAGGCGCTTGCGCTGTCGACCGCCTACCAGGGAGGAGTGGTCGCCTGGGTTGCGTTCTGGGCCTTCTATGGACAGGGGTTCGGCGCCGAGACGCTGGCAAGGGTTGGCAGCTTCGGCGCCGCCTACATGACGATCATCATCATCGAGCCGCTGGTGGATCTGGCGATTCTTTCCGCAGCCAAGGGCTTGCACCGGATTGGCGAGAGCAAGATTTTCCATTCGCGGCTGTTCCACGCAGCCGCCTGAACGCAGACGACTGGCCGGCTGCAGGCGTGTGCGGCCGGCCTCGCGACTATTGACCATTGATTTCATGCGGATCCGGGGCGGTGGACGATGTCCACGCCCGGTCTTCGCATCCTGACTGTTGACGAACGGACACGACGATGATGAACAAAGCTGAAATGAAACAGGCCATCCTTGAAGCCAAGTTTGAGAAAGGGCTGAAGTGGAGCGACATCGCCAAGGCCGCTGGCCTGTCGGCTGAATACACGTGCTCGGCATGCCTTGGCAACAACCACCTTGAAAAGAAACAGGCAAACGCGGTGGCGAAAATCCTCGGTCTGAGCGGGGACGTTTCGGCTGCGCTGCAGCGCTTCCCGCACAAGACCTGGAGCCAGGCCATCCCGACCGACCCGGTGATCTACCGCTGGTACGAGATCGTCGGCGTGTATGGAGAAACTATCAAGGAACTGATTCACGAGAAATTCGGCGACGGCATCATGAGTGCGATCGATTTCACGATGGAAATCGACAAGCAGGAGGACCCGAAGGGTGATCGGGTCGTGGTCAAGCTGAATGGCAAGTTCCTGCCCTACAAATCATGGTGAGGAAGCGCCCCGCTTGAATTTGGCTGCTGCCGTCGGAAGCGATGCAGTGCAGAGCCGCTGCTCAACTGGCGGCCGCGCATTGAATGCATTCGCTGGATGATCGCATTCCGGCGGAGGTGGAATTCGATGCATTCATGCTTGGCAGAAGCGGGCGCACTGATCAGGAAAGGCATGAGGTGAAACATGTCGGCGCGAGATCCGCATCGTTACATCAATGACCTGGATGAGGCCGCGTTGGAACGCCTCATCACCCGTCTTGAGAACCGGGCCCAGGACGCCGTCTTTGCAAGGTTGTTCGACAAATATGCATCGAAACTCGCGTTGCCCCCGGCTGCCCGGGTGCTGGAAGTCGGCTGTGGAACGGGCGCGACCTTGCGGCAACTCGCCCGTCGCGACGACTTCAGGGGTAGCGCGCTGGGCGTCGATCACTGCAGGCTTTTCATCGATGCAGCGAACAGATTTGCCCAGCGAGAAAATGCCGCGGATCGCCTCGCCTTTCAAATGGGGGATGCCCACAGCCTGGATTTTCCCCCAGCCACGTTCGATGTGGTCATTGCCCATACCCTGATCAGCCACGTCACCGATCCTGCAAGGGTGTTGAGTGAAATGGCGCGCGTCGTGCGTCCCGGGGGAACGATCGTGGTCTTCGATGGTGACTATGCGTCTCTGACGTACGCATTTCCTGACCATGGTCTCGGTAGCCAGATGGACAAGGCCTTGGTGGGCGCAACCTTCAACAACCCTCGAATCATGCGTGATTTGCCCCGGCTGCTGCCCAAATTCCAACTCAAGCTGCAGGATGCCTGGGGGGATGCGGTGGTCGAAATCGGCAGTGCAAGCTATTTCAAATCCTTCGCGGAGACGTATGTGCCGTACGTCAAGATGGCGAGCATGTTGCCGGCACAGGCGGTGGACGTCTGGTTCGCCGAGCAGCAGAAGGCGATGAAGAGCGGAACGTTTTTCGCGGCATGCAACTACTACACCTACCTGGCGCGCCGTGCATGAATGCTATAGCCAACTCCTATGGATCGCATCGGAATTTTGTCTTGGGAATTGGTTTCGGCTTGGTTCATAGTGTCAAGCATCGATGGCATTCGATGTGTCCTTGTGCGGTTGTACAAGAAAGGACATCCGGTCATTGATGCTTCGGAATCGCCAGAAGCAGTGTCGACGCACTCGTGATCATTGAGGAAGCTTTGCGCGCAAGCGGGCTGATCCGTAACTTACAAGAGGAGTCAATCACTTATGTCATCGTCAACCAGAGAAGAGGTTCTTCGGCATCTCCAGACAGTCGGCCAACTGCAGCCGGCGCTGCACAAGCAGACGCACGCGCCTGCACCCACCGAGATCGATCACACGCTGTTCCGCGCTTACACGCGTACACCCCATGACGTCGGCGGCGAACCGGACATTCCCATTCAGTACCACGAAAAGGAAGAGGAAGTCTGGGAACTCAACACCTTCGCCACCTGCGAATGCCTCGCCTGGCGCGGTGTGTGGACGGCCGAGGAGCGCCGTCGCAAGCAGAACGTCGATGTCGGGCAGACGGTGTACCTCGGCATGCCCTACTACGGGCGCTGGCTGATGACCGCTGCCCGCATCCTGGTCGACAAGCAGTACTGCACGCTGACAGAACTGCACAACAAGATCGTCGAGCTGAAAGAGCGGGTTGCGTCCGGCAAGGGCCTGGGCGAATACCTCCCCCCGAAGACCAAGTGAATCGAGAGGTGAAATAGATGAGCCACAAACCCGAATGGGATCGCACCCACCACGCCAAGATGGCCACCGGCATTGGCGACCCGCAGTGCTTCAAGGGCATGGCCGGCAAGGCCAAGTTCAAGGAAGGCGACCGCGTCCGCATCAAGGACCTGCCCGACCTGTTCTACACCCGCACCATGACCTATACCCGCGGCGCCGTCGGCACGATCGTCAGGCTGGTGTACGAAAGCCCGGCGGCCGAAGACGAGGCCTTCGGCAACGAGGAGCATGTGGAGTGGTTCTACAGCATCGTGTTCCCGTCCAAGGAGCTTTGGCCCGAGTACAGCAATACGTTCTCCAACGACACCGTGGAGACTGAAATCCCGGAACGCTATCTCGAAAAGGCCTGAACTACCCCCGGAAATTTTTGACAAGAGGAAATACAGATGTCAGCAGATCACGATCACGATCACGGCCACAGCCACGATCACAAACCCGCCCCCATGGTGGACGAGGTCAGCGATTTCGAGATTCTCGAAATGGCGGTGCGCGAACTGGCTATCGAAAAAGGCCTGTTCTCCGCCGAGGACCACCGCGTCTGGAAGGAGTATGTCCACACCCTGGGCCCGCTGCCGGCCGCGCGCCTCGTCGCCAAAGCCTGGCTCGACCCGGAATACAAGAAGCTCTGCATCGAAGACGGCGTCGAGGCCAGCAAGGCCGTTGGCGTCAACTGGGTGACCAGCCCGCCGACCCAGTTCGGCACGCCGAGCGACTACTGCAACCTGCGCGTCCTGGCCGACACCCCGACCCTGAAGCATGTCGTGGTGTGCACGCTGTGCTCGTGCTATCCGCGCCCCATCCTGGGCCAGTCGCCCGAATGGTATCGCACCCCCAACTATCGCCGCCGTCTGGTGCGCTGGCCCCGTCAGGTGCTGGCCGAGTTCGGCCTGCAACTGCCCCCCGAAGTCCAGGTGCGTGTCGCCGATTCCAACCAGAAGACCCGCTACATCGTGATGCCGGTGCGTCCCGAGGGTACCGAGGGCTGGACCGAAGACCAGTTGGCCGAGATCGTGACCCGCGACTGCCTGATCGGCGTGGCGGTGCCGAAGCCGGGCATCACCGCTAATGCCAAGCGACCGGTGCTCAAGGCAAACCGCCCCGTGCACCACGACCACTGATCAGCAAGCGCGTTATCAAACAAGGAGTCAAAGCCATGGCCATCGCGGAAAACACCAATCAGGGCTTCAACAGCTGGCAGGGCACGGACACGACGCCCATCGACGTGCTCGAGGAGGTTCGCCTGAACGGGCGGGTGTGGGAGGATCTGGCGGCCCAGTATGGCGTTACCAACCCCGACCCGCCCTGGAAGATCGATCTGGAGGCGACTTGCGACATGCTCGCGGCCGATTCATGCGTCAAGCCCTACGACCAGGTCGAGCCCGGTTCGTGCGTATTGCCCTCGCTCGAACGCCGCGCCGAAGAGGACGATTTGTCCGAGACGATCTATGAGGACGTGCCGTTTCCGGAGCGCCAGCTGCTGGCGCTGGCCCACTCGATGCTGAAGCGCGGACTATTCAGCGAGGAAGAGCTCGCTCGTCACATGGAAGAGATTGGAAGGCGCCTGCGGAGCGTTTGAGCAGGCCCTGTTGCTGCGTGCGCAGAGAGCGTTTTGTTGGGCCCTGTAGGTCGTTTCCAAGGAAATGATTCAGCACGGACAAGTTTGTGAGGAGTTGAGCGATGTCGATACGTGGTACCGAAATCAGGATCGAAGGGCTTTCGCAGCGTTACCCGTCGCGCAAGGTTCCGACCTTCAATCGCGTCGACCTGGTGTCTCCACCGGGCGAAGCCCTGGCGATCATTGGTCGCTCCGGATGCGGCAAGTCCACCCTGCTGCACATTCTTGCGGGGCTGACCAAGGGTACCGAGGGCAGGGTTCTGTTCAACGGCGAGGAGGTCAAGGGGACTTCGCCCCGATGGGTCATGATGTTCCAGGCTCCGCACCTGTTTCCCTGGATGACGGTTTCCCAGAATGTAGGCGTCGGACTGACCTTTGGCCGCTGGTCCAAGAATGAAATCCGCGAGCGCGTCACCGAGGCAATCCGGCTTGTCGAGCTCCAGGAATTTGCCCAGGCCAACGTGCAGGACCTTTCTGGCGGCCAGCAACAACGCGTGGCGCTGGCCCGCTCGCTGGTCATGGAACCTGAGATCCTGCTGCTTGACGAACCCTTTTCTGCGCTCGACGCCTTCACCCGCGCTTCATTGCAGAAGGACGTGCGTTCCATTGCCAAGCGGCTTGGCTTCAACATCGTCATCGTGACCCACGATATCGACGAGGCGGTCATCATGGCTGACCGTGCCGTGATCATGGCCGGTTCGCCCGGAAGCATCGTTCATGAGCTCGATGTGGCACTGCCTGATCCGCGCGATCGTCACGATCCGGCTGTACAGGAATTGCGGACACGCTTGATGTCGACATTCCAGCAGGCTGCAAACGTGAAAGGGGGGGCGGAGGCCATGGAAGCGGCCCACTGACACACACAAGCCCCAGACGCCCTGGCTTGGATCTCGACGATGTAATCATCTCAAGGAGATAGGAAATGACGAAGAAAGCGACCATACAGCACGCCGACAAGATCGTCGGCAAGCAGCTCGACTACAAGACCCATGGCGACGGTATTGTCGACCAGGATCTGTTGCTGGATCACGACCCGAGATTCAGCAGCGTACTTGGCACGGGTATCAACCGGCGCAGCTTTCTCAAGGCCGGCGCAGCAATGGCGGCGCTTGGCGGCATGTTGCCCGCCCCGTCTTTCGCAGCTGAGAAGAAATTCGACCCGGTGGTCAAACTCGGCTACATCCCGATTACTGACGCCGCCGCGTTGCTGGTGGCACATGAAATGGGCTATTTCAAGGCTGAGGGGCTCGATTCCGAGCAGCCGACGCTGATTCGTGGCTGGGCACCGCTGGTCGAGGCGTTTTCGTCTCACCGCTTCAACCTCACGCATCTGCTCGCCCCGATTCCGATCTGGATGCGGTACAACAACAACTACCCGGTCAAGATCACGGCCTGGGACCACACCAACGGCTCGGCCATGGTCGTCCACAAGGATAGCGGCATCACCAAGCCCGAGGACATGGGCGGCAAGCAGTTCGCGATGCCGTTCTGGTATTCGATGCACAACGTCGTTTCACAGATGCTGCTGAAGGCGCATGGCATCACGCCTGTGATCCGTCCGCAGAACGCTAAGCTGGCACCCAACGAGTGCAATTTCCTGATCCTGAATCCCCCGGACATGCCGCCAGCCTTGGCATCCAAGCAGATCGACGGGTATTGCGTTGCCGAGCCGTTCTGCGCCATGGGTGAGCTGAAGGCCAACGGGAAAATCCTGCGGTTCAATGGCGACATATGGAAGGGCCAGCCTTGCTGCGTCGTGGTCATGCATGAGGCGGATGTCATGGACCCGGACCGGGCAGCCTGGGCGCAAGCCGTGCACAACGCCATCATCAAGGCACAGCTGCATCTGGGTGCAAACAGAAAGGAAATGGCCCAGATGCTTTCCAAGGATGGCAAGGGATATCTGCCCATGCCCTCTGCGGTGGTTGAACGGGCAATGCTTTTCTACGATCCCGCCTACTACAAGAACCCGTATGCGATCCAGAACGTGGGCTGGGACCAGGATCGCATCAACTTCCAGGCCTGGCCCTTCCCATCGGCCACCAGCCTCATCGTGGATAAGCTGAAGGATACGACGCTCACCGGCGATACGGCATTCCTGGATAAGCTCAAGCCCGATTTCGTCGTCAAGGACCTGGTCAACTACACCTTCGTCAAGAAAGCGCTCGAGGCCAATCCAAGCTGGAGAAAGGATGCCAGCGTTCCCCAGACCGGGGATCCCTTCAAGCGGGTTGAGGTCATCAGCACATGAGTACAGCTGCCGGAACCGTCGGCGGTTCAGGAGCCGCCGGGTGGATCAAGCATCCGGTGCTCCAGCAACTCGCCTGGGCAATCGGTGGATTTTCAATCTTGCTCCTGCTTTGGGGGATTGGGGGCTATTACATCGCCAACAATCCTTCGACGCAGAGTTTTGCCACGTTTGGGCTCGTTCCCACGCTCAAGTCCATCCCGTTTCTGCTGAGCGAAGGGAAGATTCAGGATGCGATCAATGCCAGCGCCTTTCGAATGGGCTATGGACTTGCCATCGCGATTGTCATAGGCCTGCCGGTTGGCATTCTGGTGGGACGCAGCAAATGGTTCAGGGAACTGAGCAATTCGCCCTTCCAGTTGTTGCGCATGATCAGCCCGCTGTCGTGGACGCCGCTCGCGGTGTTCGTGTTTGCGACCTGGAATGGATCGATCATCTTTCTGATCGCAGTCGCTTCCGTCTGGCCGGTCATTTACTCGACTGCGGCGGGCCTGGCCAAGGTCGATCCCGCCTGGTTCAGGGTTGCGCGCAATCTCGGCGCCCGGCCCATGCACATGCTGACGCGGATCATCATGCCGGCGATCACCTTCGACGTGCTGTCCGGCATACGTCTCGCACTCGGTGTCGCATGGATCGTGTTGGTTCCGGCGGAATACCTCGGTGTGACGTCCGGGCTTGGATACGCCATACAGGATGCCCGGCAGACCCTGTCCTACGACCATCTGACGGCGATGGTCCTGACCATCGGCGTAATCGGCTACGTACTGGACACGGGACTCGTGCTCCTGATCAGGCACTACAGCTGGCATCGGGGCAATGCATAACGCCACGGTCGAAGCCCGGACAGGTCGGCGAGCGACACACGACAATGCAGCCCATTATCTGATCGAGAACGTGCAGTCATGAACAACACAAGCCACACATGGCCTTTCAGCGAGGTCATGAACAAGATGTTCTGGAATCGGATGTTACGGATCCTCATTTTGCAGGGTGAGGGAATGCCAAGATGAACAACTCCATCGCCACTGTCTCGGGCACCTCGGCGGACAGGATCCAAGTATCGCAGCTGGCCGGCATGGCCGGCGGCGTGCTGCGCATGGTCGGAAATTTCTTCGGCGGACTGGCGATACTTTTCGCCATCTGGTGGGTCAGCGTCTACCTGCTCATCCAGAACCCGGAATACGAACACTTTGCTGATTTTGGGGTGGTCCAGGCATTCAAGGCAATTCCGCCCCTCTGGGAAAACGCAACCATCCCGAACGCAATCCATTACAGCGGCTATCGTCTGGGATTCGGCCTGCTGATCGCCATCTGCATCGGGGTGCCGATCGGCATTCTCATGGGCCGAATTCGCTGGTTCCAGCGACTGACGAATGTGCCGTTTCAGTTCCTCAGGATGATCAGCCCGCTGTCCTGGGAGCCCATCGCGGTGATCGTGTTTCCGGAATGGGATCACGCGATCATCTTCCTGATCGCGATTGCGACGGTCTGGCCGGTGGCATTCTCCACAGCCGCAGGTCTGGCCAAGGTCGATCCGAACTGGTTCAAGGTGGCGCGCAACCTCGGTGCCCGGCCCTGGCATGTCCTGGCCCGAATCATCGTGCCGGCCATTACCTACGACGTACTGACCGGCATCCGGCTCGCCTTGGGCGTCGCCTGGATCGTGCTGATCCCGGCGGAGTTTCTCGGTGTCACGTCAGGCTTCGGGTTCGCCATCCAGGATGCGCGCGAGAGCCTGGACTATCCCAACCTGATGGGGATGATCCTTGTAATTGGCGCAATCGGCTATGTCCTCGACAGTACGCTGGTCATCCTGATCAAACGATTCGGCTGGCAAAAGAAGTAGAGAGTGCACGAACGAAAAGCCAGGCGCCGCCGAAGCATGTTCAGCAAGGGATGGCGTTGCATAGTGTGGCCGCATCGGAAGTCAGGATGGTCTGACGGATGGCGGGTTTTGTATCAAGGAAGCGCCGCTCATGTTTCGAATGGCGGTATGCGGAAAAAGGAACATTCATTGGCAAGCCGGGGCGTCAGAGCGCGCCGGGACTGAGATAGAGGAAACAGTTCGATGGCCCAGAGATACAACATTGTGTGTGTGACAGGCACGCGTGAAAAACTGCAGATGGCAGCGATGTTCGCATCGGTTGCGGCAGCGACCGGAGACGAAGTCATTGTCTTCCTGTCGATGAATGCGCTGCCGTATTTCGTCAAGGGAAATACCTTCGATGCGCCGGCCGAAGGCGAGCTTGGCATATTGCTGAAATCGGAAAAGGGCGTGCCGCCGTTCAAGACCCTGTTCCAGCAGGCGGTCGAGCTCGGTGACGCCAAGCTGCTGCCATGCTCGATGGCGCTGGATCTGATGAAGATCACCAAGGACGATCTCGACAGCGAGCTCGGTCCGCCGACGGGACTGACGCGCTTCATGAGCGATGCCGAGGGCGGCCAGCTGCTCACGTTCTGAAGCGGCATGCTCTTTTGAACAGAAGTTGATGAGAGGAATTGCAAAATGAGTGAAACCAAACTAGTCGATGCACGCGATACCTTCTGCCCCGGGCCGCTGATGGAACTCATCACCCACATGAAGCAGGCGAACGTAGGCGATACGCTCGAACTGCTGTCGACCGACGAGGGGTCCGGCGCCGATGTGCCCGAGTGGGTCAACAAGGTCGGACACGAGATGCTCAGCAACGAAAAGATCGAGGGCGTCTGGCACATCAAGGTTCGCAAGACCAAGTGATGCGGCTGCGCGCGTCGATCCCGGCAGCACATGGGCCATGGGCGCCATGAACAACATGGATAGGAGAATGCAATGAGAATCTTGGTCGTCGGTGGTGGCACGGGGGGGTCGATCGTGGCCAACAACCTTGCCAGGCGTCTGTCCGGCGAAATTCGGGCCGGCAAGGTGAAGCTCACGATGCTGTCCGCTTCGGACAAACACATGTATCAGCCCGGGCTGCTGTATGTGGCATTCGGACAGATGATGCCCGACGAGCTGTATCGCGATCAGGCGAGCCTGCTCGAGTCGAGCATCGACTTTCACGTCGATCCCGTCGAGCAGTTCGAGCTCGACAAGAATCAGGTCAAGACCAAAAGCGGCAAGGTGTACATGTACGACATCCTGGTGATCGCCACGGGATCACGCATCGTGCCCGAGCAGATTCCGGGTCTGGCGGAAGGGGCGGAGACCTTCTACTCGGAAGCCGGCGCGGTCAAGATGTTCAAGCGCCTGCGTGAATTCCAGGGCGGCAGGATCGGCGTCGTCGTCGGAGTTCCGCACAAGTGTCCGATCGCACCGGTCGAAGTCATCTTCTCGCTGAACGATTACTTCAAGGCGCGTGGAATCCGCGACAAGGTCTCGATCAAGTACCACTATCCGATTGGCCGGATTCATACCATCAAGGAAGTGGCGACCTGGGCCAAGCCCGAGTTCGATCGCATGGGGATCGAATACGAGACCCTGTTCAACGTCAAGGAGGTGGACGCGAAGAACAAGATCGTGAGGAGCGAGGAGGGAACGGAATATGCCTACGACCTGCTCATCGCCGTCCCGCCCCACCGCGGCATGGAGGTGATCGAAAAGAACGGTCTGGGAGACGGGGGCTGGATTCCGACCGATCGCCACAAGCTCACGATGAATGGACACGACAACGTCTACGTGCTCGGAGATACCACCAACCTGCCGGTCAGCAAAACGGGTTCTGCCGCACACTTCGAGGCCGAGGTGATTTCCGAGAACATTGCCTCGCTCGTGAAGATTGGCACACCGGTACGCGATTACGACGGCAAGGTGTACTGCTTCATCGAAACAGGCCATGACAGCGCGACCTACGCGATGTTCAACTACCAGAATCCGCCCGATCTTAAACCGCCGAGCAAGCCGATGCACTGGTTCAAGATGTCTTACAACAAGATGTACTGGACCAGCGTACGCGGTCTACTCTGAGGAGCTGCAACATGACCACCGAGACAGGAACACCTGCCGCCGCAACCGCCAATCCAGAGGATCTGCACCAGCTTGCCGAACTTGCGAATCTTGTGCTCGCCGCGCGCGACGCGATGTCGGACGACATCGTGTCGCGTCTCGCCGGTGCGATGAGCGAGGGCATCACGCTGCTGGACCGCCTCACGCGCAATGAAGGACTGGTCTATTTGCTGCAGGAACTGGATCGCCCGGAGAACCAGCACTTCCTGGTATCCCTGGCCAATGCCTTTACCGAAGCGAGCCGCGAACTCGCGATCACCCCGCAGGCAAAGGGCGGTTTGGGTTGTGCGCTGCGCCTGGTCAGGGATCCGGGCGTTCTCGAGGGGCTCCGGCTGGTGTCGATGGTCGGGTCACGTCTGAGCAAGAGCATGCGAGAGATGCACCGCCACGGCGGATAGCCCGCCGGACCCGAAAGGCAGGGTTCCTCAGGCATGCGGAACCCGTTTCCGAACAGAAGGCCTGCAACAGGTTCCGTTGCAGGCCTTTTGCATGGCTGCGTCCGGCCCGGAAGGTCAAACGGATTTGCCGTTCCGGCCGATTCGAAGGCGGAAGCGGTGTGCGTTGCGGGACCACGTCCGGTCGACCCGCCCTCCCGGTTTGGTGCATCCCGCACGAGAAGCTCGCGCGTCCTGCTCCCGGCGCCCAAGCGTCGCCGTCCGCACCACGTTGAATATCAACCATATCTGATCGCACAGGCCGCCGTCATAAAAGTGGCACACGAATTGCTTATGCTGCTCATAAGCAAACTCTAATGTATTTCGCATGCCAACATTTCTCAAGGCGTTGTTGCTGCTGACGATCTCGGTGCTTGCGGGCGGCGCCCAGGCTGCCGAACCGGCACTGCTGACCCAGTTCGTTTCCGGCCGCAATCTGGACCAGGCAACCGAGACGCTCAAGCAGGCAATCGGCGCCCACAACTATAGCTTCGTGCGTCAGCAGGCCATCGACAGCCGGCTGGTTCCGGTCGACTGGGAGGCCAAGTCGGTGCGCATCGTCTACTTCTGCAACTTCGACAAGATGGACGCTGCCCTGCGTCGCAGCAATCTGACCACCCAGATCATGCCCTGCCGCATCACCCTGATCGAGCGCGAAAAGGGTGTCGATCTGGTCGCCGTCAATCCGGCCTGGATCAGCGAGCAGTGGCGGGAACCCGACCTGCAATCAGGATGCCAACAGCTCAAGCACGACTATCTGGCCATTCTAGAGGAGGCTGCATTATGAAGATCCCGCTACTCGCCCTTGCCCTGTCGATCGCGACTGTGCAGGCGCTTGCTTCGCCGGTATCCGCCAGCAAGACAGGCACGATGCAGACTGCGCTCGACGACCTGAGCCTTGCGCTGATCGACCATGGCTACCAACTGGTCAAGGTGCAGCCCATCGACCATGCGCTGGTCAAGCGCGGCTATGCGGATCCGGGAATCCGCATCGCTTTCGTCGGCAAGGAAGAACAGGTGCAGCAGGCGCTCGCCGCCGACCCGGGCCTGCTGAACCTGCTGCCACTGCGCCTGACGATGCAGAAGGATGCGGATGGCATCCGCATCAGCAGCGACGATCTGGCGCAATGGCGCGAACGCATGCCGTCGGCCGGACCGGTCCTGCAGAAATGGGAAGACGAGCTTACCGCGATCCTGTCCGATTATCGCGGCATGGAATGAGCCGTAGCCGGCCATTGCAGTGCCGATGCGCAAGGGCGTGATTCGGGTCCGGGCGCGGGCCTAGAACGGCGAGCCCAGGTAGAGGAAGCCGCTGTAATGCCCGCCTTCGCCGAATCCTGCGCCCACGTAAACGGGGCCGATCGGCGTGTCGGCGCCGAGGAACAGGCTGCCATTGAACAGGCCGTTGCTGAGGGAGATGTCGTCCCGCGTTTGCCAGACGTTGCCATATTCGATCGAGCCGCCGACATAGACCGGCAGCAGCTTCAGGTCGACTATGCGCCGAGTGAAAGTGACATTGAGCAGGCCGCTGTTCTGTCCGACCAGCTGGCACGGCTGGTAGCCTGAAAGCCGCAGGAATCCGCCCATGCAGAACTGGCTTTCCAGCGGCGCGTCGTCATCCTGCGTCGCGTTGATGCTGAAAATGCCGATCATACTGTTGCGTCCCCAAGAAAACGCCTGTGAATAGGACAGCAGGGCCTGGTTGAAGGTGGTGTCCGATCCGAGGGATTTGCGGGCGGCGATCAGTTCCAACTTGCCCTTGTTGCCCTGAGTCGGGAAGTTGACGTTGTCCAGCTTGTCCAGAAATAGCCGTCCATAGACCTGGCCCAGTCGGAAATCGTAGTCGTCAATGATCGGTGCGCCGACCAGCACGTCGGTTCGGCCAAAGGCCAGGCGGTAGCCGATACGGCCCTCGCCCCAGGTGCCGAAGTTGCGGCCGACCGCCAGATTGATGCCGGTACTGTAGATGTTGTACTCGGTCGTCAGGTCGTCGCCCGCGTAGGCGTTGAACAACTGGCGCTGCGCAAAGACGCCTGGGTTAAAGAAGTAGGTGGAGGCGGCGTCGATGGGCTGATACCACTCGCCGCCGATGGTAAAGTCCTGGCCGACCTGCAGCCCCAGCCTGATTTCGCCGTTTAGGTCGTTGATGGCCGTGCGGGTGTAAAGCATGCCGAGGTTGTAGGACGAAATGCCCTCGAAATTGCTGGCAAGCTCCAGCCCGAACTGCAGGTAATTGGGTCCCCAGGCCTTTTCCTTTGCATGCAGGACCACGCCGGTCTGGCCATCCTCCTCAACGACTTCGTAGCGCACGGTCTCGAACACGTCCATGCCGTAGATCCTGCTGATTTCCGTATCAAGCAGGGCGGTGTCCAGGGGCTGCCCCGGCTTGAGCGTGATATTCGACAGGATGGTTGCGTCGCCGATGTTCGACTGGTTGTTGAGCCGAACGAAGTCGATCACTGGCGGCTCGCTGCGTATCACTCTGCGAGCCAGGTATCGCTGATAGGCTTCCTTGTCGACGGACAGGGGCTTCAGCTTGGGCAGAGACGCCAGCGCGGCCTCCTCGCCCCGCTTGATGCCGAAGCCTGCCTCGTTGAAATCGCTCGCGCTCATTTTGCCGAGCTCGGGCCGGATCAGGATGTCGGTGGGCTTGAGGGTGGACAGTTGCTGTTCCACGTTGCGATCGCTGAGGATGTTGGTCAGCTGCGCGACCACGTCTAGCACACCCTTGATTTCGTCGCGCTTGTACAGGCCGCTGCCGACGTCGACCACGATGACGATGTCGGCGCCCATGGCGCGGGCGACGTCCACGGGCACGTTGTTGGACACCAGGCCGTCGACCAGCAGCTTGCCGTCGATCTCGACCGGCGCGAAGGCGCCGGGAACGGCCATGCTGGCACGAATGGCCAGGGCCAGGTCGCCCGATTTCAGCACGACCGCCTGTCCCGTCTCGATGTCGGTGGCGACGGCCTCAAAGGGAATGGGCAGCCTGCTGAAGTCGTTGACATGCGCGGCAGGCAGAGTCAGGCGGCTGAGTTCGAGGTCGAACTTCTGGCCCTCGACGATCGCGAAAGGAAATTTCACCCTGCCGTCGCTGAAGCCCAGCCTGGCCTGGACCGCATAGGACTCGTCATCGCGCTTGCGCCTGAAGGAACGGTCGGGCCGCGGCGGTTCATCGGAGAAGACATCATCCCAGTCGATCGTCTCGAGTTCGTGCTCGATCTGGTCCGGGGTCATTCCCTCGGCATAGAGGCCGCCGACGATGGCGCCCATGCTGTTGCCGGCGATGTAATCGATAGGGATACGCAGTTCTTCCAGCACCTTCAGCACGCCGACGTGCGCCGACCCGCGTGCGCCGCCGCCACCGAGCACCAGTCCGATCTTCGGTCGCGTGGCTTTGGCTGTCTGATTTGATTCGCCCGCCAATGCCGCATCGGAATGGGTCGCCGCGGCCAGTCCGATCAGTACCATGACGAGCAAAACCTGCACAAAAGCTGGCTGTCCGAAAAAGGTCTCGGGGGGATGGCGGCGTTTGAACATGATCTGAATCCTGACGCTCGGGTCGTGCGCGATTATAGGGGCCGGTTTGAACGAGCAGTCGGCGATGGCCAGGGAAACTCAGTCAACTTGCTGCGCCGGCCGCGGCGGCAAGCCCTCGCGGATCGCACGGGAGAAATGCTGATCGAGTGGCAGGGCATTGGCCTTCGGGTTGATGTAGCTGCGCTGCTTGAGCGCTGCAAAGGGCAGCGACCGGTTCACGATCCCCTTTTCGTAGAGCAGCTCATCCAGATAGCCGTTTGCCAGCAGGCGCCAGTCATGGGGCACGCCCTCGACGACGTCGGCTACGTGCAGGCGGATCGTGGTGGTGCAGTTGGCGCTGAGGGCGTTGTACCACTTGGGCCGCTCGGCCAGGCGATTGATCCCTTTGAGGTAATCGAGCAGGATCGCCCGGGCCCGGTCGGGCGGCGTGCGCAGCAGGTAGAGATAGACATCCTCATGCCGATGGTTGGTTCGCAGCCCGATCACGTCGCGTTCGTCCGCGATCACATAGTAAAGCTCGTACTGGCGGAAGAATCCGCGCACGGCCGAGTAGCTCTCGCCCACTTCCTTGCGGGTCTCGATGGATATCGCCAGCCGTTTTCCGTCGTCGAAATCCCAGCTCAGGATGGTATGGGCAATGCTCGGGGAACCCCAGTAGATCACGAATAGATCGAGCCCGTTGAGCCTGGACAGGTCATAGCTGCGCGTCTCCCAGTGCGGGGTGAAATCGGTTTCGGAGCGATAGTCGAAGTTGCGTACGTTGTGGATCGTGACGATGTCGCCGTGGAATTCCGCCGTGGGCAGGCGAGCCACGTCGGGCTGCCAGTCGCGCTCGTTGCTCGGCGGCAGACTGAGCCACCATACGAGCACCCCGGCGAACAGCGTCAGCAAGAACGCATAGGCGCGACGCCGGGGGCGTACCCGGAACAGCGACGCGAGGCACGCCAGTGCATACGCCGTGGCCAGAAGCGCGGCAAGCGGCCGGGAATCGGGGCCGTCGAACCACAGGGCAGCGCTGCCCCAGGCCGTGGCGGCCAGCAGGACAGCCCACCACAGCGTCAGTCCGGATCGTCGGATCAAGGTATGCATCGGCGGGCGGCTTCGTGGCGTCGGGTGGCGTCCTTCGACGCAGGAATGCCCCGTCCCTCCTGGCATTCAGGATTCGCGACATGAGGTCGGACCGATGCATAAACCATGGCGAGCAAGGCGGGAATGGGGCTGGCCGTGTCTTTTTAACATATTTCCGACTCGATCCTGCCCATGTCAGGTATCCAATCATGCGCCGGCGGCCGGATTCCCGGCAGTCGCCTGCTGCTCTGGCCCGCACAAGCGATGTCGCGGCACTTCGACAAGAACCGGCTTTGACCACCGACATCCTGTAACACGACATGCAGACAATCCGAATCTCCCTCCCACTGAACAAGGATCTGGCTCATGAACAGAAAAGCGCTTCTTCCCTTCCTGATTTCCTCGCTATTCGCCGCGACGCTGGCCTACGCAGACGTCGAGCTGATTGCGATCGGCAGCATCAGCGGCACGTATGAGGACCTGGCCCTGGAGACCGCTGCGCCGCTGGAAAACGGCGTCGCGGGCAACCGACTGGGCGGCATCGGTTCCGGTCTGGCGTATGCGGGAGGCAGCACCTTCCTCGCCCTGCCCGATCGCGGCCCCAATGCGAACCCCTATAACCCCCTGGTTGACAATACGGTGTCCTACATCGACCGCTTCCACACCTTCAGCTTCAACCTCGCCCACAGCGAGCCCGGCTCTGCGCTGCCCTTCACGCTGACGCCGGTCCTGCGCGACACGACCCTGCTGTCGAGCCCCAAGCCCCTGGTCTATGGCAGCGGCGCTACTGTCGGCCTGGAATCAGGCGAGCCCGCCCTGAATGCCATCAACCACACCAGCTATTTCACCGGCCGCTCCGACAACTTCGATCCCTCGCGTCCTTCGACCAACCCCAATAATGCCCGCCTCGACCCTGAGGCAATTCGCGTCGCGCGCAACGGCAACAGCGTGTACATTGCCGATGAGTACGGACCCTACGTACACCAGTTCGACCGCAAGACCGGCCGGCGCATCAAGTCCTTCAAGCTGCCGGACAACCTGGCCATTACCACGCTGAGCTCGCAGAAAGACGTCGAGATCGCCGGCAATTCAGTCGGCCGCGTCACCAACAAGGGCATGGAAGGCCTGGCGATCACCCCGGACGGCAAAATGCTCGTGGGCTTCATGCAGGCCAATCTTGAGCAGGACAATTCCAAGAATCTGCGCATCGTGACCATCGATCTTCAGCGCGGCACCACCCACGAATACGCCTACCTGCTCACGGACGGCTCGGGTGTAAGCGAAGTCGTCGCCGTCAACGACCATCAGTTCCTGGTCGACGAGCGGGATGGCAAGGGCATGGCGGATACGCCGCTGCTGACCGACGAAGCCTCAAAAGCCAAGGTCAAGAAACTCTATCTGATCGATCTGGACGGGGCCCAGGATGTTTCGACAATCTCCGGAGACCTGAGCGCCCATGCCGTGCCCAAGACCCTGTTCCTGGACATCGTCGCAACGCTCAAGAGTGAAGGCATCGATCCGCTGTTCATACCCTCGAAGATCGAGGGGCTGGCGTTCGGCCAGGACGTCGTCATCGACGGCGAAACCAAACATACCCTGTTTGTTGCCAACGACAACGACTTCCTCGCCTACATTGCCGACCCGACCAAATCGCCGGATGACCCCACCCGCGGCTATGTCGAGAACCCGAACCTGATCTACGTGTTCGCATTCGGCGACGGCGACCTGCCGGGCTACGTGCCGCAGGCCATCGACCGGGAACGTGATTTCGGCTGCTACGACAATCACTGATCCCGGCGGCTCGTCCCGGCTGCCGGGGCGGGTGGCGGCGGCGTATCAGGGTGCGGGTTCGCCGCCGTTGCGATTGGGCGAGCCGGCAATCGGCCCATGGGTCGGTCGATGCGTTTTAGCTGTCGCCTTCGCCAGCAAGCCGGAACCGGACTTTCTTTTCCACCCTGGCTGCAACGTAGGCCGCGAATTCACCGACGTTGTCATAGTCGTGCGCGATGGCGAGCTCGACCAGGCCGTCGATCAGCTCGCGGGTGCGCGTGATTTCCTCGAAGCTGCGTCCGCAGGTCAGGCATTGCGTGCCGTCGTCGCGGCAGGCGGTCTGGCCCCTGCAGCGCGTGAACCGGCTCATATCTGCCGCACCTTGATCTTCAGGATCTGGATGCGATAGGCGATCTGCCGCGGCGAGCCCATGCCGCAGGCGAGATGCCCGGCAGCATCCGCGTCGCCGTCGCCTCCAACACCGAGGAAAATCTCGACGGTCCTTTCGGCTCCGCCCTGCGCATCCTCGTCTACAGCTCAACAAGGTTGAAGTCGGCCTGGTTGCCGTGCGTCCCACGCTGGAAGCCGACCTGGCCGAAGACAAGAACGCCGCCCGCGCCGCGCTCATCGACGACGGTACGCCGGATTTCCTGCGCGGCCACTGGCCTGGCCTGCACTTCACCCTGTACGGCGACGGCGACGGCGAGGCGCCGGCCCGGCTTTGGCTGGTGCTGGAACAGTCCGGTTTCACGGTTTGCCTGGTCGACGGCAGCGGACACTGCCTGACGCTGACCAACGACCCCGAACTGGCGATCGGCGCGGTGCTGGTGGGGAGCGGCGAGGAATGAATGGCTCGCCAATCCGCCTGCTATTTGGTACCGTTATGTCCTGTTACGCCATAACGCCTTGAGCGCATGGAGATCCCGATGAATGCATCCATTACCTCCGCGAAACTGAAGCCGTTCCCGACTTCGCGCGGACGCCGCTGGGACCATCTGGAACTGCTGGAACGCATCGACGCGTCCGGGTCGATCACGGCAGCCGCCAACGCCATGGGCATGAGCTACAAGGCGGCCTGGCAGGCGGTGGAGGCGATGAATAACCTGTCCGAGCAGCCGGTGGTGGCCCGCCAGACTGGCGGCAAGCACGGCGGCGGCACCACGCTCACCCAATACGGCCGCCGCGTGGTGGGGGCCTACCGCCGCCTGGAAAAGGAGCGCGAGCGCGTGCTCGCCGAGCTCAACCGGGTCATGGGCGACTTCGACCAGTACTACCCGCTCATCAGGAGATTCGACATGCAGACCAGCGCCCGCAACCAGTTCCTCGGCAGGGTGACGACGGTGAAAAAAGGCGCGGTCAACGCCGAGGTGATCCTCGACATCGGCGGCGGCGAGCAGCTCGCCGCGATCATCACCAACGACAGCGTCGATCATCTCGACCTCAAACCAGACGACGAAGCCTACGCCCTGATCAAGGCGCCCTGGGTCATCCTCACCACCGACGACAGCCTGAAGACCAGCGCGCGCAACCGTCTCTGCGGCACCGTGGTGCGCTGCCAGGAAGGCGCCGTCAACGGCGAGGTCATCATCGAGCTGGCGGGCGGCAAGACCGTCGCCGCCATCGTCACCAACGGCAGCATCCAGTCCCTCGGCCTCAAGGTCGGCGTGCGCGCCTGCGGCCTGATCAAGGCTTCCCACGTAATCCTGGCCGTTGCCGCCTGATCCCATACCTTCACGCTGGAGTCCCACATGAAAGCACGCCTGTCTCCGCTCGTCGCCAGCCTTGTCGTCCTCGGCCTGTCCGCCCCGCTGTGCGCAGCCGAAGTCCAGGTGGCCGTCGCCGCAAACTTCACCGTCCCCATGCAGAAGATCGCTGCCGGTTTTGAAAAGGCTAGCGGCCACAAGGCCATGCTGGCCTTCGGTGCCACCGGCAAGTTTTACGCCCAGATCAAGAACGGTGCTCCCTTTGAGGTGTTGCTGGCGGCGGACGACGAGACCCCGGCCAGGCTGGAGAAGGAAGGCCTGGGTGTCGCCGGGACGCGTTTCACCTATGCCACTGGCCAGCTCGCGTTGTGGTCGGCCAAGCCCGGCGTCGTCGACGACAAGGGCGAGGTGCTGAAAAAAGGTGGCTTCGAACACCTTGCAATCGCCAACCCCAAGCTCGCGCCCTACGGGGCGGCAGCGGTTGAAACGATGACGAAGCTGGGTCTGCTGGGCGCTCTGGAACCCACGTTCGTGCAAGGCGAGAACATTGCGCAGACCTTCCAGTTCGCGAGTACCGGCAATGCCGAACTTGGCTTTGTCGCCCTGTCGCAAATCTACGAGGACGGCAAACTGAAAAGCGGTTCGGCCTGGATCGTGCCGAACGCCCTGCACAGCCCGATTCGTCAGGATGCGTTGATGCTGACCAAAGGCCAGGACAACCCGGCTGCCGAAGCGCTGCTCAAGTTCCTCAAGGGCGATGCGGCGCGCGCGGTGATCAAGTCCTACGGCTACTCGCTGTAAACGGAGAACTCGTGCCGACGGCCGCTGACTGGAGCGCAATCCGGCTGACGCTCGAGCTGGCAGGTGTCACCACGCTTCTGCTGCTGGTCATCGGTACCCCCATCGCCTGGTGGCTGGCACGCACGCGGTCGAAATGGAAGGGTGTCGTGGGCGCGGCAGTGGCGCTGCCGATCGTGTTGCCGCCCACCGTGATCGGCTTTTACCTCCTGGTCGTGATGGGGCCCAACGGCCCGATCGGCAAGCTCACCGAATCGCTCGGCCTGGGCACCCTGCCCTTCACTTTTGCCGGGCTGGTCATCGCTTCGGTGCTCTATTCCATGCCCTTCGTCGTGCAGCCGATCCAGAACGCGTTCGAGGCCATCGGCGAGCGGCCGCTGGAGGTCGCGGCCACCCTGCGCGCCTCGCCGCTCGACACCTTCTTCAGCGTGGTGCTGCCGCTGGCGCGGCCCGGCTACCTGACCGCCACCGTGCTCGGCTCCGCCCATACCGTCGGCGAATTCGGCGTGGTGCTGATGATCGGCGGCAACATCCCGGACAAGACGCGCGTCGTCTCAGTGCAGATCTACGACCATGTCGAGGCGATGGACTATGCGCAGGCGCACTGGCTCGCCGCCGGAATGGTGGCGTTCTCCTTCATCGTGCTGCTGCTGCTCTACACGCTCAATCCCACCGGGCGGAAACGCACATGACGGACGCATCCGGGGTCCGGGCACGCTACCGCATCGACTATCCGGGTTTTTCGCTCGATGTCGATCTTGCGCTGCCGGGGCACGGCATCACTGTCCTGTTCGGCCCCTCGGGCTGCGGCAAGACCACGTTGCTGCGCGCCATCGCCGGGCTCGAGCGTGTCGCCGGCGGCCGCCTGACGGTCAACGGCGAAACCTGGCAGGACGGCACGATGTTCCTGCCCACCCATCGGCGCCCCTTGGGCTATGTGTTCCAGGAAGCCAGCCTGTTCCCGCACCTCTCCGTGCGCGCCAACCTCGAATACGGCCAGAAGCGTGTCCCCGCCGACCAGCGCCGGGTCGCGCTCGAGCAGGCGGTGGACATGCTTGGCCTCGGCCACCTGCTCGACCGCAAGCCGGAACGTCTCTCCGGCGGCGAGCGCCAGCGTGTCGGCATCGCCCGTGCGCTGGCCACCAGCCCGCGCCTGCTGCTCATGGACGAGCCGCTGGCCGCGCTCGACCACGCCCTGAAGCAGGACATCCTGCCCTATCTCGAGCGCCTGCACGACGAGCTCGACATCCCGGTCCTGTATGTCAGCCACGCCCCCGACGAAGTCGCGCGGCTGGCCGACTACCTCGTCCTCATGCAGGGCGGCCGCGCGGTTGCCGCCGGTCCGCTGACCGACACCCTCGCCCGCCTCGACCTGCCGATCCGGCTCGGCGAGGATGTCGGCGTGGTCCTCGATGCCGTCGTCGCCGCGCGCGACGAGCAATGGCATCTGGCACAAATGGAATTCGCAGGCGGCCGCATCTGGGTGCGCGACCACGGCCTGCCCGTCGGGCACCATGCCCGTGTGCGCATCCTCGCCCGCGACGTCAGCCTTGCCCGCACGCCGCACAGCGGCACCAGCATCCTCAACACCCTGCCAGCGGTGGTGGTGGACAGCGTCGAGGACGCGCATCCGGCACTGACCCTGGTCAAGCTGCACGTCGGTGACTCGCCGCTGCTGGCCAGGCTGACCAAACGCTCCGCGCACGCGCTGGCGATCGCGCCGGGGCAACTGCTGTATGCGCAGATCAAGGCGGTGGCGCTGATAGGCTGAGCGGCTCTCGAGCGCTGCCTGATGGCTTCAGCCCAAGCCAAGGTGTATCTCCCAGGGGGCATCGCTCCATAGCGCCTGGCATCCGAAGAGCGCCCTGTCATGGGCTGCATGGGGCTGCAATCGCGGATTGTGTCGGACTTCTTTACACATGCCGCGTGTTGCCAAGGCCGCATCAGACGTGCCAGCATGCGCGGCAACAAGGAAAACAGCCAGTTGGGCAGGGTAGCATGAAGATTGCTACGAATTTGGGAGCCCATTGGCAGCTTGCCATGCTGGCACGGGATGTGTCCGTTGCAAGCCTGTATCCGCCGCCATGCCAACATGATTGAATTGACCACCCTGAACCGACGAACGAGCATCCGCGTTGTGCAGGAAGATGATCCCGCTTCCTGGGATGACTTCATCAGGCGGTTTCCGTCCTCCGGCCCGTTCCACACCCGGGCGTGGGCCGAATGCTTCAGAGGTGAAGGCCTGACCCCGCACTACCTGACCTTCACGGACCAGGGGCGACCCATCGGCGCAATCGTCGGCGTCATCGTCAATCCTGCATCGAAGCTGCTCAGCGGGATCGACCGCAGGCTCTCCTGCTTTTCGGGACCTGCCCTGTCGCACATGGACAGCGGACTGATCCGGGATTGCATGCTGGGTCTGCGAGACCATGCGCGTACGGAGGGATTCACCAGCGTGATCAGTTCTGGTCGGGACTACCCGTATGCGTACGATTGGGGGGGCGCGAAGGTGCATTTGCAGGCCCTGGACGAGTACTTCATCGACTTGAGCGGATCCTGGGCGGACATCCAGGGGAGGATGCGCAAGTCGATGCCTGAGCAGGCCAGAAAGGCGGCGCGGTCAGGCCTTACGTTTCGTGCGCACCGCGACGCATCCATGCTGTCGCCATTGCTGGATTTGCTCGAAAACACCCGTCAAAGAAGGCAGCGAATAAGCGGGATCGACTTTTCTCCGTTCTACGTTCCGCATCTTTCGGAGAGGCCACTCAGGGCGCTCGGCAAAACGAGCCTCGCCCGCTTTTTCGCCGCCCATCACGATGGGGAGGTGATGTGCGTGCTGCTCGTGTTCGTCTTTTGCAAGCGGGCGTATGCGCTGTCGATAGGATGCAGCGACGAGGGCTACCGTTTGCGTGCGCCCGCGTTCGTATGGGTCAACGCAATCAATGAACTCAAGACAGCCGGCGTCGAATCCCTGAATCTTGCAGGCGGCGGTCCACAATCCGGCCACGCTTTTTCCAAGGTATCGCTTGGCGCGGAACGTCGAACCTGTATGGGCAGCGTCTCGCCCTACCTCAAGGGCCCGGTACGAAATCTGCTGTTCCAGACGAGTCGGTGGGCGAATGGCCTGATGGAACACGTGCCGCTTGTCCGATGCGAGAACCGGGATCGGTCATGAGCACCGAATCGCCACATTTGCCCGAAGCAGGCCGGGCATCCGCAGTCTCGATGCCAGGGACGCCCGAACGCAGTGCAGTGCGCTGGAGTTCGAAGGCGGCGGCGTTGTGGCGGCGTTTTCGGATACGAATGCACTATATCCGCAGTTTTCTGATGCCCGACGTCATCCTGCTGGAAGGCCGTACCGCGAATGGGGGCACGCTTTCCATCCTGCGTGCGGGAATCTCTGACCGGCAGACCGCCTATTTCTTCGCGGGCCAGGTATTCGAGGCGCTTGGCGAAGAGCGTGCCCTGGGCCGCGTTTGGCTCTGGGCGTTGCCCGCCCTGGCACGCAAGCATGGTTGCGGCTTCGTGCTTGTTCGCGTCTCGACACCCTGGGCAGGCTGGGCGCGCCGTTTTCTGCGCCGCGCCGACCTTGGCGTGTTCCATCTGCCTGCCTTCCTCGGCGTGATGGTCGATGTCTCGGACAAGGCCAGGCTCCTGCGCTGTCACTCGCTCAGCGACGACGTTAGAAAGATAAACCGACGATGCTTTCAATTCAGCATTTCGACCAAGCGGCAGGATCTGGCTACGTTCATACAGGCGTACCACGATCCCTACGTGGAGAAGGTGCATGGATTCGGCGCCATCGCCATGGATTTCAATCGGCTTCTGGCGTCGTGTTCGAATGACGAGATGCCGGATCCCTGGAGACTGCTCAAGGTGGAATGCGATGGAGAGTGGGTTGCCGGGATGCTTCTGATGAGCGGGACCAACAATGCGGCACTGATGGAACTCGGCGTCAAGGACGCCGATCGCACCCTGGTCAAGGGCAGTGCGCTCCAGGCGGCCTATTGGCTTTCCATTGAATATCTGCGCAGTCAGGGACACAAGTGGGTCAGCTTCAAGCATGCCCCCCCGTTCCTGGGGAATGGCGTACTGCGGTACAAGCTGAAATACGGCCCGGTTCTCAAGGTGGCCCGTCCGCGCGACGGTTTCCTGCTGCTCTCCGATCGGAACAGCGAAGTGGCGCGAGAAGTTCTGCTCCGCGAGGCATTTCTGGTTTTCCATGGCGACGGCCTGCGGGCTGTATGGTTCGCCCGTGAATCATCGGCATCACCCGACCGCGTTCGAGTGCCGATCGACTTGCTGCATGCAGCGGGCATCGAGCACATAGAACAGGTGATACTGCGGTAGCGCAGCAGTCGCCTGCGGTTCTCTCCGTCCGTGGCTTCCAGTCGACAAGCGGATCCATCGAGGCCAGCATCGGCACACAGAAGCCAGCCTCCAAGGCACCTCAGCTACGATCCAGACCGGGTCAGGACTTCCCTGACGTAAAACAATCTAAACCTGAACCGGCCAGTTGGCTCGCAGGCCGACCGTCTCGAGGATCCAAGAACGCCGAGCAGGTTGCGCATTGGCGAGCGGGGGAGAAAGCGAGGTGTGAGCCACAGATGATATTTACAGCCATCCCATCCCGAGCAGGGCATGTAAAAAATAAAAGTCGATCGACTTCTCGATCATGCGTACGTTCTCGAGATTGATCTGTTCATTGCTGTCGTGGTGGACTGCGACGGAAATAAACTGAGGCACCCATCTGGGCAACCTTGTTCATGTCGAACTGAAAGCGGCGACCTTTACTATCAGGCGGACTAGGTCCGTTTCAGGCTTGCAGTCTGATCACATTGAGTAAACTGCTCATGTTGCCAAAAGTATGCTGCAAGCCATCGCGACAATGACCCTCGCCCACACCCAGATTCTCCGCGACCTGCTTCGCACCCAGGAAGTCGCCGCCCTCGGCACCTTGCACTCGGGCCAGCCCTACGTCTCCATGGTGCCGTTCGCGCTGCGCCCCGGCAGCACGGATTTCGTCATCCACGTGAGCCAGCTTGCTGCGCACACCAAGGACATGCTGACGCATCCGCAGGTGAGCCTATTGGTGATCGCGCCCCCGGAACCCGGCGTGATGGCTCAGGAACTGGCGCGGATCACGGTTCAGGGCGAGGCGCTGCAACTGCGGCGGGACACGCCGGGACACGCGGCGGCCAGGGCGGCGTATCTGGCGCGTTTTCCGCAGAGCGAGTTGATGTTCGGCTTTGCCGATTTCTTGCTGTTCGCGATCGTGCCGGAATCGATCCGCTTCGTTGGCGGCTTTGCGCAGGCGACGACGATTTCGCCAGCCACGCTGGCGAATGCGCTCTGCGAAAGTTGAATGGGATGGAAATGAAAACGGCCCCCATCGCCGGGAGCCGTTGGAAACACTGGTGGCCAGTCTCGGAATCGAACCAAGGACACGCGGATTTTCAATCCGCTGCTCTACCAACTGAGCTAACTGGCCAAATCTCGGGGTATCGATTTGATTCGTGCACACGCGCAAGCAAATCGAAGCCCGGCATTTAAACCTTAAACACGATATTAGTCAAGAATGCGCCCGGGTGATTGCCGCCCGGCGCGGCACGGCGCGCGCGACATGACGGTTGCCAATCGTGTCGCGATGGGTAAGGATTCGGCTCCTGATGCGTATGCGAGGAAGGTAGATTGATGGAAGACTGGTTCGTCTGGCTGGCCCGCCTGATGTTCATCGGCATTTTTCCGCTGGGCATCGGCATGCTGTTCCGCGCCTGGAAAATCGGCGCGCGCAAGGATTACCGCTATGTGGCCGACTGGCGCGGCAGGCTGATCGACGATGGCAGGCGCTGGGCCACCCCGGTCATGGGCATCAATGGCGCGGGGGGCTCGGGGCTGCTGCTCGTCGGCGTCCTGGTCCTGCTGGTCGGCCTGCCCTTTGCGATGTGGTCGGGGGCCGCTGCACTGATCATCTGGAGCTACTATTTCGCGCTGCAGGTCGTGGTGCAGCGCGCCAGGCGTGCCGGCGCAGCCTGACGCGCCAGCCGCCGGACACCCGCGACTTCATCAGACGATGCGCCTTGGGGTAGATTACGGGCCACGTCAATTCCGGAACTGCCCATCATGAACCCCCGCCGCCACCTGTTTACCTCCGAATCCGTTTCGGAGGGCCACCCCGACAAGATCGCCGACCAGATCTCGGACGCCATCCTCGACGCCTTCCTGGCCGAGGAACCCGAGGCCAGGGTGGCCTGCGAAACGCTCGTCGCCGACAATCTCGTGGTCGTCACCGGCGAGTTCAAGACCGTGCGCAAGGAGCTGTTCGACGAGGTACGCGACCGCGCCGAAGCGATCGCCCGCCAGGTGCTGCGCGACATCGGCTATCGCGACGCCGAGACCGGCATCGACCCCGACGCCTGCGAAGTGCAGGTGCGCTTCAACCACCAGTCGATCCAGATCCACAAGGGCATCACACTCGAAGGCGGCGAAATCGGCGCCGGCGACCAGGGCCTGATGTTCGGCTACGCCTGCGACGAAACACCGGACCTGATGCCCTACCCGCTCTGGCTCGCGCACCGGCTGGTGCAGCGGCAGGCAGAGCTGCGCAGGTCCGGCGCCCTGCCGTGGCTGCGCCCGGATGCCAAGAGCCAGGTCACGGTCGCCTACGAAGGGCAGAAGATGGCCGGCGTCGAAACCGTGATCCTTTCCACCCAGATCGCGCGTGGCCTCGATCCGGCCTGGGTCGCGCAGGAAGTCGCACGCGAAATCGTCGATCCGCTGCTGCCGGCCGACCTGCGCACGCCGACGTTCCGGCTCTGGGTCAACCCGGCCGGCCCGTTCGAAATCGGCGGACCCAACGGCGACACCGGCCTGACTGGCCGCAAGATCATCGTCGACACCTATGGCGGCTCGTGCCCGCACGGCGGCGGTGCGTTTTCCGGCAAGGATCCGACCAAGGTCGATCGCTCGGCGGCCTACATGGCGCGCTACATAGCCAAGAACCTCGTGGCGGCAGGTTACGCGAAGCGTTGCCTGGTGCAGCTGGCGTACGCGATCGGCGTGGCCGAGCCGGTTTCGCTGCTGGTCGACACCTACGGCACCGGCACCGTGCCCGACGAGAAGCTCGAGGACATGGTGCGCTGCAGTTTCAGACTGACCCCGCGCGGCATCATCGAGAGCCTCGACCTGCGCCGGCCGATCTACCGCAAGACCGCTGCATACGGCCACTTCGGGCGCGACGAGCCAACGTTCACCTGGGAGCGCACGGATCAGGCGCAGAAGCTGGCGGCGTTCAAGGGCTGAGGCGCGAGAAGCCGGGGCGCGCCTTCCCGGTTCGATCATTTCGTTTCGTGGAGCGTGCCCCGACTGACGCTCTCGCCGTCGCCGGGGCGCAGCGTCCAGAACGACAGGGACGACAGGGCGGTCAGTCCGCCCAGCGTCAGAAAGGCATGATGCAGCGCAGTCGTCACGGCCGCGCTGTCGGTCTGCGGCAGGTCGCCCAGAAACCACCCGGCGATCAGTGTTCCGAAGGCCAGCCCGAAGCTCATCGACATCTGCTGCATCGAACTGGAGATGGTGCTCGCCATGCTCGAATCGGGAGTGTCGATGTCGGCAAACGCCATCGAATTCATGCTGGTGTACTGCAGCGAATTGAAGAAGCCCATGGTCAGGGCCAGCAGCACGATCGACACGATCGGCGTCGCTGCGGACACCAGCGCGAACAGGCACATGACGACGCCGATCATCACGGTATTGACAGTCAGCACGCGGCGGTAGCCGAAGCGCGCCAGAAGGCGCGAGGCGATCAGCTTCATGCCCATCGCCGCGGCAGCCACCGGCATCATCAGCAGACCCGACTGCCACGCGGGCATGCCGAGGCCAAGCTGGTACAGCAGCGGCAGCAGAAACGGCATGCCGCCAACGCCCAGACGCGTCACGAATCCGCCCATGACCGAGACGCGAAACGTGCGCACCCGGAACAGTGTCAGCCGCAGCAGCGGATGGGCAGTCTCGCGGGCATGCCAGCCATAGGCGGCCAGCAGGCCGACGCCGAGCGCCAGCAGCAGGCCCGCCGAGGTGGCGTCGATCCGGTGCTCGCCGAAGATTTCCAGCAGCCAGGACAGGAGCGCGGCGCCGCTGCCGAACAGGGCCAGGCCGACGACGTCGAGCGGCTGCGACGAATCGGCGCGGTAATCGGGCATGAAGCGATGCGCCAGCCACATTGCCATCAGCCCCACCGGCACGTTGATGAAGAAGATGTAGTGCCAGCTGAGCCAGTGCACGATCAGGCCGCCGACGGTCGGTCCCAGCAGCGGCCCCATCAGCGCCGGGATGATCACGAAGTTCATCGCCCGCAGCAGTTCCGATTTGGGAAAGGTGCGAATGATCGCGAGCCGGCCCACCGGCATCATCATCGCCGCGCCGATGCCCTGCAGGATGCGCCCTGCCACCAGCATCGGCGCATTCTGCGCCAGCCCGCAGAACACCGAGGCCAGGATGAACAGCGCCGCCGCGCAGCTGAACACCTGGCGCGTGCCGTAGCGGTCCGCCATCCAGCCGCTGACCGGGATGCATACCGCGAGACTCAGGATGTAGCTCGCCACCACGGCCTTGAGACTCAGCGGCGCCACCTCGAGCCCCTCGGCGATCGCCGGCACGGCGGTGTTGACGATGGTGGTGTCGAGTCCTTCCATGAACAGCGCGACGGCCACGACCCAGGGCAGGTAGGTTTTGACGGTGGCAGGATTCATTGCTTGGTGGCAGGTGACAGGTTGCGCTGGGCAGCTCGAATTAGGCGCGGGAAACCGTGGTCCGTTCCCCACTGTTTGCGCGGCCAGTTTTCGTCCTGCGCGTCCTGACGCGAGCGCTCATGCGCGACCTGGCGCGCCGGCCGTTGGGCGAGCTTCAGTTTCGGGAAATGGGATGACTCATTTCCCCGTATAGCTCCGATACCACTCCACCCACTTCCCGATCCCATATTCCAGCGAGGTCGCCGGCTTGAAGCCGGTGTCGCGGATCAGGTCGTCCACATCCGCGTAGGTCGCCTGCACGTCGCCGTCCTGCATCGGCAGGAAGTTCTTTTTCGCTTCCTGGCCCAGCGCCCGTTCGATCGTACCGATGAAATCCATGAGCTGCACCGGGGTGTGGTTGCCGATGTTGTAGAGGCGGTAGGGCGCGTGGCTCGTGGCGGGGTCGGGATGCTTGTGGTCGAAACCGGGATTGGGCTGCGGAATGCGGTCGAGCACCCGCACCGTGCCGTCGGCGATATCGTCGATGTAGGTGAAGTCGCGCATCATGTCGCCGTGGTTGAAGACGTCGATGGTGCGGCCTTCGAGGATGGCCGAGGTGAACAGCCACGGCGACATGTCGGGCCGGCCCCAGGGGCCGTAGACGGTGAAGTAGCGCAGCCCCGTGGTCGGCAGGCCGTAGAGATGCGAGTAGGTGTGCGCCATCAGCTCGTTGGCCTTCTTGCTCGCGGCGTAGAGGCTGACCGGGTGGTTGACCGGATCGTGCACCGAGAACGGGATCTTGGTGTTGGCGCCGTAGACGGAGGACGAGCTGGCGTAGACGAAGTGCTTGACGCCATGGTGGCGGCAGCCTTCGAGCAGGTTGGCGAAGCCGACGATGTTGGATTGCACGTAGGCGTGCGGATTCTTCAGCGAGTAGCGCACGCCGGCCTGCGCGGCGAGGTTGATGACGGCGTCGAAATGGCCTTTCTCGAACAGGTCCTCCATCATCATGCGGTCGGAGATGTCGTCCCGGACGAATCGGAAGCCGGGGTAGGGCTTGAGCTGTTCCAGCCGGGCCAGCTTGAGTTTGGGATCGTAGTAATCATTGAGGTTGTCGATACCGACCACCTCGTCGCCTCGTTCTAGAAGTATTTTGGCGACATGCATGCCAATGAAGCCGGCGGCGCCGGTGAGGAGTACTTTCATGGCTCTCATCCCTGTTTGAACCGGAAAATTCTAGCACGCCATGCGTTTGATTCCGTGGTGGTTAGAATCCGTCCATGCGAATGCTTTATGCCCTGGCATGGCTGTTGGCCTTGCCCTTTCTCTTTCTCTATCTGCTCTGGCGCGCGCGAAAACAGCCGGAATATCTGCGCCATTGGAATGAGCGTCTGGGGCGGGGACCGCTATCCGCGGGAAAACGGCGAATCCTGCTGCACGCCGTCTCCGTCGGTG
>JAYRNU010000025.1:0-14215 GCA_041912015.1 Thiobacillus sp. | reverse complement strand
GGCGGGTCATGCGCGAGACGAAACCGGGGTTGAGCGCCAGCGCACCGGCTTCCATCAGGCCCACGTCCGCCTCGATGCCGGCCAGCGTCAGCATGTCGATGCCGCGTCCCGCGACCAGCGGGTTGGGGTCGCGCATCGCGGCGACCACGCGTGCCACGCCGGCCTCGATCAACGCCTCGGCGCACGGCGGGGTTCGGCCGTGGTGCGAGCAGGGCTCGAGCGTGACATAGGCGGTGGCCCCCCGCGCTGCAGCCCCTGCGGCATTGAGCGCGTGGATCTCGGCGTGCGGGGCGCCCGCACGCTGGTGCCAGCCTTCGCCGACGACGTGGCCATCCCGAACGATGACGCAGCCGACGCGCGGATTGGGGCTGGTGGTGTAAAGCCCGAGCGCAGCCAGCTGCAGCGCGCGTGCCATGTGGACATGGTCGGCGGTGCTGAAGCGGGCTGCGTCGGGCATGTCAGGGCTGGTCGATGTCGCGGATGACGTCGCGGAAGTCGTCGACGTCCTGGAAGCTTCGGTATACCGAGGCAAAGCGGATATAGGCGATCTTGTCGAGCTTCTTCAGTTCCTTCATCACCAGTTCGCCGATTTCGCGCGCCGGGATCTCGCGCTCGCCCAGGGTCAGCAGGCGCTGGCGGATGCGGTCGACTGCGGCGTCGACCAGCTCTGTCGAGACCGGGCGCTTGTGCAGGGCGCGGCGGAATCCCTCGCGCAGCTTGGCCTCGGAAAAGTCCTCGCGCGTGCCGTTGGTCTTGACGATCTGCGGCGGCCGCAGCTCGGCCGTTTCCCAAGTGGTGAAGCGCTTGTCGCAGGCGGTGCAGCGGCGGCGCCGGCGAATCGCATCCCCCGCCTCGTTGACGCGGGAATCGATGACCTGGGTATCTAGAGAACCGCAGAAGGGACACTTCATGAAACCCCCTGTAAACCTACTGCGCTTGCCAGCTTGAACGCGGGCAGTGCTCGGAATCCTCATGTACTTCTATGTACATTCCGGTTCCTGCGCTCTGGCCGCGTTCAATCTGGCTGCGCTCGCTACGGTTTCCAGGGGATTTCATCCGCCTTGACGTGTTGCATCAACCGTAGACAGGGAATTTAGCCGTCAGCTTCGCCACGTCAGCCTTGACCCGCTCGATGACCGCCTCGTCGTTCGGCGCGTCGAGCACGTCGGCGATCATGTGCGCCAGCTGCTCGGCCTCGAGCTCCTTGAAGCCGCGCGTGGTCATGGCCGGGGTGCCGATGCGGATGCCGCTGGTGACGAAGGGCTTCTGCGGGTCGTTCGGAATGGCGTTCTTGTTGACCGTGATGTGGGCGCGTCCGAGCAAGGCCTCGGCTTCCTTGCCGGTCAGGTTCTTGGCGCGCAGGTCGACCAGGAACACATGGCTTTCGGTGCGGCCCGAGATGATGCGCAGGCCGCGCTCGACCAGCACCTTGCACATGACCAGCGCGTTGTCGATGACCTGTTCCTGGTAGTGCTTGAATTCCTTCGAGGCAGCCTCCTTGAACGCGACCGCCTTGCCGGCGATGACGTGCATCAGCGGGCCGCCCTGCAGACCGGGGAAGATCGCCGAGTTGATCGCCTTTTCGTGCTCGGCCTTCATCAGGATGATGCCCCCGCGCGGGCCACGCAGGGTCTTGTGGGTGGTCGAGGTGACCACGTCGGCGTGCGGCACGGGGTTGGGGTAGACGCCCGCGGCGATCAGGCCTGCATAGTGCGCCATGTCGACCATGAAAATCGCGCCGATTTCCTTGGCGATCCGAGCGAAGCGTTCGAAGTCGATGCGCAGGGCGTAGGCCGAGGCGCCGGCGATGATGAGCTTGGGCTTGTGTTCACGCGCCAGCGCTTCCATCCTGTCGTAGTCGATCTCTTCCTGCTCGTCGAGTCCGTAGGCCACGACGTTGAACCACTTGCCCGACATGTTCAATTTCATGCCGTGGGTCAGGTGGCCGCCTTCGGCCAGGCTCATGCCCATGATGGTATCGCCGGGCTGGAGGAACGCCATGAACACTGCCTGGTTGGCCTGCGAACCCGAATTGGGCTGCACGTTGGCGGCCTCGGCGCCGAACAGCGCCTTGACGCGGTCGATCGCCAGCTGCTCGGCGATGTCGACGTATTCGCAGCCGCCGTAGTAGCGCTTGCCGGGATAGCCCTCGGCGTACTTGTTGGTCAGCTGCGAGCCCTGTGCTTCCATGACCGCCGGGCTGGTGTAGTTCTCGGACGCGATCAACTCGATGTGATCCTGCTGGCGCTGGTTCTCTTTGAGGATCGCAGCCCACAGGTCGGGGTCGGTCTTGGCGAGGGTGTCTTGACGGTTGAACATGGCAATCGGGGCAGGGCTGGTAAAAACCGAAATTTTAGCACGCAGCCAGTGCGCCGTCGGCTCGTATAATTGGCCAAAACCCGAGGAGAGACATGCAAAGACGAGATTTCCTGACGGGCGCGGGCATGGCCGCGATGCTGCCCCTGGCCGCCGCGCAGGCTGCCGACCTGCCAGCGGTCCGCTGGCGGCTGGCGTCGAGCTTTCCGAAGAGCCTCGACACCATCTACGGCGCGGCCGAAACCCTGTCCAAGCGGGTTGCCGCGCTCACGGTCGGCAAGTTCCAGATCCGTGTGTTCGCCGGCGGCGAACTGGTGCCCGGCCTGCAGGTTCTTGACGCGGTCGGCAACGGCACTGCCGAATGCGGACATTCTGCAGGGTACTACTACGTCGGCAAGAACCTCGCGCTGGCTTTCGACACCGCCGTGCCGTTCGGGCTCACGGCGCGCCAGCAGAATGCCTGGATGTATGCCGGCGGCGGCATCGAGGCGCTGCGTCTGCTCTATGCCAAGTTCAACGTGCTGCAATTCCCGGGCGGCAACACCGGCACCCAGATGGGCGGCTGGTTCCGCAAGGAGATCAAGTCGCTGGCCGATCTCAAGGGACTCAAAATGCGCATCCCCGGCGTCGGCGGCATGATCATGGCGCGTCTCGGCGCGGTGCCGCAAACCCTGCCCGGCGGCGACATCTATCCCGCGCTCGCGCGCGGCGCGCTCGACGCCGCCGAATGGGTCGGCCCCTACGACGACGAGAAACTCGGCTTCCAGAAGATCGCCAGGCACTACTACTACCCCGGTTGGTGGGAGGGCGGCCCGCAGCTCTCCTTCTACGTCAACCAGGATTCATGGCGCGCGCTGCCCGAGGTTTTCCGGCAGGCATTCGAGGTCGCCACTGCCGAAGCCAACCAGCTGATGCTGGCGCAATACGATGCCAAGAATCCGCCCGCGCTGTTGCGCCTCGTCGGGCAGGGCGTCCAGCTGCACGCCTACCCCAAGGACGTGATGCTCGCGGCGCGCCGTGCGACGTTCAGCCTTTACGAGGAAGAAGCCAAGACCAATCCCGATTTCGCCGCCATCTACCGCCCCTGGAAGCAGTTCCGCGATACCGAATTCCAGTGGTTCAAGGTCGCCGAAGCCGCCTATTCCAATTTCAACTACTACGTCAAATAGCCATGAACCGACTCGACCAGCTCATCACCACCTTCGACCTCGGCCTGCGCACCGTCTTCGCCAGCCCGCATGCCGGACGTCCCTATCCGGCCACTGCGCCCGAAGCCGAACTCGGCGAAGCAGACAAGGCCCATGCCGCCGCCCTGATGCGCGTCAACCACGTCGGCGAGGTCTGCGCCCAGGCGCTCTACGCCGGCCAGGCCCTGACCGCCAAGAATGAGGCAGTGCGCGGCGAACTCGAACAGGCCGCGCGCGAGGAAACCGACCACCTCGCGTGGTGCGAGCAGCGCATCGACGAACTCGGCGGCCGCAAGAGCCTGCTGAATCCGCTGTGGTTCGGCGGCGCCTTCGGCATCGGCGTCGTCGCCGGCCTGCTCGGCGACAAGTGGAACCTCGGCTTCCTCGCCGAAACCGAGCGCCAGGTCGAGGCGCATCTCGACGGCCACCTGCAGAAGCTTCCCGAGGCCGACGCCCGCAGCCGTGCCGTCGTCGAGCAGATGAAGACCGACGAGATCAAGCACGCCCAGACCACGGTCGACCACGGGGGCGCGCCCCTGCCTGCGCCGGTCAAGCTGGCGATGCGCTTCGCGGCGAACGTGATGCGGCAGACGGCGAGCCGGATTTAGCGCCACGCCCGCCCCGCGGGCCCACAGGCGTGATCCATGCCTGGACATTTTCATGATTGCCTGGCATAACGTCATGCGTTAATATCTGGCATGATCGAATCGTTCAGATGCAAGGACACGCAAGCCCTGTTTGAGAACAGGCGCGTGGCGCGCTTCGTCAATTTCGAGCAAGTGGCGCGGCGCAAGCTCAAGCAATTGCACGCCGCGGCCGATCTCGCGTTTCTGCGCGTTCTGCCGCAAAACCGGCTGGAAGCCCTGAAAGGTGACCGCAAGGGGCAATGGAGCATCCGCATCAATGATCAATGGCGCCTCTGCTTTGAATGGCGCGACGGCTCGGCGCTGGATGTCGAGATCGTGGACTACCACTGAAAGGCTGCGACGATGAAGAAACTGCAACTCGTGACCCCCGGCGAAATCCTGCTGGAAGAATGGCTCAAGCCCATGGGTGTGAGCCAGTACCGTCTTGCAATCGAGATCGGCGTGCCGCCGCGCCGCATCAACGAGATCGTCCATGGCAAGCGGGCCATCACCGCCGATACCGCGCTGCGGCTTGCCCGCTTCTTCGGTACCGACGCGCAGTCCTGGCTCAACCTACAATCGCATTACGACATGGAAAAAGCCCAGATCGAATCCGGCAAAGTGCTGGACAAGATCGTTCCCTGGTCGGAAAGAGCGGCTGCCTGAAAGGCGACTTGAACGTGTCCTGATTACTGCCTCAGAGTCTTGGACTGCAGCAGCGCTTTTCCGATGGTCTTGCCCGGCTGTCTGCTGCGTCATCACAACCCTCTTCATGAACGTGAGCAGCAATGACGAGACAGCATTACGTCGGCATTGGATTAGGGGTGCTTCACCTTGTCATTGTGCTGTACGCAGCTTTTTCCGTTGATGCGAACGATCTTCCGTGGTTGTGGATGTTATTGTTTCCCGTCGATTTCCCCGTCTCATTGTTGACGGTGTGGGGGATGGATGTGATGCAGCATGTATGGGGAGACATCTTTTGGGATGAGGACTGGAAACATAGCGCCTACAACTATTGGCCGTTTTTCGTGCATGGATTGCTTGGAAGTTTGTGGTGGGGGGCGCTTGCAATCGTTGTGACTAGGCTTCTGGCCAACAGAAAATTGCACTAACTGGGCAGTTCCGAATCTGGTTCGCCAGGTGGCCAGGTTTTCCGCGTGGCTGCCAAGGGCAACAATAGCCCGCATATGGTCACCGCCACCTTCCGCTTCTACGAAGAACTGAACGACTTCCTCGCCCCCAAGCGGCGCAAGCAGGAGTTCAGCGTGCCGTGCGCGCAGCGGGCGACGACGAAGCACATGATCGAGGCGCTCGGCGTGCCGCATACCGAGGTGGAACTGATCCTGGTCAACGGCGAGTCGGTCGACTTCGACCGCATCCTGGAGGATGGCGACCGGGTAGCGGTGTATCCGCGCTTCGAGGCGATGGACGTGACGCCGCTGCTGCGGGTCCGCGAGCATCCATTAAGGGAAACGCGCTTCGTCGCCGACGCGCATCTTGGCGGGCTGGCGCACATGCTGCGCATGCTGGGGTTCGACACGCTGTACGACAATCACTTTGCCGACGACGACATTGTGGCGGTCGCCGCCCGCGAGGCACGCATCGTGCTGACCCGCGACCGTGAACTGCTGAAGCGGCGCGCGGTGACGCATGGCTGTTTCGTGCATGCGCTCAAGACGGAGGACCAGCTGCGCGAGATCGTTGCGCGACTGGACCTTGCGCGCGGCGCGCGTCCGTTCACCCTGTGCCTGCACTGCAATGCCCCATTGCGGCCCGTCGACAAGGCGAGCGTGCTGGAACGTCTGCCGCCCAGGGTGCGCGAACACTACGCGCGTTTTTCCGTCTGCGATGCGTGCGGGCGGGTGTACTGGGAAGGGTCGCACTGGCGCAACATGTGGCGGCTGCTGGCGGGCGTGCTGTCGAATCATGAATAACCTGGAACTTATGGGGAGTCATGACCTCTTTACTGTCTCGCTTCTGGAGAATCGATACGCATGAAAAGCATGAAATGGAAAATCTTCGCGACCCTGGTCGTCGGGCTCGGACTGGCAGGGTGCGACGAGACGTACGCGAGCGGAGGTGACGATGGCGACAAGACCGCGGTCGAGCGCAAGCTGGATGCCGCACAGGTGGCGCGTGGCAGGACGATCTATCAGAAGCACTGCATCGAATGCCACGGGGCCGACGGCCAGGGTCAGTCCGGCGACTGGCGCGTGCGCGGCGTCGACGGCATGTATCCGCCACCGCCGCTCGACGACAGCGCGCATGCCTGGCATCACCCCACGGCGGTGCTGCTCGCGGCCATCCGCGACGGCAGCCCGCCGGGCGAGGGCAAGATGCCGGAGTGGAAGGGCAGGTTCAGCGACCTCGAGATGCAGGACGTCGTGGCCTACATCAAGTCGCTCTGGTCCGATTCGGTCTACAGGCTGTGGCAGAAAATGGAGCGGCAATCCCAGGAATCCTGACAGCGGCGCGGACTCTGTAACGACGGAGCGGGTAAAATGCCCGCCATCGACATTGAAAACACAGACAGGAGTTTCAGCATGAGCCACTATGGATTCGCCACCACCGTCAGCGGCCCCTTCGACACAGCCGTGGATAAGGTCACCGCCGCCTTGAAAGCCGAAGGCTTCGGCGTCCTGACCGACATCGACGTGCAGGCCACGATGAAGGCCAAACTCAATGTCGACGGCCGTCCCTACCGCATCCTCGGTGCCTGCAACCCGCCGCTCGCGCACCAGGCCATCAGTGCCGAGCCCGATGTCGGCATGCTGCTGCCGTGCAACGTCGTTGTGCGCGAGGAAGCCGACGGCAAGGTGACCGTGTCCTTCCTCGATCCCGCCATCATGGAAAGACTGGTCAACAATCCGGCCGTGCATGGCGTTGCGACCGAAGCGCGCGCCCGCCTGATGCGGGTGAAGGACAGCCTGGCTGTCTGAGCGTTATCGCTTCCATCCGAAAAGCCCGCATTGCTGCGGGTTTTTTCATTTGGGCTGCGCCCTGCAGCCAGCCAGCTAACTGTCGCCTAATTCTCGATCGCTATCTTGATCCTCACGCGAATGTTCGCGTGTTCCAAGGATCGATCATCATGAAACGCAAAGCCTATCTGGCGGCGTTTGCCGCCTTTTCCATCGCAGCCGTGGTGGGCACAGCCTTAGCGGCCAAATCCCCGCAAAACGATGCCCTGGCGATTTCGAATGCGGGAATCAGCCTCATCCAGGCAGTCGGCGCCGCCGAACAGCATGTCGGCGGCAAGGCCTCTCGCGCCGAGTACGAGCGCTACAAGGGACGCGGGGTATTCGACGTCGAGGTCGTGAAGGGGGCCACGGTGATGGACGTGAAGGTCGACGCGTCAAGCGGCAAGGTCATCGAGGCGACCGCCGATGCGGCCGACCATGACGACGGCGGCGACCACGAAGACTGAATCCTGACGGAGCCTGGCTCCGGCCTTTTCGCATTTCCGGGGGGCCCACAAATGAATGACACGCCGGCGGCTGCACGGCGGGACCTGCTCAACAAGGTACCCGAGGTGATCCTGTTTTTCTGGATCATCAAGATTCTGGCCACGACGGTGGGCGAGACCGCCGCCGATCTTCTGAACGTCAATCTCAATTTTGGCCTGACCGGGACATCGATGGTGATGACGGGTCTGCTGGCGCTTACGCTTGGCGCCCAGCTACGTGCCAGACGTTACGTGCCATGGCTGTATTGGCTGACGGTCGTTCTGATCAGCATCGTCGGCACCCTGATCACGGACAATCTGACCGACCACTTCGGCGTGCCGCTGAGTGTGACGACGGCTGCTTTCAGCCTGGCCCTGCTCGCAACCTTCACGACCTGGTATGCGAGGGAGCGGACGCTGTCGATCCACAGCATCCGTACGCGCAGCCGGGAACTTTACTACTGGGCTGCCATACTGTTCACCTTTGCGCTGGGCACGGCAGCCGGGGATCTGTTTGCGGAGCGTCTGAGTCTCGGCTACGCCCATTCGGCGCTGCTGTTCGGCGCGCTGATCGCGGTGGTGACGTTAGGCTACTACGCGCTCAGGGCGAACGCGGTGCTGGCGTTCTGGCTTGCCTATATCCTGACCCGGCCGTTGGGGGCTTCGTGCGGCGACTACCTGTCGCAGCCGATCGCCAGCGGCGGACTCGGCCTGGGCACGGTGCAGACCAGCCTGCTGTTCCTGGCTGCCATCTCCGGTCTGGTGGCCTATCTCACCCTGACCCGCAGGGATTCGACCGAACAAAGGAGTGCGCAATGAACCTCACAACCGAAGAAGCCCTGAGCAAGGTCCCAGAAGTCACGCTCGCCTTCTGGATCATCAAGATCCTCGCCACCACGCTCGGCGAAACAGGTGGTGACGCGCTGTCCATGTCGATGAATCTTGGCTATCTGCTGAGCACCGGGATCTTCGCGGCCGTCTTCCTCGCCGCGGTGATCGTCCAGATTCGCGCCAGGCGGTTCCACCCAGTGATCTACTGGACCACGATCATCGCAACGACCACGGTCGGCACGACGCTTGCCGACTTCGCCGACCGCTCGCTCGGCATCGGCTACGCCGGCGGCGCGACACTGCTGTTCGGCCTGCTGGTGGCGTCGCTGGCCCTCTGGTACCGCACGCTGGGCTCCGTTTCGATCGACACCGTCGGATCGCCCAGGTCCGAATTGTTCTACTGGATGACGATCATGTTCTCGCAGACGCTCGGAACGGCCCTCGGCGACTGGACGGCCGACACCGCCGGGCTCGGCTACGAAGGCGGTGCGCTCTTGTTCGGCGTGCTGCTGGCGCTGATCGCCGCGGCATACTACAGGACGAACATTTCCCGCACCGTGCTGTTCTGGGCCGCGTTCATCCTGACGCGGCCGCTGGGCGCCGTGGTGGGCGACCTGCTGGACAAGCCCGTGCACGCCGGTGGACTGGACCTAAGCCGGTTCGGGGCCTCGGCCGTGTTGCTGTCGGCGATCGTGCTTTTCGTCGCGGTTTCCCCGCAACGCCCGGCCAGGCTGAGCCACTGAACGATGCGGGCAGGAACGAAAGGCGAGCATGCGCATCCTGCTGGTTGAAGACGACCCGATGATCGGCGAGGCGGTTGCCACGGCCTTGAAGGATGCCGCCTACGCCGTCGACTGGGTGCGCGACGGCAGGACGGCCTCGCATGTCCTCGAATCAGCCGAGCATCAGGCCGTCCTGCTCGATCTGGGACTGCCAGGGCGCGATGGTCTGGAGGTGCTGCGCCGCCTGCGCGAGGCGAATCGCATGCTGCCGGTCATCGTCGTCACCGCGCGCGACGGCGTCGACGACCGCATCCAGGGGCTCGATCTGGGCGCCGACGATTACCTCGTCAAGCCCTTCGACGTCAACGAGCTGCTCGCACGCATGCGTGCCGTGATCCGCCGCCAGGGCGGCCAGGCGACTCCGATTCTCGGCAATGGCCACGTCAGCCTCGATCCGGCCACCCGCGAGGCGACCTGCGGCGACAGGACGGCAACGCTCAGCCCCCGCGAGTTTTCGCTGCTGCAGGCGCTGCTGCTGCGTCCGGGCGGGATTCTGACCCGGACCGAGCTGGAAGACAGGATCTACGGCTGGAACGAGGAAATCGAGAGTAACGCGGTGGATTTCCTGATCCATGGCATCCGCCGCAAGCTTGGCCAGGACGCGATCAAGAACGTGCGCGGTGCCGGATGGCGGGTGGACAAGGCGTCGTGACGCGTTCGCTGCAGCGCCACCTGTCGAAGACGCTGGCCGCAGCCATCATGGCCTGCGGCGTGATCGCGACCGCCGTCGCCTTCCACTTTGCCTATGCCGAGGCGCAGGAATTCCAGGATGACACGCTGCGGCAGGTCGCCGCGCTGAGCGCCGGCGGCGCATCAGACATCCTGGAGCTCGATGCAGCGAGCAAGAGTGTCGAAGACCCCGAGTCGCGAATCCGCGTGGTCCGCCTTCCTGCCGGGCCACGCCCGCTGTGGTTGCCGCCGGATATCGCACCGGGCTTTCACACGCTTGGCGGGAGCGACGGGCAGGAGGCCATGCGGGTGTTCGTCCGAGGCACCGGAACGGACAGCCGCCTCGTCGTCGCTCAATCGACCGCGAGCCGCAACGAGATCGCGCTCAACAGCGCGCTGCGCACACTGATCCCGCTGTTGCTGCTGCTGCCGCTGCTGATCGGGCTGATCGCGTTCATCGTGCGCGGCGAATTCGCGCCCATCCGGCGGCTTGCAGAGGAGCTCGACAGGCAGTCGGCCGAACGTCCGGCGATGCTGCCCCGGCATGACCTGCCGGACGAAATCGCGCCTTTCGTCGACGCCATCAACCGGCTCCTCGCGCGGGTCGATACGATGATCGCCGAGCAGCGCCGCTTCGTCGCCGATGCCGCGCATGAGCTGCGCACGCCGCTCACCGCGCTCTCGCTCCAGGCGCAGAACCTCGCCCAGGCGACGTCGCCGGACGACATGCGCGAGCGCCTGGTCCCCCTCCAGGCGGGAATCGAGCGGGCGCGCAGGCTGACCGTGCAGTTGCTCGACCTGGCGCGGCTCCAGGCCAGCGAAGCGGCATGGAGCGACGTCGACGTCCAGGCATTCGCGCGCGAGCTTATCGCCGAATTCCATCCCGTCGCCGAGGCCGCTGGAATCGACCTGGGCATGGAGGACGCCGGGTTGAACTCGATGCGGTCCGATCCGCGGGCGCTCGGTCTGATCATCCGCAATGCTCTGGAAAACGCCCTCAAGTACACGCCGCGTGGCGGTGAAGTGACGCTGCGTTTGCGGCGCGATGGCAACCAGGCCCTGGTCGAGGTGGTCGATACCGGCCCGGGTATTCCGGAGGCCGAACTGCAGCACGCCTTCGACGCCTTCCATCGGCTGGCGAACGAGGGGGAGGGCAGCGGACTGGGTCTGGCGATCGCGCAGGAAGCCGCAGTCCGGTTGGGCGGGGGCGTAACGCTGAAGAACGCGGCGAACGGTGCCGGGCTCGTGTTTGGCTACGTGCAGCCGGTCGCGCGGGAGGGCCGAGACGGGTCGCCTTCGCGCGAGTTTTCGAGCGTTTGAGCCCCTGCTCTTGCGGCCGTTCGGATTCGGCGTCCCGAGTGGCTCAGTCCGAGCCCAGTACCTTTGGCACTTCCTGAACCAGCACCCACGGCGCGACCACCACCGCCCAGAAACTCGGCTGGCGAGCGTGCCAGTCCTCGGCGTCGCTGAGCTTGGCCCTGGCGATACGGCCGTCGGCGAGCCAGGCCTGCACGGCGGCGGCATTGTTTTCGGCGACCTGCAGTGCGGTGTCGACGAGGTCCATGCCGGGGGAAACCTTGATCACGCTGCCGCGCGCGAAGTGGCGTTCGAGTTCGGGCCAGGCGAGCTGGGCCGTTTCGAGGTTGAGTTTGGCGCGGAGGATGTCGCTGGGGGTGGTCATGCGCAGCAGGGGCGCGCTCGCCCCGAATGGGTTCGTGATTGCAATGGTACGAAATTCGGGGCGAGGGCGCCCCGCCTACCGGGCCTTGCCGCCGCCACGGCGCTGGCTGAGGGGGTGTTTGGGTACCTGTGGTGGACGGCCACGGCTGGCGGGGGCAGGTTTGCCCGATGCGGGTTTGCCTGGGCCGGATTTGGCCGGGCTGGTTTTGGCTGGTGCGGGCTTGCCTGCATTGGGTTTGGTTGCGCCGGGTTTGGCGCGACCGCCTTCGGCGCGCGGCGTGCGCGTGCCTTCCGGTTGCCTGCCGGTGCCGGCCGGCTGATACGACGGGATCAGATGCCGCTTGCCGTTGCCGATCAGGTCCTCGCGTCCCATATCCTTCAAGGCCTCGCGCAGCAGCGGCCAGTTGTCCGGGTCGTGGTAGCGCAGGAATGCCTTGTGCAGCCGCCGCACGCGGCCCTGTTTCACCACCGGCACGGCTTCGGCCTTGCCGCCGAGCACCTTCTTCAGCGGATTCTTTTCGGTGTGGTACATCGCCGTCGCCAGCGCCATCGGCGTCGGCAGGAAGGTCTGCACCTGGTCGAGGCGGAAGTCGTGCGCCTTGAGCCATAGCGCGAGGTTCAGCATGTCCTCGTCGGTGGTGCCGGGGTGGGCGGCGATGAAATAGGGAATCAGGTACTGCTTCTTGCCGACCGCCTTGGACGCCGCTTCGAACATCTCCTTGAAGCGGTCGTAGGCACCCATGCCGGGCTTCATCATTTTCGACAGCGGCCCGGCCTCGGTGTGCTCCGGCGCGATCTTCAGATAGCCGCCGACGTGGTGCTGCACCAGTTCCTTGACGTATTCGGGCGAGCGCACCGCGAGGTCGTAGCGCAGGCCCGAACTGATCAGGATCTTCTTGATCCCCGGCAGCGCGCGGGCACGGCGGTACATCTGGATCAGCGGCGTGTGGTCGGTGTTGAGGTTCTCGCAGATGTCGGGGAACACGCACGACAGCTTGCGGCAGGCGTGCTCGATCTGCTTCGACTTGCACGCCATGCGGTACATGTTCGCGGTCGGTCCGCCGAGGTCGGAGATGACGCCCGTAAATCCTGGCGTCTTGTCGCGGATCGCCTCGATCTCGCGGATCACCGAATCCTCGCTGCGGCTCTGGATGATGCGGCCCTCGTGCTCGGTGATCGAGCAGAAGGTGCAACCGCCGAAGCAGCCGCGCATGATGTTGACTGAGAAGCGGATCATCTCCCACGCCGGGATCTTGGCGTCGCCGTAGCTCGGGTGCGGCGCGCGCGCGTAGGGCAGGTCGTAGACCGCGTCCATCTCGGGGGTGGTGAGCGGGATCGGCGGCGGGTTGAGCCAGACGTCGCGTTCGCCGTGCGCCTGCCTGAGCGCCCGCGCGTTGCCGGGGTTCGATTCGAGGTGGAACACTCTCGAAGCGTGCGCGTACAGCACCGGGTTGTTCTTCACCTGGTCGTAGTCCGGCAGGCGGATCACGGTGCGTGCGCGGATTTCCTGCTTCATCGCCAGGCGCTCCGCCTTCGAAACGAATCGAAGCGGCCTGGCGCTTGCCTCTCCGGCGTGTGGGGGGGAAGGAGGCTGGGGAGCGAAGGCCGAGGCGTCGACGGGTGATTCGCCTGTGTCCTGGGGCCCGCCGCCTTCTGCGGGCGCGGGAGACATGGCATAGGGGTCGACATGGGCGTCGATCGCGCCAGGGGTGTCGAGCTCGGTCGACAGCACCTCGATCCAGTTCGAGCCGCCTTCAACGCCCGCCTCCGGCGTGGGGGGCTTCCAGTCATGCGGCACCATGAAGCCGGTGCCGCGCACGTCGCGGATGTCGCCGATCTTCTCGCCGCGGGCCAAACGGTGCGTGACGTCGAGCAGCGCGCGCTCGGCGTTGCCGAAGATCAGAAGATCCGCTTTCGAATCCGGCAGCACCGAGCGGCGCACGGTGTCGGACCAGTAGTCGTAGTGCGCGATGCGGCGCAACGATGCCTCGATCGAGCCGATGATCACCGGGGTGCCGGGGTAGGCTTCGCGGCAGCGCTGCGCGTAGACCGTGACCGCACGGTCGGGCCGCTTGTTCGGCTCGGCGTTGGGCGTGTAGGCATCGTCGGAGCGGATCTTCCTGTCCGACGTGTAGCGGTTGACCATCGAGTCCATGTTGCCAGCCGTCACCCCGAAATACAGCGTCGGCTGGCCGAGCGCGCGAAACGGCTCGGCCGAGTGCCAGTTGGGCTGGCTGATGATGCCGACGCGGTAGCCCTGCGCCTCGAGCAGCCGCCCGACCAGCGCCATGCCGAAGCTGGGATGGTCGATGTAGGCGTCGCCGGTGACCAGGATCACGTCGCACGCGTCCCAGCCGAGCGCGGCCATCTCGGCGCGCGACATCGGCAGGAAGGGGGCGGTGCCGAAGCGCACCGCCCAGTGCTTGCGGTGGGAAAACAGGGCCTGGGTCATGGGGGCATTCTACCCGTGTCCCAATGCACAAGAGGGAACACGGCAGCCGTCAGGGCATGCCGTGTTCCCTCCTGTCTGGATCGGGGAAGCTGGACTCAGCGAATGCCCAGCAGTTCCACCTCGAACACCAGCGTGGCGTTCGGCGGGATGACGCCGCCGGCACCCCGTGCACCGTAGGCCAGGTTCGGCGGGATGGTGAGCTTGCGCTTGCCGCCGACCTGCATGCCGGC
>JAYRNU010000024.1:0-2927 GCA_041912015.1 Thiobacillus sp. | reverse complement strand
GAGGCCGCCAGGTCTTCGATCGAGACGCCGGCCTTCACGCGCCGGACGTTGGACTGGCTGAGCAGCAGCTTGTTGAAGGGAATGTCGCGCGAGGACGACAGCGTGATCTTCTGAACGGCAGTGGCCATGTCAGTGACTCCATGACGGACGCCGGTGAGCCTCTCTCTCCGGCTATCAGCCCGTCACGAAGCGAAGCGCCGCCCTCTTCCTCTGAAGAGAGCGACGCCAGCCGCAGAACCTGAAACCCGGAAATCAGGCACTCCGGTTTTCTGTATCGGCGGATGTACGGGAAAAGCCCGCGCCGACGCGGTAGAGCAGACGCTCGGCGGCGCGGATGCTGCCGGTTTCACGGGCGGCCTCGGCCCAGACCAAGATCGAGAAATCCCCGGTGAACAGCAGATCTCGCTCAATGCCCATGCCAAAGGGCAGCCGGACTGACTGCATCTCGCTCAGGCTCCATGACCCCAGTTCGGGATAGCCGAGATCGGCCAGGCCGAACATGATGTCGCCATCGTCATCCAGTTCGGTGGCGAGCCAGACGCCTTCACCGAGTGGGTTGAAGAACTTCACGACCGGGATGTGATCCTGATCGCGCTGGCGACCATTGGCCAGCAGACGGTCGCGCTGTGTGCCGGTCAGGAGGATCATGCCGCAGCCCTCCGGTCGGTCTCGGTTACGCTGGCATCCGGCTCCCCGGCGTCCTCGGCCGGCAGATGCGACAGCAGCCAGTCCGCCGCCTTGCTGGCCTGCGAGGCCGCGCGGACGATGGCGCGGGAATCCTCGCGCATGACCTCCAGCCACGACCCGATATAGTCGGCATGACGCACGGTCGGCACGATCCCGAGCGCAGCGCAGCTGAAAGCCGCAGTCTGTTCTGCAATCATTTCCTCAAAGGCATATTTCTTCGAGCCGAACGAGCCGGTCAGATTGCGGTTGAGGCGGCTGTGATGGCCGCTGGCGTGACCCAGCTCGTGCAGGGCCGTCCGGTGCCAGTTGATCGGCTCGAACCCACATTCCCCAAGTAAATCGCTGATTTTGCTGTCAGGATCTCAATATTTCCGATATAAATCATGGTGTTGATGGCCGTGAGGGGCGCGTTTGATGGATCACCCAGAGGGTGCGGGTTCGAAGCGGGCAGATCGGGTCGAGTTCGACCGCCGGGTGCATGTGGAGTTCCGAGGTGCGCAGCTCAGTTCCGACGGCGGCCTGCTGGTGATGCGCGAGCTGGATGACGCGCTCGGGCTGTCCGATCTGGCGGCAAAAGCATTGCGCGACACCCGGCGCGGCAAGAACACGGTCCACCGGCTTGACGGGTTGTTCCGGCAATCGGTGTTCGGGCGACTGGCCGGATACGAGGATGTGAACGACGCCGACCGCCTGGCCCTCGATCCGGTGATGCGCCAGGTCGTGGGTGGAAGGGCTGTCGATGCGCAAGCGGCCTCGGCCTCGCAGATGGGACGGTTCGAGACCGAGACACTGGCACAGCCCGAGAACCGTGCCGCGCTGGCCGACCTGAATGGCCAATGGATCGACCGGTTCCATGACCGTAACGGGCTGAAGTACATCGTTCTGGACATGGACAGTTCGGTCAGCCCCACCCATGGCGATCAGGAGGGCGCGGCCTGGAACGGGCATTTCGACTGCACCTGCTATCACCCGAACTTTTTGTTCAACCAGTTCGGCATGCTGGAGCGCTGCGCCTTGCGCCATGGCAACGTCCACAGCGCCGATGGCTGGCGGGACGTTCTCGACCCCGTCATCGCCCGCTACGCGGAGCGCGACCTTTGCGGCCGGTTCTTCCGGGCTGACGCCGCCTACGCGATCCCCGCGATCTATGAGCGGCTGGAAGAAGCCCGATTCTTCTACGCCATCCGGCTGCCTGCGAACAACGTCCTGCGCGAGAAGATCGCGCATCGGCTGACGCGCCCTGTCGGGCGACCTTCGCTGACCAAGGTCAAGCGCTTCTACGAAGACTTCGAGTATCAGGCGGCATCCTGGGACAAGGAACGCCGGGTGATCGCCAAGATCGAATGGCATCCGGGCGAACTGTTCCCGCGTGTCGGCTTCATCGTCACCAACCTGCCGATGGAGCCCGACTGGGTGGTGCGGTTCTATAACCAGCGCGGCACCGCCGAGCAGCACATCAAGGAAGGTAAATATGCCTTCCACTGGACGCGGCTGTCATGCCGGAAGTTCCGCGACAATGAGGTGCGACTGCAACTGCATGCGCTGGCCTACAACCTGGCCATCTTCTTGCGCTGCATCGAGTTGCCCGAGACGATGGCCGACTGGTCGTTGACCAGCCTGCAACTGAAGCTGATCAAGATCGGGGCACGTGTCGTCCGCCATGCCCGCGCCATCACCTTCCAGCTGGCCGAGGTGGCCGTCACCGGTCCGATGGTCCGCGCCATCCTCGCCGCCATCCGCCGATTGCGAGCGCCTCCGCTATGCGCATGACCGCCATCCACGCCCAAACTGAACGAAAACGGCAGGATGGGTCTGTCCGCTGCGCTGAAAAACACCGCCACCAGGGCACAACACGGCGGCTTCGCGGGCCGATCTGCCCTGTCTCAGCGCCTTGCGCGCCCGACGACGCCGCTCGGGACGGAAAATGATTGTCCTGCGGTCGGATTCAGGCTAAACTCACGTCAGACGGCATGCCACTTGGGGAATGTATGCTAAGTGGAGCACCACTAGGGAGCGTAGCGTAAATGGCCGTTCGCCTGGGCCCGCCGAGTCAGCTCGGTGAAACTTCCACGTGGAAGTCGCCAATGTGCCACGGCGTCATTGCTGCCTTTTTGCTCGCCCGATCCCCATCGTGGAAGTCGCTGCGGAGGCCGACGCCATGGTGACGGTGTTCGGCATTCTGAATCTCACCGAGGACTCCTTCTTCGATGAGAGCCGGCGGCTAGACCCCGCCGGCGCTG
>JAYRNU010000023.1:0-1877 GCA_041912015.1 Thiobacillus sp. | reverse complement strand
GCTTGCCCACCGATTGGCAATTGAAGGCCCGGTGACGCTCTTCCGGCGCAACCTCCCCTTCGCGCTCGTCGAGCATCTTGACATAACCGCCGAGCGGAAAAATGCTGATTGCCCACTCGGTTCCGTCCTTGCCGAGACGGCGCTGCCAGAGCGTCCGGCCGAAGCCGAGCGAGAAACGCAGGACACGGACACCACAGTAGCGCGCCGCCAGATAATGTCCGAACTCGTGCACCGCGATAAGCACGCCGAGAACGACAACGAAGGCCAGCAGATAGAACGGAAGTTCGCTCACGCGATGCAGGTCTCGCTGATGAAACGGGAGGCAACGCGACGCGCCTCGGCGTCGGCCACAAGCACGTCGGCGAGGCTGCCCTCGGGGCCTGAAGGCACGGCCTTCAAGGTCGCCTCGATCAGCCGCGGTATGCCGAGGAAGGGCAGCCGACGGTCAAGAAATGCTGCGACGGCCACTTCGTTCGCCGCATTGAGGACCGCCGGCGCGGTGCCGCCCGCACGCAATGCCTCATAGGCCAGTTGCAGGCAGGGAAAGCGCGCCAAATCGGGGGCCTCGAAATCGAGCCGGGCAATCTGGAACAGGTCGAGGGATGGCACACCAGAATCGATTCGCTCGGGATAGGCCAGCGCGTAGGCAATCGGCGTCCGCATGTCCGGATTGCCAAGCTGCGCCAGCACCGAACCATCCGTGTATTCCACCAGCGAATGAATCACGCTCTGCGGATGAACGACCACCTGGATCTGATCCGGCGGGCAGGCGAAGAGCCAGTGCGCCTCGATCACCTCGAGGCCCTTGTTCATCATCGACGCAGAGTCGACCGAAATCTTGCGCCCCATCACCCAGTTTGGATGCGCACAAGCCGCTTCCGGCGTGACATCGGCCAGGGCAGCGAGCGGAGTGTTACGGAAAGGGCCGCCGGACGCCGTCAGCAATATCCGGCGCACGCCACAGTCTGATAATCCACGTGAGAAATCAGATGGAAGTGATTGAAATATTGCATTATGCTCGCTATCGACTGGCAGCAGGAGCGCACCATGCTCGCGCACCGCGTGCATGAAAAGCTCGCCGGCCATGACCAGCACTTCCTTGTTGGCCAGAAGAATTTTCTTGCCGGCCTGCGCCGCCGCCAGCGTCGGCTCCAGGCCCGCTGCACCGACGATGGCTGCCATCACGGAATCGACATCGGCATGGCTGGCCATGGCGACCAGCGCCTCGACACCATGCAGTACCGAGGTCGCCAAACCGGCGTTTCGGCAGTGCAATGCCAGTTCATCCGCCAGCGGCGCATCACGCACGACGGCGAATTCCGGCTCGAACTCCCGGCATTGCTCGAACAACTTGTCGACCTGACTGTGGGCGCACAGCGCAAAAGCCCGGTAACGGTCGGGATGGCGACGAATCACGTCGAGCGTATTGACCCCGATCGATCCTGTGGCACCAAGAACCGTTACGTTCTGGCGCTTCAACCCTGCCCCCGCAGCAGGAGCAACCACAGGAGCGCCACGACCGGCAGCGTCGACGTCAAGCTGTCGATCCGGTCGAGCACGCCGCCGTGACCGGGCAACACATTGCTGCTGTCCTTGATCCCAGCCTGCCGCTTGAGCATCGATTCATAAAGATCGCCGATGATGCTGATCGCCGTCACTGCCAGCAGGCAGAGCACCCACAACGGCAAAGCGACCGGTTCAAACGAAAAACCGAAACGCAGGACAAGTCCGTAGACTGCGACACCAAGGCCGGCACCGATCGCGCCTTCCCAGGTTTTCCCCGGGCTGATCGACGGCGCCAGCTTATGCTTGCCAAAGGCTTTCCCGGAAAAATAAGCCGCGATATCCGCCATCCAGACCACCGCCAGAATTGCCAG
>JAYRNU010000022.1:0-47846 GCA_041912015.1 Thiobacillus sp. | reverse complement strand
CGGGCCGAAGACGCCACCGGGCGCGATGGTCACCATGCGCATTCGGAGCTGGCGCCCCGCCATGCCGTCGATCTCGGGGCCCAGGTCAACGGCAGCAAGCCACTTCACCGTCACGCCTTTTGTCTCGGGTGCCATCTGTTCGTCATTCATCGCGGTCTCCTTGCAAGTTCCATTCGGGCCTAACGCTGCGGCGAGCGGCGAGCGGCAAAGCAGGACGCCTGACAAGAAGCAACTCGACGAACGCCTCGATCAATTCAAGTTAGTCAATTTTTTCGGGGTTTGATTCGATTCTCATGCAGCGTCGACGTCGCCATTCTCGGCAACCGTTCCGGGCTATGGATCGCCGCCATCGACCCGCTCCATGGTCGACAGGCTGATCGCGCGGCGCCAGCCGTTCCGGCTCGAAATCATTGGAGCGCCGTCGTGACAGGGATGAGTCGGGGTTGCGCCAAGCGCCGCCACGACAGGGATGCCCACACCTGTGGCAAGCCTGAGACCCGAAAAGAGGCTGCATTGCCGCCGGATGGGGATTCTCGAGTTGCGCGGGCCGTTGCGGCCTCACGCATGGGCACCCGCGCTGCGAACCTGGCCACCCCGCACGCTACTGGATTGTCAGCGTCCGGATCACCACAGGTACATGCTTGAACTTTTGTCGAGGATGGTCAGCCCGAACCGCTCGACGCATGGCGCCTGCGCCACGCCGTAACAAACGTGGAGCGGCAGCAGATGTTCCTCCCTGGGATGGCAATAGCGCGCACCGGGCGCATCCGACCAGCGAACCAGCTTCTGCGCTCTTTCTTCTTCCGAAATATCGGTGCTGCAGCAGGTGTTCGCCAGCCAGTCCTCGAATGCGTGATTCATCTCCCGCGTTGCGGCCGTGTCGGCCGAGAAGAAGGCCCGCAGATTGTGGAACGAAAATCCGGACCCGACGACCAGCACATTCTTCCGGCTCAGGCTGCGCAGGGCATGTCCCATTTCGATGTGCCGGGACGGATCGAGGCTGCCCACCAGGGATAGCTGGACGCAGGGAATCCCGGCGTCCGGATACATGATCTTGAGAGGCACGAAGACGCCATGATCGAATCCTCTCGACGGGTCCAGCCGGGCCTCGATGTCGGCAGCGCCCAGCAGCGCCTGGATCTCGCCGGCCAGGGCGGGGTCGCCGACGCAGGGATACTGGATATCGTAGGACGTTTCCGGAAATCCGTAGTAGTCGTATATCAGCGCGGGGTTCGTCCCCGCGGTGATGGTCGGGATCCGCGCTTCCCAGTGTGCGCTGACCACCAGCAAGGCATCGGGTTTGCGGAGTTTCGAAGCAATATTCTTCAGGCAGGAGACCATTTCCCGATGACCGGGGTCTCCCAGAAGCGGCAACGGTCCACCGCCATGGGAGAGAAACAGCGCTTTGGGTGACTGCGTCATTGCGGATTCCGTCGGAGCGCGAGCGTGAAAGTTGGAGCACGGTGCGGCAGGCGCGTGGCGACGGGCGCGCCCGGCTGGAAAGACGCGTTGGCGGCCACGCGCTTCAACTCGCGGAACCGCTTGAGTTCCGTGCGAAACCAGGTCTCGCTTTGGAGCGGCGCCGCACTTCCGCAGCGGACCAGGTAGGGCTTGCCCGAGAGGCTGCTCCGCGAGGCAGCCCGCTCGATGAATGATTCCGCGGTCGTCACCAGGTCCCTCTTCAGCAGGTAGTCGTACTTGTCCCGCAGATGCTGCGCAGCGTGCTGCGCAGCGTACCAGGTGCCGTTTCGATTGAAGGTGCAGTCCGAGCTCGTCAGGTAGCCGATCAGATGTTCGATCTCCTCGGCCTCTGCGGCCGACGGTCTGGCCCACACGGCCTGAACGGGCAGAAAGACCAGAAGCACGGCGAGCAGGGCGCGCAAGCCGCTGACCTTCAGGCCTGGACATCGGCCCCTCGAGACCGATGCACGCTGCAGCGAACGGTCGGACATCGCCATATCCATTCAGCGCTTCCGGGCGTATTGCCTGGCGAGGGCCCGGGCCACCCTGCCGATGAGCTCGTACGGGATGGGATCCCGGTACTTGAACGCCAGGTTTCCCTTCTCGTTCCGGTAGGGTTCCAGTTCCTCGATCAGCGCCGGGTCATCCCTGACGGGAGGATAGACGCCCAAGTGGTTCCTGAAGCCCGCGAAGTAGAAGAAGACCTTGCCGTCCCGATAGGCGGGCAGGTTGTAGCTGATGCAGCGCTGCGCCTTCGGCAGAGCCGCCTCGACCAGTGCCTGAACCTGCAGCAGGATCTTCCGGATATCGCTCGGCGCGCTGGCGATGTATGCCTCATGGGAAGTGAACCGGGTTCTGGCGGTCATCCCTGCATCGTTTTTCGTCATGCCTGCCTTCTGGTCAAGGCGCGGAAACAGGGGCGAACCGTTGCGGCGACCTCGCGGGACGTGTCTGCCCGTGCAAGCGCCTCCTGGCCTGGAGTTCCCTTGCAGTCCAGTCAAGGCTTCGCGGGTTCGTCCGCTTCATTTTCTTCCTCGTCGATGTCGGCCTGGTCTCGTTGCGGCAACGCATCCCGGAAATCGTCGAATTTTTTCCATTCCGGAATGGGCGGCTTGTAGCGTTCCCTGGGGACATAAGTCGATAGCGCCACCATTTGCATCTTGTGAATGTACCGCGGACAAGCCGGGAAGATCTTTCCTGCCGTGACCCGAATGATGAAAACGGAACCGGGGTACTCGGCACGCAACGGATCGTCTTCGATGACTGTCGCAGCGCCATTCACGCGCAGGCGGCTCTGGTTTTCGAAATCGATGAACAGAAGGCCGATACGGGGGTTCACCATCAAATTTCCCCACGAGCGGTACATCCCGTTGCCGTCGTAGTCGGGGAATGCGAGGGTGGTGTCGTCCAGCACCCGAACGAATCCGGGCAGCCCGCCCTTGTAGGAACAGTCGGGATGGCCATGTGAATCCGAAGTGGCTACGAACACCATCGGGCATTTTTCGATGAAAGCCTTGTCGCCTTCGGTAAAGCGTGTGTGAACGATGACCTGTTCAAGCCGGTCAGCGAGGGCGCGGGTTTCCCGAATGTCCTGCAGCGCACGCATTCCTTCGTGAAACATCGAGTGCTGATCCATATCGCGGCCTCTGCAGTTGCGGAATACATGTGAACCCGAACGTCGACCCGTCAGGGCGTACGGCCTACGCCACCAGTCTGGCCGCCAATGCAGCTCATTTATAGCAGATCAAAATGCGGCTGGCGCGACGGCTTCTCCGGCACCGCCGAGGCCGAAGAAAACCCGCCATGGTGCATCACCTCGCGCAGCAGGACCAACCCGAGCACGAATCCAGGTTCCGTGGAAACCCGATGCAGGCGGGCCGGGGAACCGCTTGCGATGTCCGCTACTTCGTTGAACAGGGCTTCGACAGCCGAGATTGGGACGGCCGCGCCATGGCTTCCGAGTTCCTGAATGACGCTTGCCAACTCCGGCCCGGAAACCCGGAGGTCCGATGCGCCTTGCAGGGATCGAAGCGCAGGCATGATCAGGTCTTCGATTTCGGCAATGGCGCTTTCGAGTATCGAGCCTGCCAGGGGGCCCCGCTCCAGGTTGGTCCGGATTCCCGCGACCGAACCCATCCGAAGGCGCCGGCCGTTTCCTGTCTGCGCCGACACGCCGATGGAAATTTCATTTCCCGCCAGGTGCAGTTCGACGCTGCCATCACGTTCGATCATGTTCATCCAGCCGCAGTTCCTTCATGAATTGGCAGCCGAAATCGCAGAGCGCCGGTCTGGAAGCGAACGTGGCGGGGATCCCCTGCACTTCGAGGTTGCCGCGTCAGCAGGATGCGCGTGTCGGGCAGGCGCAGGGTTTCGCGCGCGGGCGGCCGTGGCCCGGGTGCCGCGAACGAGGTCGCCGTGCCTTGAGCGCGCGCGTCGAACCGCCGCCGCGTCAACCGATAGACGACCCAGGCCACCACCAGGGCCTGGGCACCGATGATCAGCAAGGACGCCCATGCGCCAGGCACGTCGAACTGGACCGGAGCGACCGTCCTTCCAAGAATCAGGCAGATGATTCCCGCCAGGAATGAAGCAGTGCTGATGAGCAACAGCTTGTCCTGAAATCCTGTCATCGCGCTTGTCCCCATCGTCAAGACTCAGCTGTGCATCTTTCAGGAATCTGCTGGCTGGTCTTGTCGAGAACCGGCGCGAATACTACTGCCGAATTTCAGGCTCAACGAGCGCAGCCAGCTGCGCGAGCGATTCCTGCCATCCGAGATGGCACATTTCGACGGGAATCACGTCAGGAATGCCTTCCTGCACGATGTTCAGCTCGGTGCCGCAAGAAACCGGCTTGAGCGTAACGGTGACCTGCAGGACGCCAGCCAGGGCCGGGTCATCGAACTTGTCGGTATAGCGGAGCAACGCGTTGGGAACGAGTTCGAGGTACTCGCCTCCGAACGAATGGCTTTGTTGGGTCGTGAAGTTGGTGAATGACATCCTGAACGTCCCGCCGACCTGCGGTTCCATGTGATGAACCGTGCAGGTGAACCCATGGGGAGGAATCCATTTGGCCATGGCCTCTGGCGAAGTGAATGCCCGATACACGCGCTCCGGCGGCGCTTTCAACACCCGGTGAAGGCGAACGGTTCCTGTCATGGGATGGTTCCCCTTTCTTGTCTTCTCTGATGCGCATTGCTTGCGCTGAACACTTCCAATGTCCGGGTGCCCAGCGTTCGACACGAGCGGGCGGCTGAAGGCAGGCGAAGCCCGCCGCAAGCCGTCCGCTCGATCGATCGGCGGGGCTTGCTCGCACGGCTCTGCGCGCTAGCCTTCAAGGAAAAAGATGTCGGGCCGATCGATCACGCCCACCTCCTGCATCTTCTGGCGCAAGTCGGCCGAGGCAGCGAACGCCCTTGCCTGACTCAGGTCCTGCGCCTCGAACAGTATCACGACCTCGTTGGGGTCATCCGCACTGCGAAGCAGGTGCTTCTCGGTGAGACCCGCTTCCAGCCGCTTGGGTCGATGCCCGTCGTATCCCGCCTTCCAGGCCGCGAAGTCCCTGACCTTGTGCCTGACCAACATGAATGCAGACATGAGTTGCTCCTCTCGTTAAGGGCGCCAGCGGCAATCAGGCCGTCAAGGCATCGCTGGCAAATGCCTGGACTGGCCGGGGTAGAGCATGCATCTCGATGGTTCGCCTCGGCGCACCGATCCGCGAGGGCGATGCGGCCGCACAACGGCGCAGCATCGACGAGACCTGATGTTCGAGTGTAGGACGGGACGCCGCAGGCGGCCAGTCCCGGCACGCGACGCGGACGACTCGAATGCGGCGTCAGGTGGCAGCATCATGCGCAAGCACCTGCGTCAACCGATCGAGATTCTGCTCGTTGGCCGGGCCGACGATGTGCCTGACGGCCCGGGCGGTCGTGGCATCGGCGAAAGCCTGCTCCCAGCTCAGGTGCGTGCCGCCTGGCACCGGAACAAGCAGGACCGTCAGCGTGAAGAAGGGCGCGCATGCATGCTCGATGACGACCTTGCTGTCCGGCTCAAGCTGAACGAAGACGCTTTCATTCGGGTAGTGCCTGCCATCGGGGCCATGCATCACAAACTTCCATTGGCCGCCAGCCCTGAACTCGAAGACCTCGAAGGTGTTGGTGAAGCCTTCCGGCCCCCACCAGGCGGCGAGCAGGTCGGGCGATGCAAAGGCGCCATAGACCTTTCCCACGGAAAACGGCAGGACCCTCGCGGTGCGCATCGTTCGGTCTTCGATCGTCATCGGCATCTCCTGGGTGGCGGGTGGGGGCAACGCCCAACGTTCGCGCTCAGCCGCCCGCGGCCGGACGATGGCCGGCATGGCCCGGAGCGGCCAGGCGACGCTCGCCGCAGCGGGGCGGCTCGAGCGAGGGGTTGCCGACACACACAAAGCTCAAGGCATAAGACAAAAAGCCGGGCATCAATGGCTTGAGCGCTTCGAATTCAGTGCCGTGGGGTGCCTTGAGTTCCAAAACCGTAATCGCAATGGTGATTGCTGGAGCCCCATCACTCGATGCTTCAAGCCGATTTTTTCCCATGACAGTTGCCAAGAGAACCCGACGTTCGACAGAGCGGCGGCCGGGGGCGCGCGAAGCTTGCCGGAAGAGGTCCGCTCGATCGAGGGGGCAGGCCGCATGCTCACTGAGCAGCCCGCCGTGACAGGAGTACTGAAAGCAGAGTGAAACCCAGACCAAGAATGCCCGCGAAGGTGCGCACCATGTGCCAGCTCCACCACCGATCGCGGAGATCCGTCCAGTTGGGCGGAGGGCTCTGTGCGCTCCATGTGATGACCTCGGCATTGATCGGCTGGTTGCCGAAGCGCGTGACCAATGCAGCGACCAGTAAACAGACGGCGGCGGCGACGAGCAAGGCTCGAACACGAGGCTCACCCCTGGACCGGACAGCGAGCCAGACGGTGAGCAGGATGCAAACCGCGCCCATGAGCGGCAGCAACAGGTTCAGCGATCGAATGGCGTTTTGCTGCTGCTCGACGTACGCGGCAGCGGACAGGGCCGACGGGTTGTACCCTGCCAGGATGCCGAACATGGTGCCGACGAGGAGCGAAAGCAGCAGCAGGAGGACGAAGCGAATGACGGGGTCTGCCATGTTTCCTCCGTTTGGTGCGCCTATCGCCTGGGGTAACCGGCGACGTGTGCTGGCGCGTAGCGACGGTACACGGCGTCCGTGTTGACCGGAGTGTTGTGCGTCACGCGCTTTCTCTTCGTCAGAGTATGCGCCATTTGACGAGCAGATAAGCAAGCAATGCAAGCAAGACGCCGATGAGGGGAATTGCGATCCTGATGATCTGTACTTGCCTTGATACCGCAGTACGCTGAAGCGCGATGCTTTCCTGGATCGTCTTGTTGGAGCGATCCAGCTGAGCCTGCGCGATTTGAAGATGGTCCCGCTGTGTATCCAGCGCCTTGCGCTGATTCTCTTCGATGCGCGCGAGCAGCTCGATGATGCGGTCGTTTTCGCTCATTCCCTTGCCGTCATTCCCTTACGCGGTGTTCCAAGAATAATCCCGCTCGCGATCTCTTGCGAGCGCTGGCCAGTGAATACTCTGTTGCGCATGACGTGCGAATCCAGCGTACGGCAAGACAGCTGGGCTATCTGCATGTCCGCTGGGCCGACTGGCTCGACCTCGACTCGTTTCCCTTAGAAGTAGCAGGGTGCCTCGGGCAGTGGCTCGCCGCAGCTGCACACACCCGAATTCTTTTCATGGTCCATCATCTTGTGGCACACCCGGCACCGGACCCACATTGGATTGATGTGATCGGGAATCCACACGCTCGTAAAAGCGGAATCACCCAGTTCGGCCCAGAACCTCCGCATCGCCTCGGCATGAGCACCCCCTCTCCGCAATTGCTTCACATGCTCCGGCTTTTCCCAGGCGGAGATCGTTACGCCGCGACCACCGATCCTGAAGAAGGACACACCGATGAACCCATCCATGTTCAGCATCTCGGTAGCGGTCGCCCGAGTCAAATCTCGGATGTCCGCTGTCTGAGCGTCGGAGTTCCAGATCGTCGTGATGGCGAACGCGCCGGGCTTGGTCTTCCTGCCCGACTGCACGACCGTCGAATTGCCGAAAGCAAATGGCCCGACAGTGAACGGCTGGATCAGCACTTGCAAGCCCAGCTGCTCCGGGATCGCGCGGGAGTCGAAGTAACCCGTGACGGCATTGATTCCGTTCGCCCCGACGTCGATCACATCAACGCCCGCGAGCGAAATCGAGCGCCCGGTAGCCGGCATCCCCTGAAATACGCCCGTATTCGTGCCCCGCATGATCCACTCGGCCATGACGCGATCCACCCCGGCCTCTGCAACGCTCGCGATTTCAAACGCCAGATCGGGAAAAGCGCTCCACAAGCGCTTGGCGTTCGCACCGATCGCATCGCCCGAGAGCGCGCCCGTCGTTGGGTCGCGGTAAGTGCCGCCGGCGGCGAATGTCCTGACGATCGCATCGGCGTCATGGGCGTTCCATGCGTTCAGGTACTGTCTTGCTTTTTCAAGGCTCGCCATTCCTGGTCTCCCATGTTGCGAGGTCTAACGAAGCTGTCGAAAAACCCGTTTCCACGCGCGCGTGGCGGGCGCGAATGGCGAGCTGCCGGCATCGGACCCTCGCCTTGCTCCATGCGGCGCTCGTCGGGCCTGACCGTCGTTTCAAACCGTGACGCGACGCGGCGCGGCTTCGAACGCACGGGTCGATGCGATCGTCGACATTCCGTCCCGGCCCTCGAAGGAATAAGAATCAGGATCACTGTGGGGTGGCATCACCTACAGTGAACCGTCCCGGGTCGATTGTGTACACGTTCACTTGCTTGGCTCCGAAGTTGATCCGCCTGAGATCGACGGACTTGACTCGTCCATCGTGCATGGTTCGATAGTAGAACTTCATGTCGGCCGGATCAGAGACCGCGGTCCAATGCGTCACGCTGCGCATGTCGGGAATGGATTCACGCTCATCGGGGCCGAAGACGGTTCTAACGTAAAATTAACCGGCTCCACGCTTTTGCGGAGTCCGGGTTGAATGTCGGGTTGGGCATCGCTGCTGCAAAGTAGGCGGCCTGAAATCATTCATAACCGATCTTGATTCGCTCATCAGGGGAGTGTTCTGGCCAAGCGAAAACCGTAAAAGCCAACCCGGTTGACAGTATTGGCGACATAGCGCGTTGTAACTCGCATGTACTGCGGATCGTTGTACCACGACCCGCCACGAAGCACACTATTACCACACCTACTGTCAGAACAGTCTTGCATCCATTCCCAAACATTTCCGCTCATATCATACAAACCGTAACCATTGGCTTGCTTCAACCCTACGGGGTGCGTGTTGCCATCACTGTTGCCTTTGTACCAAGCCACCGTGTCGATATTGCCGCTGCCGCAGAATTCACTCTGATTTCCGCCGTAGCAGGCATACTCCCACTCAACTTCCGTCGGTAATCGGTATCGCTTATTGGTACTTGCATTAAGCTTCTTAATGAAATTCTGTACGTCGTTCCAACTCACACTATCTACTGGGCAATTTTCCCCACATTTCTTCATGCTTGGATTGTTGCCCATTAAATCGCGCCATTCCCTCTGAGTTACCTCATATTTACCAATCTCAAAGTCGCGTCCCGGGATTCGCACCATGACTGGCTCTGCGCTCAAAGCCAATACTGGCCATGACGCTGCCACACATATCACTGCTACTACAAAGAACAAGCGTTTCATTTTCTTTTTCCTTATGTAGAGAAACCAACGTTCACTTAACAAGTGCCTAACGTTGGAGGTAAGCGGCCGCCGGAGCGCGCAGCGCGGAGGGTACCCAACGGCGCAGCCGTTGGGCGGTCCGCTTGACCGAAAGGTTAGAGGGCATGTGTCCTCCTACGTTTGCTACGAAGAAAAGGAAGCACGCACCGCACACCCCAAAGGGACAGCACAACAAAAGAAACTAGACGGAACCCCTGTCGGTTAAAAGTGCTCATGTCTGGGTGTGTGGCCGTTGAGTCGCAGACTGACTTTATATGGTCAAAGCTACCACCGCTATCAAGGCAGCGATCTATGGCGACAAGATCAGCAAATACCGGAAATACAAACCAGCAAGCAACAGCAACCAAGCTGACTCCTAAAATAGCGCTCAACCAGGCAGGCGGAGAAAGAAATTTAGGCACAGCAACACACGCTTGATCAAAACATAGAACCGAAGCGACCAAAGCCAACAGCCAAACCGAGCCCCAAAAATTTGCGTTTGAAAATGCGCGAGGGCCCGTAAATAGAGAAGCTGCTTGGAGCACACCACCCAGACCATAAAGCGACAGCACAAAAAAGGCGCCGCCGCATACCGAAAACAGATGAGCCCGAGAGAATTTCAAGATGCCCTCTAACACTTGACATAACCGGCGCGCTTCAGCGCGTCCGAGTTGATGGAATTGTTAGGCTGATAAATTAAACAGGAGAATTGAAATGACTAATAGAGCATGGGAACCAGGCGGAAAAGGAATTGAGAAACTAAAAGATTTTGTGAGCGATGAAATTGAGGCGGTAGTTGCCGAGATTTTCAACGAAACAGAAATTAACTTTGACGTTCACGATGGACAACTTGTGATTAATGTATGGGGACCAAGCTGGATTGAAACAAAACTGTGCCCGGAAGGAATATGGCTAAAGAAATTTATCGCCAATGAAGTGGCCGCCGAATGGGGCGCAGATTACGATGATTTAACCAGCCTATCAGACGCCCAAAAAGATGATCTACTTGAAAGAGCGGAAGCATTCGATGCTCTGGCTGCATCATTCAGAATTGCGGCTGGCCTGATGCCTAACGTGGAGCTAACCGGCCGCCGGAGCCGAAGGCGGAGGGAACCTGCAAGCGTAGCTTGCAGGCGGTCCGGTTGAGCGCAAGGTTATGCATCGGCATACGTGCTGAGTAGCTCGCGGGACTTGTTGAACGGACTGACGTGGACCAGCAAGCTACGCTCAAGATCGACCGAGGGATGAACAGCGTTGTTCTTCGAGAACCAGAAGACTTCATGCAATGGTTCATTGTCGTGCCACGTTGTCATGACGAACTTGTTTTCAGGTATGTCACCAAAGGCAAATTCTTTCATGTTGGCGTAGTCGACTGAATCGTCCCAAGAGCTACAGTTCTTTCCCCAAGCCATCATGTAAAGGCACCCCGACTGCACCAGCCAGTCGCTAACAGATGCCTGCCATTCCGGTGTTACGTCTCCTTCGACGACCACTACAGCCCGAAATGGGACGTTCTCTGTAACGGGAGGCAAGATCGCTCCAGGTACAAGCTGAACGTATTCAGGGCTCATGGTCACGATGCATAACGTTCAAATTGAGCCGACGCCGCTTGCGGCGGTCGGCTCGAATGTAGAGTTAGGCATTTGGCTATGGGTTAACAATGTCTATACCTTTTTGTCCGGCAGCCACCCATCCCACAGTGCCATCAACAGTCTCTATTTTTAAAGCCCAATAGTCTTTGCCATAGGTTGTTCTTTTCACCACAACCTTTTCGCCTGGTGATAGATGTCTGATGGCAGTGGGTTGAGGTCTATTTAGAGCATTGGCGTATGCGGCATCGGTTTTGGAGTTATATAAGAGCGTGGTTTGAGTCACGACAACTTTGTAATGCCTGTCTTTATAAACAGCAACCACCCATACGCCAATGGTGCAGGCAACAAGAAAAGCCAAGGTGAGCGCCAGTTTCCTCATCGGATGCCTAACGTAAATTAGACGGCACATTTCCCGAAGACTGATACCGCCTAAATCTGGCAGCTTTCGGAAAGTGTGCCGTAGTTGTTTGATTAATTTGAACTCTACGCCTTGCCCGCTCTTATAGGCAAGCCTAAAATTTCGCGGATGAAAGCTCGCGTGGTATCTCAGGATTCTCCCAGGCTGCTCGACCGGATGCGGGCCGAAATCCGGTTGCGCCATTACAGTCTGCGCACGGAACAGGCGTATGTCGACTGGGCGCGGCGCTATATCTATTTTCACGACAAGCGCCATCCACAGGAGTTGGGTGCGGAAGCGGTGCGGGATTTTCTGTCGCATCTGGCGAGCGAGCGCAACGTGTCGGCTTCGACGCAGAATCAGGCCAAGTCGGCGCTGCTCTTCCTGTACCGCGAAGTGTTGAAGATCGAGTTGCCCTGGCTGGACGAGGTGATCGCGGCGAAGGCCTCCCGGCGTTTGCCGGTGGTGTTGACGCCCACCGAGATGCGGCGCTTGCTGGATGCGACGTCGGGAACGATGGGGCTGATCGTGGCGCTGCTTTACGGAACCGGGATGCGGCTGCTCGAGGGGCTGCGGCTGCGCGTCAAGGACGTGGAATTCGAACGGCGCGAGATCATCGTGCGCGAGGCCAAGGGCAACAAGGACAGGGTGACGGTGTTGCCTGAAAACCTGGTTCTTCCCTTGAAAACGCATCTGGACAAGGTGCGTGCACTGCATGAGCGCGATCTGGAGGCGGGCTTTGGCGAGGTGCAGTTGCCCGATGCGCTGGCGGTGAAGTATCCCAGCGCGCCGCGCGCCTGGGGCTGGCAGTTCGTGTTCCCGTCGTCGGTGCGTTCGGTCGATCCGCGCTCGGGAATCGAGCGGCGGCATCATGTGCATGAATCCAGCGTGCAGCGGGCGGTGCGCGAAGCAGCCAGGCTGGCTGCCATACCCAAGCCGGTGTCGCCGCATGTGTTGCGCCACTCCTTTGCCACGCATTTGCTGCAGGCAGGCTACGACATCCGCACGGTGCAGGAACTGCTGGGCCACAAGGACGTGGCGACGACGATGATCTACACCCATGTGCTGAACAAGGGTGGGCGCGGGGTAGTGAGTCCGCTGGATCGGTAGGCCCTAAGGCTTGGCTTTGTATTTGACGCCCTTGTGGCCCTTGAGATCGGCATCCTGTGTCCACAGGGTGGCCTGGTGATTCAGCGCGGTGAGCAGGATGATGCTGTCTGCCATGGGCAATTGGTGCTTGGCGGAATAGAGCGCGGCGGCCAGTGCGGTGTCGGCATCGAGGGCGACGATCTCGCCCCGGGCCATGAAATCGGCAGCCTGTCGCGCGGCGTGTTCACCGCGCTGCAGGGCGACGCGTTTGCAGACTTCGAAAACGGAAAGGCTGGGGACGACAAGGGATTCGGTGGCTTCGAGCACGGGGGCGAAGAAACCGGCATTGCTGCCGTCGGCAAAATATTCCAGCCAGCCGCAGGAATCGACTACATTCATGTGCGATCGGACTCGCGCTCGACGCGGGTGTCGATCCCCTGCAGAAAACCGCGCGCGGCAGTGATGGGCTGCTCGGGGATCAGTTCGATGTGGTCGCCCTGGATGCGTGCGCGGAGCTTCTGGCCGGGCTGGATGTTGAGCGTACGCCGCAGGTCGCGCGGAATGACGACCTGGAATTTGGGGGATACGGTGATTGTTGTCATGCAAACTCCTCAAACATTACGTTTTGTAATCGTAATACATTAATCCATCTTGTGGTATGAAAAATAAGATGTTGCACCCAGGCGCGCATCGTCAGGCCAGGGCCGGGTTTGCGATGGCCCGGCGGGCATGTGTGCGGCGCGTGGCAGGGAAACCGCTGGCCTGGCCTGTCGTCTGTTCGGCCGGCAGGCAAGGGCAGGGCGATCGATGAAATCAAGCTGGATGCTGGTGGCCGCGGCGCTGTTCGCGCTCATGGGGGTGCTGGTGAAGCACGCGTCGGCGCAGTTCTCGAGCGCCGAGCTGGTGTTCTACCGTTCCGCCTTCGGGCTCGTCGCGATCTGGATCGTGATCGCCGCCACGCATCGCAGGCTGCTGGCGCCGCTGGGCACGCCGCACGCGCTGGCGCACTTCTGGCGCGGGCTGTCGGGGTTCACGGCGCTGGTGCTGTTCTTCTACGCGATCGCGCGCCTGCCGCTGGCCACGGCGGTGACGCTGAACTACACCGCGCCGTTGTTTCTCGCCGGGCTGTCGGCCTGGTGGCTCAAGGAACGCCACGGCCGCGGCCTGGTCGCGGCGGTGCTGCTCGGCTTCGTCGGCATCGTGCTGCTGCTGCGGCCCCAGGTGCGCGAGCAGGCCTGGCTGCCGGCGTCGGCGGGACTGGTGTCGGGGATGCTGGCGGCGGTGGCGTATGTGAACGTGAAGTCGCTGGGCCGGCTGGGCGAACCCGAGTGGCGCGTGGTCTTCTATTTCACGCTGCTGGCGACGGTGTTCGGAGGTGCATGGATGGCGGTGGCCGGCTATCATCGCCCGCAGGCGGGGGACTGGCCGTGGCTGGTCGGCATCGGCGTGACGGCGACGCTGGCGCAGCTGGCGCTGACGCGGGCCTATCATCGCGGGCGCACGCTGATCGTGGGATCGCTGGCCTACACCACGGTGGGGTTCTCGGCGCTGTACGGGGTGGTCCTGTTCGGCGAGCATCTGCCGCCGATGGCCTGGCTCGGCATGGCGGTCGTCGCGCTGGCGGGCATGCTGGCGGTGCGCTCGTCGGTGCCGGCAGGGTCCGACGCGCTACATTGAATACGAAACGAAAAGGAGTGTTTCATGATCAAGCTCGACACCCGTGGCAACCAGATCGCGGTCAGCGTCATGGGCCAGTTCACGCTCGAGGACTATCGCGAATTCGAGCAGGCGGTCAGCTACGGCGTCATGTTCCAGGGGGCGGTCAACGTGCTGTTCGACCTGCGCGACATGCTCTCGTACAGCGTCGACGTGGCGTGGGAGGAGCTCAAGTTCTCGCGCGAGCACAAGAACGACTTCGATCGCATCGCGATCCTGACCGGCGACCAGTGGGTGGCGTGGAGCATGTGGATCAACCGGACGTTCATGTCGGCCGACATCCGCCTGTTCGACGAGCTCGAGCTGGCGCAGGCCTGGGTCGCCGGCGGCGAGCTGCCGGCGTGACGGCCTGACGCGCGTGCTGCCGGTGCCCGGCCGCTGCGCGGGGCACGGGCTGGCCGAGGCCGCCGTCATTCAGGCAGGCGAAGCCGGCGGCGGCCGGAAGATCCGTGTGTTGTCGTAATAGCCGGCCTGCGCGTTGGCCGGGTCCCAGCCCGGAATCCCCTGCACCGGCAGCGGCGCGAGCTGGCGCGGGGTGTCGACCGCAGCGCTCGCCGCGACGGCCAGCGCTTCGGCCGCATCGAGGTCGAGGGTGTCCGCAACGAGCGTCAGGCATTTGCCCGTCATCGCCGCATAGGGCGCGAGCGCCTTTTCCAGCAGGGCGTGGCCGACCACGACGAAGCGCATCGCCGTTCCGGCGTCGTCGCGGCGCTGCCAGAACAGTTCCTTCCAGGCCCGCTGCACCAGCAGGTCGGCCAGGGGCTGCGCGCGGCTCAGGATCCAGACGCCCGACTCGTCGAGCACGGTCAGCGCGTCGCGGCGGCGCCCGCGCCGGGCGTCGGTCTCGAGCGCGATGGCCGCGCCGTGGGCCGCGTTGAGCGCGGACTTGAAGCGCGGGAAGCGCAGCCACACCAGCGCGTTCAGGACGTCGTGCCAGGTGTCGGCGCGGGTCGGCACCTGGCCGCTCTGCAGGATGTGCGTCTCGTAGCCGCGGGCGGACAGGCGGCCGTCGGGCGCGACGAAACGCAGCGGCAGCCCGCGCGCCTGGATCGTGCCGGACGACGCGGCCAGCGCGTTGAGCCGGTCGAGGACGCCGGGCGCCGGGGACGGCGATGCGGCGAGGTCCAGTGCATCGATCAGCGCCCGGTAGGGCGCGAAGGCGGGATGGTCGAACCTCAATTCAATGAAGCTGTTCCGACAGGGCGCGGCGGTACTGCCGCGTCAGCGCGTGGTCGCTGCCCAGCAGGTCGAACAGCGCCAGCAGGCTGGTGCGGCCGATGTCGTGGCGGAAGCCGCGGTCGGTGCGCGCGATCCGCAGCAGTTCTTCCATCGCGCCGGAGAAATCGTCCGCCGTGAGCAGCACCGCGGCGCGCTGGTAGCGGGCGGCGAGATCGTCGGGGTGCGCGGCCAGCTGGCGGTCGAGTTCGTCGAGCGGCGGCGCGGCGCGCGCGGCCTCGATGAGGCCGAGGTGCGCGCGCAGCGGCGCGATCTCGGGCTGCGTCCGCGCCTCGGGCGGCAGGCTGTCGAGCAGCTTCAGCGCCTGCTCGCTGTCGCCTTCGCTCCACAGCAGCTTGGCGAGGTCGCGCGGGATGGCGAGGTTGTCGGGCTCGGCCATCGCGGCGTTGGCGAGCAGCATGCGCGCCTCCTGGATCCTGCCGGCCTGCCAGGCCGCCACGCCGAGCGAATGGGCGCGCTGCGCGTCGCCGGCGATGAAGCGCGCGAGTGCCTCGCGGAAGCTGCTGTCGGGGTCGGCGCCGTGGATCGTGTGGGCGACGTCGCCGCGCCAGAAGAACTTGACCGTGGGCACCGAGTTGACGCCGAAGCGCCGCGCCAGCTCGGGCAGTTCGTCGGTGTTCAGCATGACCAGCAGGAACTTGCCGCCGTATTCGGTGGCGAGCCGGACCAGCCGCGGCATCAGCACGAAACAGGGGCCGGCCTTCGGGGTCCAGAAGTGCACCAGCACCGGTCCCCTGTGCGAGTTCTCCAGCACCAGGCGGTTGAAGTTCTCGGCCGTGGCGTCGAACACGTAGGGCGACAGCGCCATCAGGCGAATGCCCCGGTTTGCGCGAAGCGGTCGCAGGCGGCGACCAGTTCGCGCGCGATGCCCGGCTCGAACGCCGAGTGCCCGGCGTCGGCGACGACGACGTAGCGGGCCTCGGGCCAGGCGCGCGCCAGCTCGTCGGCCGACATGATCGGGCAGACGGCGTCGTAGCGCCCCTGCACGATCACGCCGGGGATGCCGCGCAGGCGGTCGACGTTGTCGAGCAGGCTGTTGTCGGGCAGGAAGATGTCGTGGACGAAGTAGTGCGCCTCGATCCGGGACAGGGAGAGCGCGGTCTGGTCGCTGCCGAACGCCGCGACCAGATCGGGGTTGGGCAGCAGGGTCGAGCACGACGCCTCGAACGTCGCCCACTCGAACGCGGCGGGCTGGTGCACCGCGGGGTCGGGGTCGACCAGGCGGCGATGGTAGGCGGCGAGCAGGTCGTGCCGCTCGCCTGCCGGGATGTATTCCTCGAGCCGGCGCTGCGCCTCGGGGAAGAACGCGCGGATGCCGTAGAGGAACCAGTCGATCTCGCGCTTGCGGCACAGGAAGATGCCGCGCAGCACCAGGCCGCGGCAGCGCTGCGGGTGCGCTTCGGCGTAGGCGAGCGCGAGCGTCGAGCCCCACGAGCCGCCGAACACGAGCCAGCGGTCGATGCCGAGCGCCTGGCGCAGCGCTTCCATGTCCGCGATCAGGTGCGGCGTGGTGTTGTCAACGAGTTCGCCGTGCGGCGTCGAGCGCCCGCAGCCGCGCTGGTCGAACACGACGATCCGGTAGCGCGCCGGATCGAAGAAGCGGCGGTGCATCGGCGAGCTGCCGGCGCCGGGCCCGCCGTGCACGAACACGACCGGGATGCCGTCGGGGTTGCCCGAGGTTTCCCAGTAGATGCGGTGGACGCCGGAGGTGTCGAGCATGCCGCGGGCATGCGGCTCGAGCGGCGGATGGAGCGCGGAAATTTCAGGCATGGGAACAACACCATTCAAACGATCTTCGCATGATATCGTGGACAGTCATGGACACCGACAACACAACCAGGCAGTCGATGAAGCACGTCAGCGGGCGCGTCGCAGCCTGTCCTTTCCGATGAGCGCCGCGTTCCGCTACGCCCACGCCAGCGATGCCGACTGGATGCAGGCGGCGCAGGTCTGCATGCGCCAGCTCGGTGCGATTCCCGCGGCAGCGAGCCTGGGTTTTCTGTATGTGACCGATGCCTGGGCGGGCGAGTTCGAGGCGATCCTGGACTTCTTCCGCAGCGCGACCGGCGTGGCGCACTGGACCGGCAGCGTCGGCGTCGGCATCTGCGCGACCGGCGTCGAATATCTCGAACAGCCCGCGATGGCCGTGATGCTCGGCGAATTCGCGCCGGAGGATTTCTGCATGCTGCCGCCCTTGCGCGCGCCGCAGGACATCGAGGCGCAGGCGCCGCAGGGCTACCTGGCGCTGGTGCATGGCGACCCGGCGAACGACCGCATGCAGGAACTGATCGAGGGGCTCGGCGCGCGCATGGCGAGCGGCTTCGTCGTCGGCGGCCTGTCGAGTTCGCAGGGCGAGACGGCGCAGATCTGCGACGAGGTGGTCAGCGGCGGCCTGTCGGGGGTCGTGTTCAGCGAACGCGTCAGGCTGGCGACGCGGCTGACCCAGGGCGTCTCGCCGCTGGGGCCGCGCCATCGCGTCACCGCCGCCAGCCGGAACATCATCGGCAGCCTCGACCACCGGCCGGCGCTCGACGTCATGAAGGAAGAAATCGGCGAGGTGCTGGCGCGCGACCTGCGCCGCGCGGCCGGCTACATCTTCGTCGGGCTGCCGGTGCAGGGGTCGGATACCGGCGACTATCTGGTGCGCAACATCCTCGGCGTCGACCCGCAGAACGACCTGGTGGCGATCGGCGAATACGTCGAACCGGGCGACCAGGTGCTGTTCTGCCGTCGCGACCAGCACTCGGCGGAGGACGATCTCGCGCGCATGCTGTCGGCCGTCGCCAGGCATCTCGACGCCCCGATCCGGGGCGGCGTGTATTATTCCTGCCTGGGGCGCGGCCGCCACATGTTCGGCGCGCCGAACCGGGAAATGGAACTGATTCGCGACGCCCTCGGGGACTTTCCGCTGGTGGGCTTCTCCGCCAACGGTGAAATTTCTCACAACCGGCTGTATGGCTACACGGGTGTCCTGACCCTGTTTGGCTGAGCCGACTCGATAACCGGAGACAAGCATGACCCTGCACGCCATGGAAGAAGAAGAGATCCGCCTGCTGCGCGAGGAAATCGAACTGCTGATGAACGAGCGCCGCCAGCTGCTGCAGGTGACCGGGGCGGCGGCGGTGTTCGTCGCCAATCTCGACACCGACAGCCTGCCCGAGGAAACCGACACCATCGACGCGGCGGAAATGCTGGCCGAGCAGTTGAACGGCCTGTCCGAGGAAACGCTCAGGGACGCGCTGGAATCGGTGCGCGCAGAACTGGATCCCGCCGCCTGACCGGGTGACCGTGTTGCCCGGCCTGGCGATGCCGACCCCGGCTACGGCCAGGCGGTTCGTGCTGATCGCCGTCCTGACGGCGCTGCTCTACGCGCTGGCCGGCTGGGTCAGCATCGAGTTTGCCGGGTACATGGCGTCGGTGGTTTCCGTCGTCTGGCTGGCGGCGGGCATCGGCGCAGCGGCCAGCCTGCGCTTCGGCCTGGCCGGCGTCGCCGGCGTGCTGCTCGGCTCATTTCTTGTCTACAGCCAGTTCCTGGCGCCGAACGCTGCGCTCGGGCTGGCGCTCGGCGCCACGGCAGGCGCGGCGGTCATGGGCTATCTGCCGCGCCGTCTTCAGCCCTTCAGCCTGACCCTCGATTACGTCTCCAGCGTCGCCAAGTTCGCGCTGGTCGCCGCGCCGCTGGGGTGCGCGGTCAGCGCGCTGGCCGGGGTGGCCAGTCTGCATTTCCTGGACGGCCTGCCTGCCGACCTGGCTGCAACGGTGCTATGGGTCGGTTGGCTCGGCGATCTGCTGGGCGTCTACCTGATCGCGCCGCTGCTGCTGACCGCGACACGCTGGGACCTGCTGCCGACCCACCGCGGCGCACGCCTGGAAGCGCTGGTGCTGGTGCTCGGCATGCTGCTGCTGACCCGGCTCATGATGCAGTACGTCAGCCTGCTGCGGCCCGCCGAGATCGTCCTGTTCGTCCTGCTGCCGGGCGTGTTGTGGGCGGCCCTGCGGTTTTCGGTGATCGGGGCGAGCCTCGCCATATTCCTCTCGGCCCTGATCGTGCTGGGCGTCGGCGTGGTGTCGTTCGGCGGTCTCAGCGGCGCCACCACGCCGCGCGACGTCCATGCGCTGCAGGTCAGCATGATGACCATGGCGCTCGGCGGGCTGTTCGTGTCGGCGGCCCTGGCCGAACGCCGCTATTCGGAAATGCGGCTCGACATGCTGGCCAACCACGATCCGCTGACCGGCCTGCCGAACCGTTCGTATTTCCAGGATTTTCTGGCTCACGCGCTGGCGCGCGCGCAACGCGGCCCGTCGCAGGTGTCGCTGCTGTTCATCGACCTCGACCGCTTCAAGCACATCAACGACTCGCAGGGGCATGTCGTGGGCGACCAGGTGCTGCGCGTCGTGGCCGACAGGCTGCGCGACAACCTGCGGGCCGAAGACTTCGTCGCGCGTCTGGGCGGGGACGAATTCGCGGTCGTCCTGACCCATGCGCCGGCCTCGCGCTCGGCCAGCCGCGTGGCCGGCAAGCTGTTGAAGGCGCTGGCGGAATCGTTCAAGCTCGACCAGCGGCGCTATGCCCTGTCCGCCAGCATCGGCATCAGCGTCTATCCGGACGACGGCCTCGACGCGCATACGCTGCTGCGCCAGGCCGATCTGGCGATGTACCAGGCCAAGCAGCGCCGCAGCGGCTTCGAATATTTCAGCATCGAGCTGAACAACGTGGCGCAGCAGCAGCTGACGCTCGAAACCGGCCTGCGCCATGCGCTCGAACGCAACGAGCTGGTTCTGGTGTACCAGCCCAAGGTCGACCTGGCCAGCGGCAGGGTCGTGGGGCTCGAAGCCCTGGTCCGCTGGCTTTCGCGCTCGAGCGGCATGGTCACGCCCGACCAGTTCATCCCGGTGGCCGAGGAAACCGGCCTGATCCTGCCGCTCGGCCGCTGGGTGGTCCGCGCCGCCTGCGAGCAGTGGATCGCCTGGCGCGACGCCGGCCTCGCGCCGCCGCCCGTGGCGATCAACCTGTCGCCGCGCCAGTTTTCCGATGCGCGCCTGATCAAGGACATCGACGCGGTGCTGCGCGACACCGGCATGGAGCACGCCTTCCTGCAGCTCGAAGTGACCGAGAGCGCCGCCATGGAGAATCCCGGGCGGACGTTCGGCATGCTCGACGCGCTGCGGCAGCGCGGCCTGCACGTGTATATCGACGACTTCGGTTCCGGGCATTCCAACCTGGCCCAGCTCAAGCGCATGCCGATCGATGCGCTGAAGATCGACAAGAGCTTCATCGACGACGTGCTGACCGACAGCGACGACGCCGAGATCGCCAACGCCATCATCCGGCTGTCGCATGCGCTGAACCTGCGGGTCGTCGCCGAGGGCGTCGAGACGCCGGAGCAGGTGGCGTTCCTCAGGAGCCAGGGCTGCGACGAGATCCAGGGCTTCGTGGTCGCGCGGCCCCTGCCGCCCGACAAGGTCAGCGAACTGTTCGCGCAGGTCTTCGCCTTCGACTGAGAAGCCTAGGCGCCCGGGTGCATCGGGAGACGGGTGGACCCGGGCTGGTTGCGCATGTGGTCGGCGACGCGCGCGAAGGCATCGAACAGGGCCTGCCGCAAGGCTGCGTCGGCGACGACTTCTTCGAGCGCAAGCTTCATGCACAGCAGCCACTGGTCGCGTTCCTCTCGGCCGATGGCATAGGGCAGGTGGCGCCGCCGCAGCATCGGATGGCCATGCTTCTCGACGTAGCGCTGCGGGCCGCCCAGCCAGCCGGACAGGAAATCGAACAGCTTGTTGCCGGATTCGGCGAGGTCGGCCGGATGGATCTTGCGCGTGGCGTAGGCTTCCGGCAATTCGTCCATGCGTTCGTAGAAGCGGTCGACCAGCTTGCGCAGGGCGGCATCGCCGCCGATGCGCTGGTAGGGGGTCGGGGCGGCAGGATCGGTGTGGTGCATGGCGTCAGTCGAGAAAATGGCGTGCATAGAAAAGCAGCCCCAGGCCGATGCCGGACCAGGCCGCGACGGGGCCGAGCAGGGCGCGCAGCAGCGGGTGCCGGGGAACGAAGCCGACGCCGTGCACGAAGCCTGCCGACATGCCCCACATGATCAGCATCAGGAGGCCGTGGTTGACCGGGCTGCCGCTGTCGGTCGTGAGGCCGCGCGGCAGCAGCGTGACCAGCAGCATCATCGCGATCGCGGCAGCGAGCGAGACGCCCCGCGCCCAGGCGCCGTAGAGCATGCCGGGCATCAGCGTGCCTTGCGGTAGCGCCGCAGGTACTGCCATTCGAAGAAGCGCTTGGCCCAGTGGAACAGGCGGCACGGCGGCAGCACGAGGGCGCGCTTCTCGTCGCGGTAGACCAGGATGCCGCGATCGAGCGTGTCGACGATGCAGATCAGTTCGGGCTTGAAGCGCGCGACCGGCGGTTTGCCGTCGAGCGCCAGCAGCAGGTTCTCCGCGGCGGCCCTGGCCTGCAGGTCGGCGATATGCGCCTGCTTGGGCAGCCAGTCGGGGCCGGGATAGCTGCCGGAATCGCCGGCCACGAACACCTTGTCGGCGCCGGCCACCTGGCAGTGGGCGTCGGCCTGGAAGAAGCCGCCGTCGGACAGCGGCAGGCCGGCGTCGGCCGCCCAGGCCGGGCCGCTCATGCCCGGCATGAACAGGATCAGGTCGGCGGCGACATCCCCCCCCTCGGTCCTGACCCGATCGGCTTCGAAGCCCGTGGGCTTGTGGCCGAGGTGGGTGGCGATGTCGCGCTGCTTCATCTCGCGCAGCAGGCCGGCCACGGCCTTGTCGCCGAGACGCTTGCCCGGCTGCGTCGCGGCATTGAAGAACACCAGCCTGAAGCGGTCGCGTCGGCCCTGTTTCCGCAATAGCGTGTCGATGCCGAACAGCAGCTCGAACATCGGGCCGCCGCGCATCGCGCCCTGCTCCTTGGGGTTGGTGCCGAAGCCGAAGGCGATCGTGCCGCCCGTCATGCCGGCGAGGCGCGCGCGGATCGACTCGGCGGCGTCGGCGCCCTCGCAGATCGTCAGCGCATGCTCGATGCCGGGCAGGCCCTTGAGGAAGCGGCCGCCGCTCGCGATCAGCAGCGCGTCGTTGGCGAGCGTCCCGCGGTCCGTCAGCACGGTGCGGCCGCCGTCCTGCAAGCCGGTGACGCGTCCGGCATGGAAGTCGACGCGCTGCTCCGCCAGGAAGCCCGACACGTCGATGCGCAGGTCGTCCGCGCGGCGCAAGCCCGCAGGCACCCAGATCAGGCTGGGGTAATACATGAGCTCGGCCTTCGGCGCGACGAGCGTGATGCGTACCGAGCGGTCGCGACGACGCAGTTCGCGCACCGCGGTCAGCGCGGCGAATCCGCTGCCGATGACGACGACGCGGGCGCTCATTCCGGCCCGCTTTCCGAGTTCCTGCGCGCGTCGTCGAGCGCGCATTCCCTGGCGTCGCACATCATCGCGCTGATCGAGGCGAGCAGCACGGCCATGGTGACTCCGAGCATCCAGGCGAAATACCACATGGCGATTCCTTTCAGTAAACCGATTTGTCGTTGGCGGCGATGTAGGCCGTGGTGACCTTGCCCCACATGACCTTGTAGGCCCACGACGTGTAGAAGATGATCAGCGGCATGAAGATCACCGTGGCGCCGAGCATCAGGCCGAGCGTCAGGTGCGAGGAGACCGCGTCGTAGACGGTCAGGCTCGAGCGCGGGTCGCTCGACGACGGCATGATGAACGGGAACATCGACACGCCGGCGGTGCCGATGATGCCGGCGCATGCCAGCGACGACGACCAGAACGCCACCCCGGCCCGGTGCAGGCGCGCGGCCAGCATGCTGGCGACGAGCGCCGCGAAGGCGACGGCGGGCACCCAGACCGCCCAGGGGTACTGGGTGTAGTTGCGCAGCCAGGCGCCGCTGGCGACTTCCACGGTCTTGGCCAGCGGGTCGGGCAGGGCGTTGGGGTCGACCACGCTGGTGATGACGTAGCCCTCGATGCCGGTCGCGACCCAGACGCCGGCCAGCGCGAAGGCGACGATCGTCAGCGCCGCGAACGCCAGGCTCGCCCTGCGCACGCGGCGGTAGATGTCGCCTTCGGTCCGCATCATCAGGTAGTTCGCGCCCTGGGTCGTGATCATCGCGAGGCTCACGACGCCTGCGAGCAGGGCGAACGGATTGAGCAGCGCCCAGAAGCTGCCGCTGTAGGTCGACATCAGATAGTCGTTGAACTGGAACGGCACGCCGAGCAGCAGGTTGCCGAAGGCGACGCCGAAGATGACCGGCGGTACCGCGCCGCCGATGAACAGGCCCCAGTCCCAGGTACTGCGCCAGGTCGGGTGCTGGATCTTGGAGCGGTAGTCGAAGCCGACCGGACGGAAGAACAGCGCCCACAAGGCCGCCATCATCGCCCAGTAGAACCCGGAGAACGCGGTGGCGTAGACCAGCGGCCAGGCGGCGAAGATCGCGCCGCCGGCGGTGATGAACCAGACCTGGTTGCCGTCCCAGTGCGGGGCGACGGTGTTGATGACGGCGCGGCGTTCGAGGTCGTTCCTGCCGACGAAGGGCAGCAGCACGCCCATGCCCATGTCGTGGCCGTCCATGATGGCGAAGCCGACCAGCAGGACGCCGACCAGCAGCCACCAGACGAGTTTCAGGGTTTCGTAATCCATGTCAGTTCCTCAGAGTTGCTGTGCCGGTGCGCCTGCGGGCAGCGCGCCGCCGCTGGCCCGCTCGCCGTGGCCGCTTTCACCAAAATACCGGCCGGTGCCGAGGCTGGCCGGGCCCTGCCTCGCGTATTTCGTCATCAAAACCATCTCGACGATCAGCAGCACGGTGTAGAAGCCGACGAAGCCGGCGAGCGAGCCGTAGAGGCTGGCGGGCGTGAGGTTGGAGACCGAAAGATGGGTCGGCAGCACGCCGTAGATGGTCCACGGCTGGCGGCCGTATTCGGCGACGACCCAGCCGAGTTCGGCGGCGATCCAGGGCATCGGGATGAACCACAGCGCCCAGCGCAGCAGCCATTTCTTCTCGATGAAATTGCCCTTGACCGAGTAGAACAGCGCCAGGCTGAACAGCAACAGGAAGGCGAAGCCGAGCGCGACCATCAGGCGGAAGCTCCAGAACAGCGGCGCGACGTTGGGAATGGTGTCGTCCACGGCCTGCTGGATCATTTCCGGCGTGGCCTGCGACACGTCGGCCGTGTATTTCTTCAGCAGCAGCCCGAACCCGAGATCGGCCTTGTGCAGGTCGAATTGCGAGCGCGCATCCCAGTCGTCGCGGTTCGCGCGGATTCTCTCGAGTGCGGTCACGGCGAGGATGCCGGACTCGATGCGCGCGCGGTTCTTCTCCTTGATGTCGTGGATGCCGGGCAGCGTCTTGCTGAGCGAACGCGTGCCGATCAGGCCCAGCACGTAGGGAATCTGCAGCTGGTAGTCGTTGCGCTCGGCCTGCTGGTTGGGCAGGGCGAACACGGTGAACGCGGCCGGCGCGGGCTCGGTCTCCCACATCGCCTCGATCGCTGCCATCTTGGCCTGCTGCGATTCGCTGACGGTATAGCCTGACTCGTCGCCGAGCACGATGACCGACAGCGCCGAGGCGAAGCCGAACCCGGCGGCGATGCGGAACGAGCGGCGGGCGAAATCGAGGTCGCGTCCCTTGAGCAGATACCAGCTGGAAATCCCGAGCACGAACAGCGATGCCGTCACGTAGCCGGCCGACACCGTGTGCACGAACTTGGCCTGCGCCGTCGGGTTGAAGACGATGGCCCAGAAGTCGGCCATCTCCATGCGCATGGTGACGAACGAGAATTCGGCGCCGACCGGGTCCTGCATCCAGCCGTTGGCGATCAGGATCCACAGCGCGGACAGATTCGAGCCGACCGCCATCAGCACCGTGACCATGAAGTGCTGCCACTTGTTGAGACGGTCCCAGCCGAAGAAGAACAGGCCGATGAAGGTCGATTCGAGGAAGAAGGCCATGAGCCCCTCGATCGCCAGCGGCGCGCCGAAGATGTCGCCGACGTAGTGCGAGTAGTACGCCCAGTTGGTGCCGAACTGGAATTCCATGGTGATGCCGGTGGTCACGCCGAGCGCGAAGTTGATGCCGAACAGCTTGCCCCAGAAGCGTGTCATGTCCTTGTAGATCGGGCGGTCGGTGATGACGTAGGTCAGTTCCATGATGACCAGGATGAACGACAGGCCGAGCGTCAGCGGCACGAACAGGAAGTGGTACAGCGCCGTGACTGCGAATTGCAGACGGGACAGGTCGACGAGGTGTTCGGTCAGCATGGGGACTCCTGATGGGGTTAGGGCTTGGCGGTCTGGTGCGGATCGGCCAGCCGCGCGGCGACGGCATCGGCATCCGGATGCAGGACGCGACCGTCGAAGAAGGCGTAGAAGATCGCCACGATCAGCAGCAGCTTGATCACGACGGCCAGCGCGATCTCGCGCGCGAGGGGATGGTGCAGAAACTCGGGCATGGATTTCTTCATGAGGTATGTCCTGCTTCGCAAGAGGCATGCCAGCAACGAGGCTCGCGCCGCATATCCTATTCTCCTTTCAAATCAGTCATGTGTCTTTGACCGTCGCGGCGTGCCGCGCGCCGGTGGTGCCAAAAATGGCAGTTAACGTTATCATGCTATGCCAATAATGGCATGACAGGTGATGGCAGATGTCCCCGGCGAGCGAACTGATCAGCTTTCTCGAGAACCAGCCCGACGCCCAGATCGTCATGGACGCCGAGTACCGGATCCTGGCGGCCAATGCGGCCTATCGCCAAGTCTACGCCGGCGGCCGCGACGTCGTCGGCCAGACCTGCTACGCGGTGTCGCATCACTACAGCCTGCCGTGCGACCAGTGCGGCGAGTCCTGCCCGCTGGCCGCCAGCCGCAGCGACGGCCAGCCGCACCGGGTGCTGCACCTGCACCATACGCCACGCGGCGACGAGCATGTCGATGTGGCCCTGACGCCGATCGTCGGCGCGTCGGGTGGGGTCGAGTACTTCGTCGAGCGCATGACCACCGTGCGCGAGGCCAGCAGTTTTCCGGTCGAGAGCGGCCTCGTCGGCAAGGCGCCGGCGTTCAACCGCATGCTGGAAATGCTGCGCCGGGTGGCGCCATCCGACACCACAGCGCTGTTGCTGGGCGAATCCGGCACCGGCAAGGAACTGGTCGCGCAGGCCATTCACCAGCACAGCGGGCGCGAGCACGGGCCGTTCGTGGTGGTGGAATGCTCCGGGCTGACCGAAAGCCTGTTCGAGAGCGAACTGTTCGGCTACGAGAAGGGCGCGTTCACCGGGGCCAGCCAGCGCAAGATCGGGCTGGTCGAGTCGGCCTCGGGCGGCACCCTGTTTCTGGACGAGGTGGGCGACATTCCGCTGAGCCTGCAGGTCAAGTTGCTGCGCCTGCTGGAGAGCGGGACGTTTCGCCGGGTCGGCGGGGTGGAGACGCTGCGCGCCGATTTCCGGCTCATTGCCGCGACCCACCGTGACCTCAAGGCCATGGTCGAGCGCGGCAGCTTCCGGCGCGACCTGTACTACCGGCTCGGGGTGTTCCCGATTCATTTGCCTGCGCTGCGCGAACGGCGCGACGACATCGTGCTGCTGGCCGAGACCCTGCTGGCGCGGCTCGCGCCCGGGCGCGCCTGCACGCTCAGCGAGGCCGCGCGCGCCAGGCTGAAGGCATACGACTATCCGGGCAACATCCGCGAACTCCGAAACATCCTCGAGCGGGCCCTGCTGATGGCTGACGGCGACTCCCTGCAGGTCGAGCACCTGCCGCCCGACCTGGCGGCCGATGCGGCGGCAGGCCTGTCAGACTCGAAATCGATCGTGCCACTCGAAACCGCCGAGCTGCGTTACCTGCAATGGGCTCTGGCCCACCATGACGGCGACCGCAAGTCGCTGGCCGACAAGCTCGGCATCAGCGAGCGTACGCTGTACAGAAAACTGGCCGTGTGAGCATCGCCCACACGGCCAGTTTCACCTGCGCAGCCTGGAAGCGGGCTGCTTTACAAATCCTTTGCCTTGGGCGCTTTCTGTCCAAGGATCGGCAGCGCGCCGCCGCATTCCTCGATATCTTCCGGCAGGGAGTAGAACCACATCTGCCACATCGAGACGACCCACTGGATCGTGAACGACAGGCCCATCAAGGCACCGCTGCCGATGATGAACCATGCGAAGCCCGGATAGAACTTGGTCAGATACCAGGAGAAGATGTCGGTCAGGATGGTCAGGAAAGGCACCACGATGATCACGCATTTGAGCCATAGCGGACGCATGTAGGCGTGCGTGAAGATGCTGCTGACGATGAAGAAGATGAACGTGATGCCGAACAGGTGGATATGCGACACGCGAACCAGGGTCGGGATCGTCGCACCCGAATCCTTGGCGACGACTTTGGAAATGCCCTCGTAATTGATCAGCGTGGGCAGATGCGGATTGCTGCCGTCATGGCAGGCCTGGCAGCGGCTTTCCACGATAGGCTTCACGGTTTTTTCATAGCCTTCCTGCGTCGCGCCATCCTGGACCCACTTGAAGATGACTGCGCGCTCCTCGGTGGGCAGCATCTCGGCCATCGGGCCCTTGAGGGCCGTTTCCAGCTTGGTGTCGGTTTCGCTGCCATGGTAGGCGATCCGGATGTCTGCGGCAGTCAGGGTATTCGCTTTGCCGTCCAGCCCCGAGTGGGTGAACCACACCTGCAACATGGCGAACATATAGCCCGTACCCAGCACCAGAAGCGTCATGGTGTAGACCATGCGCATCGACAGCGGCAGGGCGCTGAAATGGAAAAAATGACGACTGTTCATTGGATGGGTTCTCTGGCTGAAAATCAGTTCTTGGCGCCCTGGTCGATCCAGGTGGCGATGGTGGTCACGTCGGCCTCCGGCAGCGCGGCCTGGCCGTGCGGCATGCGGATTGAGGGATCGGCCTGGCCCGACACCAGGCGATACATCGTGCTGCTGACGCTGGAACCGGGCACCACGACGGGACCGAATTGCGTGCCCTTCATCAGACCGTCATAGCTGTCCAGACGCAGGCCGGTCTTTTCGAATCCGGCGCCACCGGGGACATGACAGGACACGCAATTGGCATCGAGAATCGGCTTGATGTTGGCCTGGTAGGTCAACGTCTTAGGGCCGCCGCTGCAGGCTGTTTGCAGCAGGGCAATGGCCAGGACGGAAAGGGCAACAGAGGCGGAATGTTTTGTCATGCTGGGACTCCAGAAAAATGCGATTATTTTAGAAGATGCTAATGTGGCAGGCGGGCTAATTCAAGATTTGAAAGTATTTTTATAGCGTAAAAAACAACGCGCTGTTGGTTGCGCGTCACAAGATTGATGTTTCATTTTATAGGCTGTTTTGCCTGAAGCGTGAAGAACAAAGTGATCGACCGGCATTTCAGGCGCAGTCCCGGCTTCTTCTCTGGATGATCGATCGGGCGAGCCGACGGGCGCGCCCATCCAGATGTCCGAGCTGCGCGCAGCAGCGAGAGGGATTCAACCCAGCAGCTGACCCAGCACGAACGGCAGGATGCCGCCCTTGTCGTAGTACTCGACCTCGATCGGCGTATCGATCCGCAGTTTGAGCGCAACGCGCTCCGTGCCGCCGTCGGCGCGATGGATCACCAGCGTCACGTCCTGCTGCGGGGTGATGCCGGACTCGGTGCCTTCGAGATCGAAGGTCTCGCTGCCGTCGAGCTTCAGCGACGCGGCATCGACGCCGTCCTTGAACTGGCAGGGCAGCACGCCCATGCCGGCAAGGTTGGCGCGGTGGATGCGCTCGAAGCTCTTGGCGACGACCGCCTTGACCCCGAGCAGGGTGGTGCCCTTGGCGGCCCAGTCGCGCGACGAGCCGGTGCCGTATTCCTCGCCGGCAAAGATCATCAGCGGCATGCCCTCATGCTGGTACGCCATGGCGGCGTCGTAGATCGGCTGCTGCGTGCCGTCCTTCAGCGTGATGCCGCCCTCGCTGCCGGGGATCATCAGGTTCTTGATGCGGACGTTGGCGAAGGTGCCGCGCATCATGACTTCGTGGTTGCCGCGTCGCGCGCCGTAGGAATTGAAGTCGGCCTTCTGCACGCCGTGCTCGGTCAGGTAGAGGCCGGCCGGCGAAGTCGGCTTGATGCCGCCGGCCGGGCTGATGTGGTCGGTCGTGACCGAGTCGCCGAAGATCGCCAGCGCGCGTGCGCCCTTGATGGCCGGGCTGGCTGCCCTGGCACCAGCGAAGAACGGCGGCTGCTGGATGTAGGTCGATTTCGCGTCCCACTCGTATACGGTACCGGTGGGGGCGGAGACGGCGTCCCACAGCGGGTTGTCGGCGCCGACGTCGGCGTAGATCTTGCGATAGGCGGCCGGGTCGGTGGCGGTGTTCATGACCGCGGCGACGTCGTCGTGGCTGGGCCACAGGTCCTTGAGGTAGACCGGCTTGCCGTCCCTGCCGGTGCCGATGGCTTCCTTGTCGAAATCGATGTCGACGCGTCCTGCCAGCGCGAAGGCGACGACCAGCGGCGGCGACATCAGGAAGTTGGCCTTGACCGCCTGGTGCACGCGCGCCTCGAAGTTGCGGTTGCCCGACAGCACCGAGGCCACGACCAGGTCGTGGTCAGCGATGGCTTTCTCGATTTCGGGCTTCAGCGGGCCGGAGTTGCCGATGCAGGTGGTGCAGCCGTAGCCGACCACCGAGAAGCCCACCTGTTCGAGCGCATCCATCAGACCGGCCTTGCGGAGGTATTCGGTGACGGCGCGCGAGCCGGGGCCGAGCGAGGTCTTGACGTGCGCAGGGGGCTTCAGCCCGAGCGCGGCGGCCTTCTTCGCCAGCAGGCCGGCGGCCAGCATCACGCCGGGGTTGGACGTGTTGGTGCACGAAGTGATCGCGGCGATGGCAATGTCGCCGTGCCGGATCGGCGTGTCGCCGCTGTGCAAGGCGTCGGCGCGCTTGCCGAAGCCGCCGTCGGCAACGGGCTTGTCCATCAGGGCTGTGAACGCCGACTTGAGGCCGGCCAGCGCGATGCGGTCCTGCGGCCGCTTGGGTCCGGCGACCGAGGGTTCGACGCTGGCGAGATCGAGTTCCAGCACCTGCGAATAATCGATGTCGCCGGCCCTGGGTATGCCGAACAGGCCCTGCGCCTGGTAATAGGCGCGGATCGTGTCGACCTGAGCGGCGGAGCGGCCGGTCGCGGCGAAGTACTGGCAGGTCGCCTCGTCGACCGGGAAAAAGCCCATGGTCGCGCCGTATTCGGGCGCCATGTTCGCGATGGTGGCGCGGTCGGTGACCGACATCGTCGCCACGCCGTCACCGAAGAACTCGACGAACTTGCCGACCACCTTTGCCTTGCGCAGCATCTCGGTGATCGTCAGCACGACGTCGGTGGCGGTGACGCCGGGTTTGGCGTGGCCGGTGAGGTTCACGCCGACCACGTCCGGGGTCAGGAAATAGACCGGCTGGCCGAGCATCGCGGCTTCGGCCTCGATGCCGCCGACGCCCCAGGCGACGATGCCGAGGCCGTTGATCATGGTGGTGTGGCTATCGGTGCCGACCAGCGTGTCCGGATAGGCCACGCCGTCCTTTTCCATGACGCCGCGCGCCAGGTATTCCATGTTGACCTGGTGCACGATGCCGACGCCGGGCGGCACCACCTTGAACGTTTCGAAGGCCTGCATGCCCCATTTCAGGAACTGGTAGCGCTCGCGATTGCGTTCGAACTCGATCTTCATGTTGAGGTCGAGCGCGTCGTGGCTGCCCGAGGCATCGACCTGGATCGAGTGGTCGACGACCATGTCGACCGGCACCAGCGGCTCGATCTTCTTCGGATCCTTGCCCAGTTTCTGTGCTGCCGAGCGCATTGCGGCGAGGTCGGCCAAGAGCGGCACGCCGGTGAAGTCCTGCAGGATCACGCGCGCCACGGTGAAGGGGATTTCCTCGGTGCGTTCGGCATTCGGCTTCCAGCCGGCCAGCTGCCTGACGTGCTCGGGACTGACCTTCACGCCGTCGCAGTTGCGCAGGACCGACTCCAGCACGATGCGGATCGACACCGGCAGCCGTGCGAGCGACGTTCCCAGTGTGGCTTCCAGCTTTTTCAGCGAGGCGAAGCGGGCGCTGCCCGCGCCGGTGGAAAAGGAATCGAAGGTGTTGAAGGCGTCGGACATGATGGGTTGACTCGTGAAAAGGATGGATTGTGAGAATGGCCGGAGGGCTTGATTTTACCGGAAGCGATCGCGCATGGACGGGCCTGCCGGCCTGCTTTACAGGCGAATGCCGAACGCAGCCAGCAGCTTGACCATGCCCACGTAGGCCAGCGCCGTCGCGGCACTGGAAACCGCGAGGCTCGCCCAGAATCCCCAACCCTGCCGCAGCAGGATGGGCAGCAGCACGAGCAGCAGCAGCGAGGGCAGCACCAGCCAGAAGATGCTGGCGGACAGCGTGGCGATCTTCTGCACGTCGCCGGTGTCGAGATACAGCCAGACGAAGGCGAGCACCGAGGTCAGCGGCAGCGAAGCCAGCGCCGCCGCCCAGAACGTGGTGCGCTTGGCGACCTCGGCAACCGCGACGATGATCAGCGCGGAAAGCGCGATCCGGAACGCATACTGCCCCATGGCCGGCGGGTCAGCCCTCGCGCCGCATCTGCGGGGTGCCTTTAAGCTTCCCGCCTCATCTGCGGGAACAGGATGACATCGCGGATGCTCGGCGAATCGGTCAGCAGCATCACCAGACGGTCGATGCCGATGCCGCAGCCGCCGGTCGGCGGCAGGCCGTGCTCGAGCGCGCGGATGAAGTCGGCGTCGTAGTGCATCGCCTCCTCGTCGCCGGCTTCCTTCTGCCGCACCTGTTCCATGAAGCGCTCGGCCTGGTCCTCGGCGTCGTTGAGCTCGGAGAAGCCGTTCGCCATCTCGCGCCCGGTGATGAACAGTTCGAAGCGCTCGGTGATCTCGGGCTGGGCGTCGGAACGGCGCGCCAGCGGCGAGACCTCGGCCGGGTAGTCGATGATGAAGGTCGGCTGGATCAGGAGCGCCTCGGTGGTTTCTTCGAAGAAGGAAAGCTGCAGGCCGCCGATGCCATCCTGCGGCTTGTACTTGGCCTTCATCGCGGCGAACTGCGCGACCAGCCAGTCGCGGTCGTTCAGTTGCGCCACGGTGTACTCGGGATGGTACTTGCGGATCGCGTCGACGATGGTGAGGCGGTCGAACGGCCTGCCGAGCTCGATTTCGTGGCCCTGGTAGCTGACCGTGGTCGAGCCGGTGGCGGCGACCGCGGTGTGGCGGATCAGCGCCTCGGTGTAGTCCATCAGGTAGCGGTACTCGCGGTAGGCCTCGTAGAACTCCATCATGGTGAACTCGGGGTTGTGCCGCGTCGACAGCCCTTCGTTGCGGAAGTTGCGGTTGATCTCGAACACCTTCTCGAAGCCGCCGACCACCAGCCGCTTCAGGTACAGCTCGGGCGCGATGCGCAGGAACAGTTCCATGTCGAGCGCGTTGTGATGCGTGGCGAAGGGCTTGGCCGCGGCGCCGCCCGGGATGGGATGCATCATCGGCGTCTCGACTTCGAGGAAGCCGTGGCCGGTCATGAACTCGCGGATCGACTGGATGATCTTCGAACGGCGCATGAAGGTTTCGCGCGCGGTGTCGTTGGTGATCAGGTCGAGGTAGCGCTGGCGGTATTTCTGCTCCTGGTCGGCGAGGCCGTGGAATTTCTCCGGCAGCGGTCGCAGCGCCTTCGACAGCAGGCGGATCGACCTGGCCTGGATCGTCAGTTCACCCTTGTTGGTCTTGAACAGCGAGCCGGTCACGCCGATGAAGTCGCCCAGATCCCAGTGCTTGAATGCGTCATGCGACTCGGTGCCGGTGAGGTCGTTGGACACGTAGACCTGGATGCGTCCGCTCATGTCCTGCAGCGTGGCGAAGCTGGCCTTGCCCATCACACGCTTCAGCATCATGCGGCCGGCCAGCTGGACCTGGATGCCCTCGGCTTCCAGCGCTTCCTTGGTCTTGTCACCGTGCTCCGTGGCCAGCTTGCCGGCGTAGTCGTGCCGTTCGAAGTTGTTAGGGAAGGCGACGCCCGCCGCGCGGGTCGCGGCGAGCTTGGCGCGGCGCTCGGCGATGATCTGGTTCTCGTCGAGGGTGGGGGCGGTTGTTTCGTTGTTCATGGTGGGCAAGGTCATACAAAAAAAGTGTTTACAGCAAGGTCCAGCCGGTTCGCCGCGTCGGTCATGACGCGGTCGGCGGTGGCCAGTCGGGTCACGCCTGCATGGCGTGCCGTAGTCAGGTGGAGGGCGTCGAGCGTACGCAAGGGCACCGGCTTGACGCTGTCGAGAACTTGCAGCGCATCGATCATGATGCTGTCGTCGAAGGGCGCAATGCGGAAATAGTCTTCGGCCAGGTGGCGGGTGAATTCGGTACGCGCCGTCTTCAGGTAGCCCTCGGTGATCACCCCCGTGCGCAGGCGGCGCGACATGGCGCAATGCCACTCCAGCACGCTCAGGCGGCTGATGACCAGCGCGTCGGCTTCTGCGACAAAGCGCTCCATCTCGGTGGAGAAGGCTTCCGGCACATACAGCTTGATGAGTGCGCTGGTGTCGAGATAAACCTCGGTCACGGTCGGTCAGTCCCGGGCATCGCGATCTTCGCGGATCAGCACTTCACTCGGGATTTCCTGATACGGAATCTGGTCGCGCAGCCATTTGAGCGACGGCAGCTTGCGCGCCGGTGTCGCAGGCTTGACCGGCAGTATCCGTGCCACCGGCTCACCATGTCTCACCACCAGCACTTCGTCGGCATCGGCGAACATCTGGTCGGGGTGCGACAGGCCTTCGCGGGCCTCGCGGATGGTCAGGGTTTTCATCGGTCGCCTCCCGGCGGCAAAACGTGACACAATTATAGCCAATGTGACACGCCTTCCGCCAGTCATGAATTCCATGTCCGACGCCCCTTTAAGCCTGCTCAGCCGCGTGTTTGGCTATACCGAATTCCGCGGCGACCAGGCTGCCATCATCGACACCCTGGTAGCAGGCGGCGACGCCCTGGTACTGATGCCCACCGGCGGCGGCAAGTCGCTGTGCTACCAGATCCCGGCGCTGCTGCGCGAAGGCTGCGCGGTTGTGGTGTCGCCGCTGATCGCGCTGATGCAGGACCAGGTCGCGGCCTTGCAGGAACTCGGCATCGCCGCCGCCTTCCTCAATTCCAGCCTCGACAGTGCTGCGGCGATGCAGGTCGAGCGCGACTTCGTGACGGGCAAGCTGAAGCTGCTGTACGTAGCGCCGGAGCGCCTGCTCACGCCGCGTTTCCAGGACCTGCTCGAACAGGCACGGGTGTCCTTGTTCGCAATCGACGAGGCACACTGCGTGTCGCAATGGGGCCACGACTTCCGCCCGGAATATCTGGGTTTGTCGGCCCTGCACGAACGCTTTCCCGCCGTGCCCCGCATCGCGCTGACCGCAACCGCCGACGCCGCCACGCGCGCCGAAATCCTGCAACGCCTTGATCTCGGCGCCGCGCGTGTCTTCGTCGCCAGCTTCGACCGGCCGAATATCCGCTATCGCATCAGCGAAAAATCCGACCCGCGCCGCCAGTTGCTCGATTTCCTGGCCGGACACCGCGACGAGGCCGGCATCGTGTACTGCAGCACGCGCAACAAGGTCGAGGAAACCGCCGCGGCGCTGGCCGCCGCCGGCCTCACTGCGCTGGCGTATCACGGCGGCATGGACACTGCGACGCGCACCCGGCACCAGGAAAAATTCCTGCGCGAGGACGGCGTCGTCATGGTCGCCACCCTCGCGTTCGGCATGGGCATCGACAAGCCCGACGTGCGCTTCGTCGCGCATCTGGATCTGCCACGCTCGGTCGAGGGCTACTACCAGGAAACCGGCCGTGCCGGCCGCGATGGCGCACCCGCCGAGGCGTGGATGGCCTGGGGTCTGCAGGACGTCGTCACCCAGCGCCGCTTCATCGACGAGGGCGAAGCCGAGGACGCGCACAAGCGCATCGGCCACGCCAAGCTCGACGCCCTGGTCGGCCTGTGTGAAGCCGCCAGCTGCCGCCGCGTCGCGCTGCTCGCCTACTTCGGCGAAGCCAGCCAGCCCTGCGGCAACTGCGACGTCTGCCTCGACCCGCCGACCCTGTGGGACGGCACCGAGGCCGCGCAGAAGCTGCTCTCCGCCGTCTACCGCACCGGCCAGCGCTTCGGCGCCGGCCACGTGCTCGACGTGCTGCTCGGCAAGACAACGGAGAAGATCGAGCGCTTCGGCCACGGCCAGCTGAGCGTGTTCGGCATCGGCGCGAGCCAAAGCGACAAGGTATGGCGCGCCGTGCTGCGCCAGCTCGTGGTGCGCGGGCTGCTGGAGGTCGATCACAGCGCCTACGGCGCGCTCAAACTCACCCAGGCCGCGAAGCCGGTGCTCAAGGGCGAGGAAACCGTGATGCTGCGCGCCATCGAAGTGCGCCCGGCACGCAGCAAGAAATCGCGCTTCGCCCCCAGTTCCGGCGCCGGCGCCCACGACGACGAGGATCCCGTGTTCCTGTCCCTGCGCGCCTGGCGCCGCGAAACCGCCAACGAAAAGGGCGTGCCCGCCTACGTCATCCTGCACGACGCCACCCTGCGCGAGATCGCCGCGCGCCGCCCCGCCACGCTGGCGGAGCTGGGCGAGATATCGGGGCTGGGGACGAAGAAACTGGAGGCCTACGGCGAGGACGTGCTGGCGGTGGTGGCGGAGGGCTGAGCCGCAGGCGTTCGATTGTCCTGGCCGACGGATCGGCTTTGATGGCCGTTATTCGGTCAGAGCCGCACCTGGCGCACTGCGTCGCCTGGGTCGGCGATGCGCCGCGCACCGACCAGCGCCCGGAAATGCTGCTGGACGACCGCTTTCAATTTCGGTGAATGCGTCCTCGCTACTCGAAGCGGGCGCTGAATGGGTCAGGCTGCCCGCGACTCAGAAACCGGTCGGCATTTCCTGAGCCTGGGCGGCATTCCCATCACAGCGGGCGGCATTGCGAGATCACTTTGCCGCATTCACGGGTGTCCACCCGTGGCGGTGTCGTCATGGACGCCCGGCCGATCCGCACCGTCCATGGCCCCCTTGCGGTGCAGGCCATCGTCCTGCACGCGCTGCGCGAGCGTGAGCAGAACCGCCGTCGACCATGCGAACGTGAGGAGGCCGGCCATGGTGATCATGCCGCCGACGAGCCGCCAGCGGTCCGGCAGCGACAGGTCGCTGCCGACCGCCGTGTACTGCATCAGCGCGTAGTAGTACGCGTCCGAGGCGTTCGCAAAGGCGTCGCGCAGATACAGGAAAGCGGCCCATACGGCGACCTCGAGCAGGTGGGTAACGACGATCATCCAGCTACCCGCGAGCAGCACGAGGACGCCGGTGAGAAAGGGCTCGCGGCCGGAGAGCCGAGCCGTGAGGCGCCCGCTCGCGAGCAGCGTGGTCGGCATCGCGACGGCGTGGATTGCCAACGTGGCCGCGATCAGAACGATACCCCAGACGATCTCCTCCAGCGAGGTGACGTGCGTCAGCGGAGGCGGTGCAGCGCTCATCGTGGCGGGGCTGGAATCTCGGCCGCAGGCGGCGGTGCCACCGCGGCGTGCGGCCGAGCATCGCGCTCGGCGATCGTCGTCTCGACGCCGCGTTTAGCGCGTTCGGCGCGGGCCTGCACAAGCATCCTGGCTGCCAGGAATGCGGCGTCATCGATCCCCGATGGGTCGCGCATCGGTCTGCGGTACTGCGAATCGGATTGGCGACTGTTCAGGGTGTATTCCCCGGAATGGCGGATGATGCGGTCAGCCTGTCGGCGGTGGTGACCCAGCCACCGCCCATCGCCTTGTAGATGTTGACCAGCGACGAACAGAGCTGGGCGCGTGCCGCTGCCCAGTCGAGCTCGGCCGGAAAGAGCTGCTCCTCGGCCTGGAGCACCGTCGAGTAAGGCGCGCGCCCGCCGTCGAACAGCGCCTGGGCGAGGCGCGAGTAGCCGCGCAGCGCTTTGACGAGTTGCTCCTGAGCCGCGAGTTGCCGCTCGAGCTCGACGCGGCTCACCAACGCATTGTTGACATCGGCGAAGGCGTTCTGGATCGAGAGCTCGTAGCCGAGCAGCGCCGCCTTCTGCCCGGCTTCGGCCTGTGCCACCTGTCCGGCGATTGCTCCGCCGGTGAATATCGGGCCCGCGAGCATTCCCGCATAATTCCAGGTGCGCGCCGGCCCCTTGAACAGGTTGGACAGATCGGTGCTCGCCGTACCGAGAGCGCCCGTGAGGGAAATCGTCGGGAAGTACTGGGCCTTGGCCGCACCGATCAGCGCGTTGGCTGCGACGAGCTGCTGCTCGGCCTGCAGCAGGTCCGGCCGCCGATCGAGCAGTTCAGAAGGAACGCCAGGCGGTATGTCGGGTAGGCTCAGATCGAAGATGGCCTTGCCTCGTGGTATTGGCCCCGGGTTGCGGCCGAGCAATATCGACAGCGCGTCTTCGAGCACTGCAATGTCGCGGCGGATCCGGGGAATTTGCGCGGACGCCGTCTGGTAGCGCGCGCGCGCCTGCTCGACGTTCATCTCCGAGACGCGGCCGTACTTGTACCTGAGCTCCATCAGCCGCAGCGACTCGGCGTAGCCCGCCTGCGCGCGTTCGGCCATCGCCAGCTGCTCATCCAATCCGCGCAACTGCAGGTAACCGTTCGCGACATTGGCAACCAGTGTCAGGATGACACCACGCCGCGCTTCCTCGGTCGCCAGCAGGTTTGCCTGCGCGCTCTCGCCCAGCCGCTGAACGCGACCCCAGAGGTCGATCTCCCAACTCGCGCCAGCCAGTGCCTGGTAGACGTTGGTCGGATTCGACAGGCCGGATGGCAGGCTCGTGGTCCCGCTTTCCGAGAACCGGTCACGGCCGGCCGCCCCCTGGTAGCCCACCTGCGGGTAGAGCGCCGAGCGGGTGCTTTGCAACACGCCCGCAGCCTGCTCGACGTTGGCCGCGGCGATCTTCACGTTCTTGTTGTTCGCAAGCGCGGTGGCGATCAGGCTGTCGAGCACGGGGTCGTCGAAACGCTTCCACCACTCGAGATCGGCGGTGACGGCGACGGCCTCCGGCTCGTAGATGTATGCCTGCGGTGTGTCCACTTCAGGGCGCCTGTAGTCGGGACCCATCGTGCAGCCGGCGACGGCGGCGCACAGCAATACGGCAGTCAGTCTGGCGCGCATGTCAGTCGCCCTCCACGTGTGGCGGGGCGGCGGGCGGGATCGCTGCGCCACCGGTCGGCAGCTGGCCACCGCCTGCGCGAGCCTCGTTTGCCGGCTGCGGCACCGCCTTGCCACCGAACAGCCGCTGGCTGACGGTCTCGAGAAGCCAGAAGAACATCGGGATGAAGAAGATCGCAATGACCGTCGCCATCAGCGTCCCGCCGATGACGCCGGTGCCGATCGAGTGACGACTGTTGGCCGACGCGCCGGTAGCCAACGCGAGCGGCAACGTGCCCAGCACGAACGCGAACGACGTCATGATGATCGGCCGCAGGCGCAGCCTCGACGCCTCGGCCGCCGCGTCGAAGAACGACATGCCCTTCTTGCGGTTGAGGTCGACCGCAAACTCGACGATCAGGATCGCATTCTTGGCTGCGAGCCCGACCAGCGTGAGCAGGCCGATCTGGAAGTAGAGGTCGTTCGGGATGCCTCGCATTGCGATCGCCAGGAGTGCGCCGAGAATGGCGAAGGGCACTGCCATCATCACGCCGATCGGCAGCGACCAGCTCTCGTACTGCGCCGCCAGGATCAGGAACACGAACAGCAGGCCGAACACGAACGCGATCGCCGATGTCGACCCGGACGACATCTCCTCGCGCGCCTCGCCGGCCCACTCGTAGCCGTACCCCTGGGGCAGCAGGCCCTCGGCGACCCCGCTCATCGCGTGGAGCGCAGATCCAGAGCTCACGCCGTGACGGGGCGCACCGTTGATCTGAATCGCGGGGTAGTTGTTGAAGCGGGTCACCAGGTCGGCGCCCGTGATGAACTTGGTGCTGACCAGCGCCGAGAGCGGAACCATCTCGCCGTCGCGGTTCTTGGCGTAGAAGCGACCGATGTCCTCAGGCGTCATCCGGTACTTGGGCTCGGCCTGCAGGACGACCTGGTAGAGCCGCGAATCCTTCGGAAACTGGCCGACGTAGAGCGACCCGAACATTGTCTGCAGCGCGCTATACGCGTCCTGCACCGGGACTCCCAACACTTCGGCCTTCTCGCGGTCGACGTCGGCAAGCATTTGCTGGCCATTGGTGTGGATGGTCGTGTTTGCATCGCCAATCTCCGGCCGGGTTTTTGCCTTGGCGATGATCTGGTCGGCAACGTGCGAGAGCTGCTGGTAGTTGCCCGCGCCCTTTTGCTCGAGCCACATCTGGAAGCCGGCGGTGACGCCCAGCCCCGGGATCGCCGGCGGATTGACCGGCACGATCAAACCGCCCTGGATGCGCTCGAGCTCGCGACGCGACGCCTCGATCACCGCGTCGGCCGACAGGTCCGGCGACTTGCGCTGCTCGTAGTCCTTTAGCGACACGAACAGAACGCCGAAGTTGGTCTTGTTCTGCGAGTCGATCAGGCTGTAGCCGTCGACCTGGGCGACATTGGCGACGGCTGGATGCCGACGCACGATATCGGCGGCCTGCGCGCCGACATCATGGGTCCTGTCGAGGCTCGCAGAATCAGGCAGGAAGTAGGCAACGAAGATGTAGCCCTGGTCCTCCTGCGGCACGAACGCCGTCGGCAGCGCGCGGAACAGCAGCACGCAGGCGACAACGACCACGCCGAACGCAGTCAGGCTCGGCAGAGCGTTGCGCATCACCCATTTGACGCCAACGACGTAAGCGCTGGTGATGCGATCGAAGGTGTCGTCGAACAACTTGAAGAAGCCCTTCTTCTCGCCCTGCCTGGCCTTGACGAGGATGGCCGCGAGCGCCGGCGAGAGCGTCAGCGCGACGATGCCGGAGAACACGACCGAGATCGCGATCGTGACGGCGAACTGCTTGTAAAGCGCGCCGGTGATGCCGCCGAGGAACGCGACCGGGATGAAGACCGCGTTCAGCACCAGGACGACCGCGATGATCGGGCCGGATACCTCGTCCATCGCCTTCTTCGCCGCCTCCTTCGGGGAGAGGCCGAACTGCACCATGTTGCGCTCGGTATTCTCGACGACAACGATCGCGTCGTCGACGACCAGTCCGATCGCGAGGATCATGCCGAACAGCGTCAGCATGTTGATCGAGAAGCCGAAAACCAGCATGCCGACCAGTGCGCCGAGAATCGACACCGGCACGGCAAGCGTCGGGATGATGGTGAGCCGCAGGCTGTGCAGAAAGATGAACACGACCAGCACAACCAGCAGCACCGCCTCGAAGAACGTCTTGATGACCTCGTTGATCGAGGCCTGCACGAACAGCGTCGTATCGAGCGCGACGTCGTACTTCAGACCATCCGGGAACTGCTTCGACATCTCGGCGAGCGTCTCGCGCACCTGCTTGGAGACCTGGATCGCATTCGCGCCCGGCTGCTGATAGACGGCGATCAGTGTCGCCGGCTTCCCCTGGTACGAGGTATTCAGCGCATAACTCTGCGCGCCCAGTTCCGCATAGCCCACATCCTTGACCCTGACCAGTGCCGCGTCCGCGTTCTCGCTGCGCAGGATCATGTTTTCGAACTGCGAAGCCTCGGTGATCGTGCTGGTCGTCACCGGGAACGTCTGCTTGACCGGATGGGGCGTCGGCGGCGCACCGATGCGGCCGACCGCGAACTGCTGATTCTGGTTCTTGACGGCATTGGCGATTTCCGTTGTGGAGAGACGCAGTTGCGCCATCCTGTCGGGTTTGAGCCAGATCCGCATGGCATACTCCGGCACGCCGAAGATCGATGCCTGGTTCGCGCCCGGGATGCGGTTGATCGTCGAGAGGATCTGGGTGTTCGTGTAGTTGGAAATGTAGTTCGCATCGTAGCGACCGTCGGGCGCATACACCGCGAGAACCATCAGGAAGGTCGAGGTCTTCTGCTGGACGTCCACGCCCTGCGCCTGCACCGACTGGGGCAGCTGGGCCATCGCCTGGCTCACCCGGTTCTGCACGTCCACCTGCGCGAGGGCGGGGTCGGTGTCGATCGTGAAATACACGGTCAGCGTGTAGTTGCCGGTGGACGAACTCGTCGACGACATGTAGATCATGTTGTTGGCGCCGTTGACCTGCTGCTCGATCGGCGCGCCGATGTTCTGCGCGACCAGCTGGGCGTTGGCGCCGGGGTAGGTCGCCGTCACCTGGATCTGGATCGGCGTCACCTGAGGGTACTGCGCGATTGGCAGCTTCACCATCGCCACCAGGCCGACGACCGAGATGATGAGCGCGATCACCGCCGAGACGATCGGGCGGTCGATGAAGAAGTGGGAAAACATCGATGTGCTCCTCAGCGTTACTTCTTCACCGCCGCAGCGGGCGCCGGCGGGGCCGCGTCGAGGCCCGCCGCCGCTTTCACGGGTGCCGCGACAGCCTTGACTACGGCGCCCGGCGTCAGCCGCGCCATGCCGTCGACGACCAGCACGTCGCCGGTCTTCAGGCCCTCGGTGATGAACCAGTCATCGCCGTACCAGGCCCCGACCTTGACCGGGCGGATCTGCGCCTTGCTGTCCTTGTCGACCAGCACGACGAAATGCCCGGTGGCACCCTGCAGCACCGCCTGCTGCGGGACATGGATCGCGTTGGACCGCACCAAACCCTGCACGCGCACGCGCACGAACTGACCCGGCCGCAAGTCGCCATCCGGGTTCGGGATTGTCGCCCGCAAAAGGAAAGTGCCGGTCTGCGCGTTGTAGCTGGCATTGGCGAATGTGATCTTGCCCGTGTGCGGGAAAACGCTGCCGTCGGCCAGGATCAAGTCGACGCCGTAGACCCTGTCGGCTGGCGCCCGCAGCACCCCCTTTGCCTCATCCGAACGCAGGCCCAGTACTTCGTTCTCGGACAGCGTGAAGTTCACCCAGATCGGGTCGAGCCGCTCGACGTACGTCAGCAGGCTGTTCTCGGCACTGACGTAGGCGCCGTCCTGCACCCGGGCGAACGAAGAGAGTCCGGACACCGGCGTCTTGATCGTCGTGTAGGAGAGGTTGAGGCGCGCTGTCTCGACATTCGCCTTCGCCGTCGCCACTGCTGCGGCCGCCGCCTGCTGCTGGCCGGTCGCGTCGTCGAGGTCCTTGACGCTCAGTGCGTTCAGCGCAGCCAATGGCTTCACTTGCGCGAGGTTGTCGTTGGCGGTCTGCAGGCGCGCCTGCTGTTCGGCCAGTGCGCCTTTTGCGGCGGCGAGCTGCGCCTCGAACGGCTTCGGGTCTTGCAGGAACATCACGTCGCCCGCCTTGACCATCGAGCCCTCGGTGTAGACGCGCTGGTCGAGGAAGCCCGTCATCCGCGCACGGATCTGCACCTGGTGCGAGCTTTGCGTCTGGCCAACGTATTCGTAGCTGACCGGCGTGTCGTGCGCGGCGACGGTCATCACGGTGACTTCGGTCGGAGGCCGCGCCTCGCTCTTCGGCTCCTGCTTGCTGCAGCCGGCAAGCAGACCTGCCCCCACCATGACCATTATGAGCCAACGCATGTCGATTCCTTCGCTGTTTGCAATTCTGTCTTCCATCACTTGCGGTGCAGGCCGCCAACCGGGTCGAGCGGCTCGTGGAACCACTGCTTGCAGGTGGTTGTCCGGGCGGCCTGGTGATCAAGCGTCCGGCAGAACCCGAGCTTGCAGGTATCGAGCGCCGCCAGCCAGGCCAGGTTACAAGCCCGGATGATACCGATGAGGCACCCGGAAAGGGCTGCTACCGACCCGCCGTTCGCTGCCATCCGTGGCGCCAGCAACTGGGTACCCATAACGGCGCTGAAAAACTTCCACTCGCGGAAGGGGCGCTGCCGGTGACTTCCACTGGGCCGAGCCCAGAATCGCAGGAGGCGGCCGGCGATCACCCATTGCATGAACACGCCTGCCTGGATCGCGGGGACGTCGCGGTGCATCTCGTGGGGCAGGACGCGAAGCAAACCGGCACGCTGCACGACGCCGACCAGGGTGCGCATCGAACTGACGACCAGCACCCGTTTCATGTCCCACCGCGAGTGGCGCGGGCTGACCTTGGCATTGTCACAGGCGATGAGCATGTTCGGACACTGAGCGGACATTTGCATACCGCGGCAGTATCAGGTCTCCAGCGCTGCTGTTACGCGGCCGGCCTTGACGGCTGCCTTGAGCGCCGACCAGTCGGCTTCGTTCTGCTCCGCATAGGACAGGGCGAAGTTCTCGATGGCGCGGCCGAATTCCGCGGAGCTTCCGACATATCCGTGAATCAGGGCGGGATCGCCCGCCTTGCTCATCGAGCGGGCAAGGGCGTAGCCGCAGGACTCGGCGTATTCGTTCAGATCAGGCAGCGAAAAAGATTCGAAATCGAACGATCCCTTCATGTCGCGCAATTGCCGCACGTAGAACTGGTTTCCGGATAACTTGGGTTCGCCCCAGCCGAGAAAGATGTCGCTCGCCGACTGCATCAGCCGCTGCCCGATGACGACGCGCTGTCCGTGGTTCGGGAACACGCTCCTGGTCAGGTAATTTTCCAGGACGGAAGCACGCGCTTCCTTCACCTGCAGGAACAGCGGACTCTCGCCATCGGCCATGAATAGCGCGACATAGCAGCGCGTCCCCACCGACCCAACGCCGACCACCCGAATCGCCACATCGACCAGTTCAAAGCGATCGAACAACACGCGCCGGTCCTCGTCGAGTGTTTCCCGGTACGCTGAAAACAACTGGCGCACGGCCTTCTCGAACTTGTTCGCGTCGCTCCGGCTCTTTGCCTTGTAGTGATAGGTCAGTGGCGGCAGATCCCTGATGCGCAGCGTCCCGTTCACCAGATCGGTGCTTTGGGCCGCCATGTCATGCGAGGTCCGGTTGATGGCCTTGCTGATTGTCGCCTGTTCCTTCTTGCGTTGGCTGACCGAGCTTGCCATCGCCAGCATGTCATCGGCCGCGAACTGGTGATACCAGACATCGAGGGTATCCATGCCGCTGAAATAAGCAATCTGCTTGCGCCACGCCGCACAGAGTATGCCCACGACTTCGCGCTGCCGGCGGGAACTGAAGCCGCGCTCGCGCGCGGCAATCACGAACGAAGCGGCCAAGCGCTTGACATCCCAGTCGAACGGACCCGGCAAGGTTTCGTCGAAGTCATTCAGGCCGAACAGGACGCGCCGTTCAGGGCTGGCAAACAGGCCGAAGTTGGCCAGATGTGCGTCTCCGCACAGCTGCAGCATCACATTGGAGTGTGGATGCTTCGCCAGGTCGTCGGCCATGAGCGGCGCGGCACCGCGATAAAACGCGAACGGATTGGCCACCATCCGGCCATATCGTATCGGGATGAGTTCCGCCACGCGGCCAGTGTTGGAGGCTTCGAGCAGCGCGATGGGATCGCGCTTTGACGGCTTGAATTCGGCCAGTGACTTGCGTGGCGTCTTCTTCCGCGCCGCCTTGCCCGCCTCGACGCGGGATGCCATCGAACCGCGCCCGGCAAACAGGGCAGCGCTTGCCATCAGCGTAGCTCCGCCGTTCCCGCTGCAGTGAGCGCTTCGACCGCTGCGTTGACGCTGCGGTAGGGTGGCCGCGCCTCCGGATCCCCGGCAACCCGATAGCGTTCCATTGACTCGAGCACCCCCTCCGGGGTGGCTACCGCAGCGAACCCGATGCCGCGGCGATCAAGTTCGGCACGCAACTGGACAAGCGTCTTGCCGGCCGTGAAGTCGATATCGTTGATGCCTGAAGCGTCGATCACGATCCATCGCACCGGTTGGCCAGCCTGCTCGGTCAGACTCAGCACCTCTTCCATGAAGCGGCCGGCATTGGCATAGAACAGGTCCGATTCAAAGCGGTAGACGATGATGCCGGGTGCCGAAACAATCCCCGGGGCCACCGGTACTGGCTGCCAGTTCCCTGTGGCGTCGCGGGTCAGGATACGTGTGCGCGCCCGGTAGCTGTGGCCCACCTGATCGATCAAGGACAGCAGCACCGCAACCAGAATGCCCTCCAGCACCGTGCCCAATATCAATGCAGCGGCGGTCACGAGCGCGATGACGAACTCGTCCTTCTGCAGCCGGTAGAGCTCACGCATGCCCTTGACATCGATGAGCTTCACCCCGATCAGAAAGACGATCGCCGACAGCACTCCCGCAGGCAGGAAACTCAGCGGCTTGGTGAGAAACAGGATCACCACCAGCACGATCAGCGCCGTCGTCAGATGTGCCACCTGGCTGCGCCCTCCGGCGGAATCGACCATCTCCGTCTTGGTCGGGCTGCCGTTCACGACGAAGGTACCGGTGAATGCCGCAGCGGCATTCGCACCGGCCAGGCCGACCAGGTCCAGGTTCTCGCTGGAGCGCTCGTTGTAGCGGTTGGCGTAGGCGCGCGCTGTCGCCGCGCTTTGCGCGAGGATGACGATGAAGCAGGTGGCCGCCGTGGCCAGCACCTGGTAGATCTCGCTGGCCTTCAGCGACGGGATGGACAGCGAAGGCAGTCCGCCCGGCACCTCGCCGATGACCGCGATGCCATGTTGTGCCAGGCCGAAGACGGTACTGGCCACGATCGCACCCAGCACTGCGATCAGGGCGCCGGGAATGCGCGGAGCAAAGCGGCTGAAACCGACGATGATCGCAAGCACCGTCAGGCACAACCACAGCGTCGGCAGATGCGTGTCCCCCAGTCGATGGAACACCGACACGACTTGCTCGATCGTGCCATGCCCCTGCTTCTCCAGTCCGAGCAGCCCCGAAAGTTCGCCTGCGGCGACCTGTACGCCGACCCCGGTCAGGAAGCCGATGAGGGCGCTACGCGACAGGAAGTCCGCCAGAAACCCGAGCCGAAACACGCGGGCCAGCACCAGCATGGCCGCCACCGCAAGCGCCACCGTACTGGTAAGACCTATATATTCCGGGCTGCCCAGTGCGGCGACCGCCACCAGCATGCCGGCCAGAATCGCCGCAGTCGCCGAATCGGCGGCGACGACCAGATGGCGTGAGCCGCCGAGCAGGGCGAACAGCACCAGCGGCAGCAGGATGGTATACAGACCCGTGACGACGGGCGTTCCGGCAATTTTCGTATAGCCCATGACTTCCGGAATGCCCAACGCCGCGAGGGTGATGCCGGCTGCGATGTCCCCCGGCAGCCGGGAACGATCAAGGGGAAGAACGCCACGCAGGAGAGGAATTTTCATGGTTCAGGGCTCGAACGTCCGGAGCGTGTACCGTGGGCAGGGTTTGGGGCGTTGGCTCGTTCTTCTGGTAATCAGAATTATGTATAGGTCTCTGACCTGCGGCAACTTCTTTCTCCGAGAGCGGCCTTGGGCAAGCCGGCAGTGCCACCTCCATCCATGCAGCCGGGTTGCCTCGCTGACCGGGAATTGCCTTGGATGCGAAGCACTGCCTTGACCCGGTCCCGCTTCTGTCAGAAGAGCGGTTTGAGCCCTTCGAACATTCTTGACGCAAGAATGACTGCCACGCTCACTTCTCAAGGGCGAGTAGATGTCCAGCGAGTCAGGTCGGGGCATGCAGACTTACATGGCCAAAGCAGCGGCTCGCGCTGCCTGGACACGGCAGTGTCCGGTTGAATCCGCAAATCCATTGCGGAACTCGTTGGCGCAACGCCCCACCGGTTGAATCCGCACCGAAAACCCGCCGTCCGCCGAACTGGTCATGGCAAGGCAGCACCCTTCGATCAAGCCCTCAGCGCATTCCCCACCACTTCCGCGACGTCCTTCGGCAGATTCTCGATCGCGGCGATACGCTCCAGCGCGGCGCGCGCATGGGTCTGCCGGCCGGCGTCGAACTGGCGCCAGCGGTCGAAACCGCGCGCGATGCGTGACGCGACCTGCGGGTTGATCGCCTGCAGTTCGATGATGACGTCGGCCGCCAGCGCGTAGCCGCTGCCGTCGGCGGCGTGAAAGTGGCGCGGGTTGGCGCCGCAGAAGCCGCGGATCAGAGCGTAGACGCGGTTGGGGTTCTTGAGATCAAACGCCGGATGCTGCATCAGCGCGCGCACGCGCGCGGCGGTGCCGGGCAGGCGCGAGGTGGCCTGCACCGAGAACCACTTGTCGATGACCAGGGCTTCGTTTTGCCAGCGCGCGTAGAAGTCGGCGAGCGAGGTTTCTCTTTCGGGCAGGTCGAGGTTGGCGAGCGTGGCGAGCGCAGCCATCTGATTGGTCATGTTGCCGTCGGTCATGTTGCCGCCCGCCGCGAGCTGGGCGGTGAGGCGCGGGACGATCGCGGTCTGCAGATACGCGGCGTCGCTTTCGGCCAGGTAGCCGAGACAGGTGTTGCGCAGGGCGCGCTGGCCGACCTGCGCGCCGTCGGGTGCATAGGCTGCGCCACAAGTTAGGACGGCGGCGAGGGCGGTCCACGCGGCTTCGAACGTTTCGCGCAGGCGCGCAGCGAGGTGGCGGCGCAACGCCACGCGCGCGGCGTGGATGGCTTCGGGGTCGATGATGCCGCCCTGCGCAACCACCGCTTCGGCGAGCAACGCCTCGGCCGGCAGGTTGAGCGCTTCGGCGGCGAACGCGGGGTGGCCGCCCCGGGCCGCCGGGGGCCCGCCGGCCCCCGCGGCG